>SHYY01000089.1 GCA_009692555.1 Myxococcales bacterium
AACTTCCTCCCGCAACAAATTCCTCCTGCCAACCGACCACCCTGGCCACAAAGGAGGATGCCCCTGCTGGCCTACCAGAAGCTCGACGTCACAGGCCATGGAGTTGCTGACCCGCATCGTGGAGATGCTCACGCGCTTGTGCCGGAGAGGTGATCCCCCGCGCGAGAATGCCCCTGAATCGACTACGACTACGACTACGACTACGACTACGACTACGTGAGCGGAGGGACCCCCTTCTCCGTTAAGCACCCGCGGGTTTGCCCGGGTTTGCCCAGGGCGATCGAGTTCTCGAAACCCTGATCATTTCGATCCCGTAGCTCCTCTCGTCGCTGACGCGGGCCTGAACCGTCGCCGTTGCAACGCCGTAGCCATGGAACTCGACAGCCCGCACACTACCCGCCATTTCGAGCGACGGAGGAAAAGGAGAACGGTCGCGAGGGAACCCGTTAGCATTCCCCGGATGACCCACTCGATCTCGACCCTCGCCGCTTCGCTCGCGCTGCTCGTGGTCGGCTGCTCCGGCGGATGCTCCCAGAGCGCCTCGTCCGATGGTGGCGCTGGCGACGGCGCGGCTGCGAACGGAGACTTCGCCGGGATCGTGCTCGATCTCGCGACCACCGCCCCCGATGGTGGCAGTGCGGCCTCCGGGTACTTTCCCCCGGGTGCGCCGTGGACCCGGGACATCTCCGCCGCACTGCTCGACCCGATGTCGGGCGCGACCATCGCCTGGCTGCACGGCGCGGGTGGGTGGGGCGCCGGGGCGATGAAGATCGACTTCTCGATCCAGGTGCTCCAGGCGGACGCCGCCACTCCGCTGAAGGCCTTCACCACCACCCAGGACTTCTTCGCCCCCGACTGCGATCACGTCCCGGTGCCCATCCCCGCCGTCGGTGCGATCGAGGGCGAGGACGGCTACCGCTGCCTGAGCGACGGCGACTGCCACCTGATCGTCGTCCACCAGGCGACCCGCAAGCTCTACGAGATGTGGCGCGCCGACATCAACGGGGCGACCTTCAACGGCGGCTGCCTCGCGGTGTGGGATCTCAATCGCATCTACCCCGACAACGGGCGCGGCGAGCAGTGCACCAGCGCCGACGCGGCCGGCTTCCCGATGGCGCCGCTCCTCTTCACCGCCGACGAGGTGGCCGCGGGATCGATCGCCCACGCGATCCGCTTCATCCTCCCGAACAACCGCATCCAGAAAAAGATGTACGTTCACCCCGCGACCCACTCCAGCTTCGCCACCAGCGGGCCTGCCACGGCGCCCCCCTACGGCGCCCGCCTCCGCCTGCGCGCCGACTACGCGCTCGCCAGCCTGCCGAACGAGGGCGCGCGCACCGTCGCCCGCGCGATGCAGCGCTACGGGATCATGCTCAGCGACGGTGGCAACATCGCGCTCACCGCCCAGCACGACCGCTTCACCAAGGCGAAATGGAGCGGCCTTCTCGGCTCGAACGACCTGAACAAGATCCTGGTCAGCGACTTCCAGATGATCGACCTCGGCGCGCGGATTCCCTTCACCGCCGACTGCGTCCGCAACCCCTGATCCGGGTGGATCGACCCTCAACAGCGACGGGGCGACTGCGGCGCGTGCAACAGCACCTGTGGCGGCGGCACGGTCTGCACCGGCGGCCTGTGCGGCTGTCCGCAGGGCACGAAGCTGTGCAACGGCAGCTGCGTCAACACCGCCACAAACGCCAACAACTGCGGAGCTTGCAACACGAAGTGCCTGCTCGGTCAGGTGTGCGTGAACGGCCTCTGCAAGTAGCTGCCGCTCACCGCACCCGGTGGACCTTGAGCAGGTTCGTCTTCTCCCCCGACCCGAGCGGCACCGCCATCGTGATCACCACGCTCTCCCCTGCCACCACGTGCCCCGCCGCCTTCAGCGCCTCCCCCACGCGCTCCAGCATCTCGTCGGTGCTGCCCGCGGTGGGCGCCGCCGCGGGCGTGACGCCCCAGTAGAGCGCGAGCTGCCGCACCGTCGACGGGCGGTCCGAGAAGGCGAAGATCCGCGCCTCCGGCCGATACTCCGAGAGCAGCCGCGCCGCCCCGCCCGCGCCCGAGACCACCGCGATCGCCGGGATGTTGAGCTGCTTCGCCACCACCGCCGCCGCGTGCGCCACCGCCGCCGTGGAGATCGGCAGATCGAGCGCCGGCGTCTGCACCGTGAGGTGTCGGAAGCGCGGGCTGGCCTCGATCTCCCGGATGATCTGCGACATCGTCCGCACCGCGAGCAGCGGGTAGCGCCCGCTCGCGGTCTCGCCGGAGAGCATCAGCGCGTCGGCCTGATCGAGCACCGCGTTGGCGACGTCGGAGGCCTCGGCGCGCGTCGGCCGCGGGCTCGAAATCATCGACTCCAGCATCTGCGTGGCGACGATCACCAGCTTCCCGCGCGCGTTGGCCGCGTCGATGCAGCGCTTCTGGATCAGCGGCACCTTCTCGGGCCCGAGCTCCACGCCGAGATCGCCCCGCGCGACCATGATCCCGTCGGCCGCGTCGACGATCTCGTCGAGCCGCTCGACCGCTTCGGGGCGCTCGATCTTGGCGATCAGCGGCACCTTCTTCCCGTTGCCGGCCGCCGCGATCAGGCGCCGCGCCTCGCCCAGATCGTCCGCCGAGCGCACGAACGAGAGCGCCACGAAGTCGACCCCCAGCGCGATCCCGAAGGCGAGGTCGGCGCGATCCTTCTCGGTCAGCGCGGGCGCCGACACGTTCACGCCCGGGAGGTTTAACCCCTTGTTGTCCTTCAGCGTCCCGCCGATCAGCACCCGCGTGTACACCTCGCGCCCCTCGACGCGATCGACCTCGAGCTGGAGCATCCCGTCGTCGAGCAGCAGGATGTTGCCGGGCTTCACGTCGCCGGGCAGCCCCTCGTAGGTGGTCGAGGCGTGCTCACCGTCGCCCAGGCACTCCTCGGTGGTGATCATGAAGTCCGCGCCCGGCTCGAGCTCCACCTCCCCGAGGGCGAACCGCCCGATGCGGATCTTCGGCCCCTGGAGGTCCATCAGCACCGCCACCGCCTTGCCGCGCCGCGCCGCCTCGGCCCGCACCCGCGCAGCGATCCCCGCGTGGAAGTCGTGATCGCCATGCGAGAAGTTCAGCCGCGCGGCGTCCATCCCCTCGTCGATCAGCGCGCCGATCCGCTCTGGCGTCGCAGAGGCCGGCCCGAGCGTGCAGATGATCTTGGCGCGCCTCACCTCGGGTTCTCCAGTGCCCGCGCGATCTTTTCGATTGCCAGCATGAGGCGCGCCTGAGTATACGGAAAGCGCCGGCCAGGAGAAAAGATGCGGACGCAGCCTCGACGGGGAACCATCGCAGTACTGTTCCTCGCCCTCGGCGTCAGCGCGGGCTGCACCAAGACGCCCTCGGAGCTGCCGAACCTCGCCGGCCAGGACGTCCACCTCACCGTCATCCACACCTCCGATCTCCACTCGCGCATCTTTCCCTACCAGTTCTCGCCCGGCCAGATCGATAAGGGCCTCGGCCTCCTGCCCACCCACGGCAACATCGCCGTCGTCGGTGGCGCGGCGCGAATGGCGACGGTGATCCAGCGCGAGCGGGCCGCCTCGTCGCGCGTCATCCACCTCGACTCGGGCGACATCTTCCAGGGCGCGCCGGTGTTCAACCAGTTCGCGGGCGAGGTCGAGATGCGGGTGATGACCCAGCTTGGCCTCTCGGCGATGGTCCTCGGCAACCACGAGTTCGACAAGGGCACCACCAACCTCGCCCTCATGAAGAGCCGCTTCGCCGGCTTCCCGATCCTCGCCGCCAACTACACCTTCGCCGACCCGGACGACCCCACCCAGCCGAAGCTCCGCAAGGTGATCGCCCCGTTCGCGATCTTCAACGCGGGCGGGCTGCGTGTCGGCGTGATCGGGATGGGCAATCACTCGTCGCTGAACAGCCTGGTCGAGGGCGGCAACTCGCTCGGCCTCCGCAAGCTCGAGACGAAGCAGGTGATCGCGGACACGAAGCGCCTGCTCCGCCCGGTCGTTGACCTCCTGGTGATCGTCTCGCACATGGGGCTCGAGGAGGACGAGGTGGCCGCCCAGACCAACATGAACGCCGCCAACGCGGCCGACGAGAACGATGCGGCGAGGTCGTCGGGGATCGACGTGATCTTCGGCGGGCACCTCCACATCGCGCTCAACCCGCCGAAGGATCTGCCGAACTACGACGCCGACGGGAAGCCGGATGGCCACACCATCATCTGCCACTCGGGCGCCTTCGGAAAGTACGTCGGCCGCCTCGACCTCGTGGTCCACGTCGCCGATGGGGAGGGCGCCACCGTCGACGACCGGCGGTCCTACGTGAAGTCGCACACCTACAAGCTGATCCCGATCGACGATTCGATCCCTCCCGATCCCGCGATGACCAAAATGCTCGAGCCCTACCAGATCAAGATGAACCTCGCTCTCAACTTGACCCAGAACTACGCGGTCGTCCCGTGCGCGCTCGATCAGGCCACCTGCCCGAAGGTGCGGCGCACCGATCCCGACGGTGGCGACTCGCAGCTCGGCAACCTGGTGGCGACCTCGATGCGCCTCCGCCGCCGCGTCGAGGCCGATTTCGGGATGACCAACTCGCTCGGCATCCGCGCCGACTTCGAGTCGGGCGCGCTGAACCTGGAGCAGATGTACAACGTATTCCCCTTCGAGAACACCATCACCACGATGTTTCTCTCGGGGAACGAGATCCGCGACACGCTCGACTTCATCGCCAATCGCTCGTCGGAGCGCGGGTGCAACTCGCAGTCTCAGGTGTCGGGGCTCTGGTTCATGATGGACTGCAACCAGCGGATCGCCTGCGGCCCCTACGACGCCGCGGCGATCCAGGAGATCGCCCAGACGGGCAAGGCGCCCGTGCGCGCCTCCCAGTGCCACAAGGACGATCGTTCACTGGACGGGCCGCCGCTGCTCGGCGACAACTGCCTCAAGCACCCCGAGGGCTGCAAGTTGGTGCTCCCGAACGGCGAGTACCGCGCCGCCGTCAACGACTACATCGCCAACGGCGGCTCCGGCTTCGATGTGCTGAAGCGCAACACCACCAAGTTCAACACCGGCATCTCGCTCCGCGACTCGCTGATCGACTACATCCGCTCGATTCCGAAGCGCTGCACCGCGTCGGACAACAGCAACATCGTCTACGATGCGCAGGCGATCCAGGAGGAGGTGCGCGCCTGCGATCCGGCGAAATCTCCGTCGGAGATCGACAGGGTGTGCGGCCCCGGGCACGTCTGCAAGCCCGATCCCGCGAAGCCCGGCGATCCCGGCAGCTACTGCCTGCGCCATTACGATTACTCGGGGCTCCCCTGTCTCGACTTCGATGTCGAGGCCCACGAGGAGCGGATCGTGCACAACCAATGAGACACCGACTCCCTGCCCTCCTCGCGGCCTCCGCGCTCGCGCTATTTGCCTGCGACCAGAAGATCGCGCCGACGGTGACGGGCCTGCAGTCGCTGTCGGTGACGATGAAGAGCCCGGCGCCGGATGCGCTCGGGGGCCCCGGGATGCCGGTGGCGCCGACCGAGGTGGTGTTCGATGTCCGCGCGATCGACGCCCAGGGGAAGACCTTCGCAAAGGACATCGACGTCGACGTCTACCTCTCCTACGCGGGCAACAAGATCGGGCAGCCCACGAGCTGCGGCAATGGACAGGATCGCACGCCGCTCGCCACCCTTCGCCTCACCGGCGGCGTGGCCGAGGACCAGCACCTCCTCCTCCCGCGCGCCTACGGGGTCACGTCGCTGTGGCTCGAAGAGGCGCCCCTGGAGCCGCTCCGCAACCCGCCCCAGCTCACCACCGACAGCCACGCGATCGGGACCTCGCCGCTCATTTATTTTGCCAACCCGACCATCCCCGATGTGCAGACGCCGCTCGATCTCGCAGCGCCGACCGCCACCTACTGCTCACCGTTCAACAAGCGCCATGTGATCCTCGATCACGCCACCGGCGACGGCAAGCTGGTCGTGACCTCGGTGTTCATCAACTCCTACGTGGTCGCCGACACCGGCGCCAACTACGACCCCAAGACCGGCAAGGGCGGCTTCAATCACCTCTACATCTTCTCGTTCGGACGGCCCCCGCGCTACATCGAGCCGGGGCGCGAGCTGAACAGTGTGAGCGGCAACATCTCCAAGTTCGTCGGCTTCACCGAATTGAACTTTCCGCTCCAGGAGCACATCGAGACCACCCCGAATCCGACGCTGCTCCCGCCGGTGATCGAGCTGACCAAGGCCGACCGCCAGCAGAACCTGCGCCTGCTCCGGCTGGTGGGAGCGACGGTGAAGGTCACCGCCACGATGTGCCCGATCGACCCGGAGGTCGACGACTGGCGAAAGTACAACCAGATCGGGATGAACTTCGGCGACGGCGTGTGCAGCACGCTCAGCACCTTCGCGGTGGCGCTCCCCGGCAAGACCTTCGGCGACTTCGATCCGCTGGCGATGCAGGGCCGGAAGATCACCGTCGTCGGGATGCTCCACAACTCGTCCGGGCAGAACGAGGCGACCAACCCGCCCACCGCGTGCGTGAAGGGCAGCGACTGCGCGGCGATGGATCTCGCGCCCAACTGCGTCGAGCGGACCTGCCGCCGCGGACCGTTCAATTTCTGGAGCATCGCCCCCCGCGAACCGTCCGATCTCACCGTGAATTGATCCCCAAGGAGAGCGCATGTCCCGGTTTGTAGTCGCCATCGCAGTGGCCCTGCCGCTGCTCTTGTCATCCGTCGCGCGCGGGCACGACTTCGTCGACACCCGGCTCAACTTCACCATCACCGACGAGAACATGCTGGTGAAGCCGGGCGAGACCAACCCGAGCGTGCCGGGCGTTCGCATCGGCCAGCCGTCGGCGCTCGGCATCCTCTTCTTCGACAACTACGACACGCGCTACTCGGGCTACGAGAACCTCACCCACGCGGTGATCTACAAGAAGCTCACCCTGCAGAAGTTCGAGGCCGAGGGCGCGCTGGTGCTGCGCCTCCTCGAGGTCTCCGACATCAGCCTCTCGTCGATCGACGCCGGAAGCTACATCAAGGTTGCCTACTACCCCGACGCCTCGCGCGTCTCGAAATCGAACCTCTCGCTGGTCGCTTTTCCGCTCAGCTCCGATCGCATGCGCCTCGGCTACAGCTACCGCATCTCGTGGGGCGGCTCGCCGATCTTCTTCAAGTACAACCCCGATCTCCCGACGACGGCGCAGGTCCCCGTGAACCCGGCGCCCGCACCCGGCGCCAAGGTGCAGTGGTCGAGCGAGCGCTTCGCGGCGTGGTTCGGCTTCAAGACCACCCTGCTCCTCAACCGCAATCCGGAGGTCAACGAGCAGGAGGCGATCTACGGCCTGCTCGGCGGCGTCTCGATCGACGTGGTGAAGGATCTCTTCCGGATCGACGCCAACGGCGGCTACTTCTATCGTGGCACCAACCAGAACCTCTACTCCACCCAGGTCAAGGCCGCCAACAAGCCCTTCGTCGACTACCCGGTGGCCACCGCCGGCGGGTCGCTGCAGCTCTCGCTGTTCCGCGGGCTCTCCCCGTCGGGATCGATCGACTACTCGCTGTACCGGAACGATCCGACCTCGGCGATGCAGTTCTTCAAGAAGCCGGAGTACAAGCCGGGCATCAACTGGATGGCGCAGGCGGAGGTCACCTTCACCAGCACATCGTTGCAGAGCGGGGACGTGCCGGACACCACGGTCCGCCAGAACGCGCTGGCGGGCGACATCAACCTGCGCGCTCAGATCGGCCGGGCGCGGATCAAGCTCGACGCGGTCTACCGCTCGCTCGAGTTCATTCTCCAGAACCAGCCGTCGCTGGTGCCCTTCCAGGCCTTTCCGAAGGGCTCGCTGGTCACCCCCGACCGCTTCGTCTCGCTCGGCTTCGACTACAACATCGAGCGCATCGGCCTCACCCTCGGCCCGACGGTGGCGATCGACTTCCCGGCCACCTTCACCCCACCGCCCGGCGGCTCGGTGGCGCAGCTGTGCGGCAACGCCGGCGGCACGCTCTGCTCGTCGGCGACGATCGTGGTGCGCGGCGAGGGCGACTACTCGATCCTCCCCGAGAAGGAGGGATCGATCCCGGTGCTGGCCGGCAAGCTGGTGGCGCGCCTCGACTTCCTCGAGTACTTCGCGGTGATCTTCGACCTCTACTACAGCCACGACGGCAACCAGACCGCGCTCGCCAAGGACAGCTTCGGCAGCCAGGTCCGCAAGTTCAACAAGCCCGATCAGCTCGGCTTCAACCTGACGCTGCAGGCCCGCTTCTAGCGCAAGCGCCAGGAGGCGTAGGTCTCGCGTCAGCGTCAATCGGGCCTTGTGATGCCCCTATCAAGGGGCCATGATCAGGCCATGATTTCCGTCAACATCTCGGACTTGAAGAACCGCCTTAGCCACTACCTCGACCGGGTGCGCCGCGGCGAGTCGGTGCTGATCCGGGATCGCGACCGGGTGATCGCGCGCATCGATCCAGCGGGGTCGCTCACCGTCGGCGACGCGGAGGAGCGGCTGGCCGAGCTGGAGCGACGCGGGACGATCCGGCGCGGGGTGGGCGCTCTGGGCCCGGCCTTTCTGCGGAGGCGCCCGAAGCTCCGGGTGGACGTGGTCGCGGCCCTGCTCGCGGAGCGCGAGGACGGACGTTGAGGTTCTGGGACAGCTCCGCGATCATCCCCCTGTTGGTCGGGCAGTCTGGCTCGGCGGAGGCGGACCGATGGTTCGGCGAGGATGCACAGGTCGCGCTCTGGACCTTCACGCCTGTCGAGGTGGTGTCGGCGCTGCGCCGCCTGGTCCGGGAGGGCGCGCTGGAGGAGGGGACCGTGGCGGTGGCCGAGGAGCGCCTCGATGAGCTGGTTCGGACCTGCCATGTGGTGATCGACGTCGAGGCGGTCAAGGCCGGGGCTCGCCGCCTGCTTCGTCTCCATCCACTGCGCGCCGCCGATGCGCTCCAGCTCGGCGCGGCGCTGGCCTGGTCCGCGGGCGACGCGCCGAGCGGCGTCCTCCACACGTTCGATGGCCGTCTCGGGCTCGCGGCGCGGCGCGAGGGCTTCCACGTCTTGCCCGCTCCGCGGTGAGGAGAGGAGCCCACGCGGGCAACCAGCTCGGCTTCCACCTGACGCTGCAGGCCCCGCTTCTGGCGGCGGCTGCGGCCTACTTCTTCAGCGCGGCGGCGATCTCCTGGCGGATGATCGTCGCAAGGTCGCCGGGGCTGGCGATCGCGCTCGCGCGCGGCCGGCGGTCCTCGACCAGGACCACGTCGGAGCCGGGCGGCGGCGGGGCGCAGGCGATCACCGCCCGCGGGGCCTTCTCCGTCGCTGCGGCGCTCGCGGCGCGGCCGAGGCCGGCCTTCCTGCGCGATTCGAGCAGCGCCCCCAGCGCGAACTCGGGGAGCGGGCGCACGCCGCCGAGCTGGTGCGCCACCAGGGCCACGCGCGCGAGGTGCTCGACCAGCTCGAGGCGCAGGAAGGCCTGCTCCACGTCGGCGCCCCAGGCGAGCACGCCGTGGTGGGCGAGCAGCACCGCGTCGTGGTTCTCGACGAACGGCGCGAGCGCGCGGCACGAGGCCTCCCCGGGCGCCGCGAACGGCACCGTCGGCACACCCGGCCCGAGCGACACCACCGCCTCGGCGATCATCGGCCGGTCGAGCCCGACGCCCGCGACCGCGAACCCGGTCGCCGTTGGCGGGTGGGCATGTACAACGACATGTACATCGGGCCGCGCGCGGAAGACCGTGAGGTGCAGGCCGATCTCGCCGAACGGCTTCTTGCTCCCCGACACCCGGGCGCCGCTCTCGTCGACGATCAGGAGCGAGGCGCCGTCGATCGCCGCCTTCGAGGTGGCGGTCGGCGTGGCGAGGTAGCGCCCCTCCCCGAGACGCGCGGTGAGGTTGCCGTCGTGATTGGCCACCCAGCCGCGGGCGTGGAGGCGCCGCGCGTAGTCCGCCACCTCGGCCCGCAGGCGCGACTCGCTCACGGCACGTCCACCTGGACCTGTTGAGGGGAGGGCCTTCCCGCCCTCCCAGGTCGGGCGCCCCCCCCAATCGATCCTGGGGGCAAGCCCCCACCCGGCGAGCCTCCCTCCTGCCGCGCGTTGCTCGCGCGGATTTTCGAGCAAGCCACTGAAGTCTTCGGGTCGGCGCTGCTAGGCAAATACGTCCACCTGGTCGACGATCCCCACCACCAGCGAGCGGATCGGGACGATCGGCCCCTGCTTCAGGATCTGGCGAGCGCCAGTTCCCTCGGTGGCGACCAGCACGATGTCGCCCGCGCCGGCCTGCACCGTGTCGACCGCCAGGTAGCTCTCGCCCTTCTCGACCCCCAGCTCGTCGAGCGGCTGCACCACCAGCAGCTTCTTCGCATCGAAGGCCGGGTGGTGCGCGGTGGCGACGACGGTCCCCTTGACGCGGCAGATCTTCATGCGCGCTTCCTGGTGTTCAGGAACTCGGGCGGCGGCGGGCGCGTGGTGCCGTCGGCGTCCACCTGATCGACGATCCCGACGATCGCCGCGTCGACCGGCACGAACCAGGGATCGAGCGCCAGCGCCGCCTCGCGCGACCCGACGAGGTAGACCAGATCGCCCGTCCCGGCGCGCACCGTGTCCACCGCGACGTGCGGCTCGCCCGCCGGCTCCAGGCGGTGGTTCACCGGAGCGACGACCAGCAGCTTCTTCCCCTCGAGCCCCTCGTACTTCTGCGAGGCGACGACGGTGCCAATGACCTTGCCGAGATACATGCGCCGCGAGTCTACGACCGCGCCGTCGCCGCCGTCAACGGCGCGGCGAGCTTGGGGTGCGTAACGGAGAAGGGGGTCCCTCCGCTCACGGAGTCGTAGTCGTAGTCGTCGTCGTAGTCGATTCAGGGGCACTCTCGCGCGGGGGATCACCTCTCCGGCACAAGCGCGTGAGCATCTCCACGATGCGGGTCAGCAACTCCATGGCCTGTCGCCGGGTGTCTTCCAAGGCGAGTTGCGGGACCGCAAAGGCATCCACGATCGCCTTGCACTCCATCGCGGAGCCCCGGGCGATGCTGTAGAAGCGGGCGCCATCCGGCGCTCCGAACCGGCCCGCTCCCTCGGCGATGTTCCAGGGGATGGAGAGCGCCGCAGGTTTGAGCTAATCGGTGAGAAACGAGTTCCCCCTGGGGCGCTCGTCGCGATCTGCGACGCAAGGGCGAGGAACTCGATGGCGCGGCGATAGACGTCGAGCTTCTGGTAGGCCAGCAGGGGCATCCTCCTGCGTGGCCAGGGTGGTCGGTCGGCAGGAGGAATTTGTTGCGGGAGGAAGTTCGATTGCCGTCGCCGCGGACGGGACGACTACGACTACGACTACGACTACGTGACGAGCAAGAGCCAGCAAGAGGACCCCCTCCGCTGTCAAGCACCCGCGAGCTTGCGCGCGAGCTTGAGCTTCGGGTGCGGTTCCTTGGAGTCGGGGCGAGCCGTTGCCGTTGCCGCTGCCGCTAGGGAACCTCACACAGGAGCTTCTGGCTCAGCGCCACGTAGTCGTCGGAGGCGGCGAAGCGGGCCAGATCCTCGATCGCCGCTTCGTCGCCCTCGGCGCGCAGGATCGCGCAGGCCGCCACCAGATCGCCGCAAAGGAGGAGCCCGGCCCGGTTGCCGGTGTGCTGCACCGCGCGCCGCCACGCGGTGGTCGAGAAGCCGGTCTCGGCGTGGGTCGCGAGCAGCTCGTCGAGGCGCCGCGCCACGGGCCCTGGCAGCTCGCGGCTCCAGCGCGCCACCTCCGCTGCGGCGGCGCGCTCGTCGACGGGATGGAAGGCGCGCAGGAAGGGGCCGAAGAGGCGCAGGAACTCGTCGGAGGGGAGGGCGGCGCCGAGGACATACTCCGGCCGCGCCATCTCGAGCGCCCGCCCGAGCAGGAAGCGCAGCGAGACCGAAACCCGCCCCTCCGCCAGCCGCGCGCCCAGCACGATCGCCGTCGGTGGCCGCGCCGAAAGCGCGATCCCCGGCTCGACCTCGCACCGCACCACCAGCACACTCCGCCGGTTGCCCAGCGCCCGCGCGCAGTGGTCAAACAGCTGCGCCACGCCGCGTCCCGCTGCCTTCGCGGGCGCGTCACCCGCCGTCACCGCCAGCGCCGGGAGCGCCGGGATCCCCGGGCCAACCGCCTCCCACAGCGTCTCGAACAGGCCGCCGAGGGGACGGGCCTCCGGGTGCGCCAGCCGCTGATGATCCGCCTCCTGGAGCGTGCCGGGCCAGTCCTCCTCGGGCGGCCGGCTGCGGGTGCTCCGGCGGAGCGCCCGCAGCTCCTCGTCGGTGGCGGCGCCTGCGACCGCGAGCAGCTCGATCAGGCGGCGCGTGCGGAGCGCGTCCCCCCGCCGCGCCTCCACCTTCGCCAGCGCCCGCAGCGACGGCACATCGAGGGGCCGCTCGGCGATCAGGAGCGCGAGGTGCCGGCGCGCCACCGGATCGTGGGTCGCCGCGCCGTCGTAGCGGGTCACCAGCTCGCCCCGCACCGCGCTCAGCGACGGGTCGATCTCGAGCGCGCGCTCGAAGGCGGCGATCGCGCCCGCGTCATCGTCGAGCCGCCCGCGCGCCTCGCCGAGCCGCTTCCACAGTCGCGCCCGCAGCCCGCGCTGCTCCGCCTCCGGGATCGGCAAGCGCTTGAGGGTGCGCTGGAGCAGCTTCGCCATCGCCTCCTCGCCCGCCGGATCGGGCGGCAGGAGCGTCAGCTCGACCAGCGAGGGCTCATCGTGGGGATCGATCGCCACCGATTCGCGCAGCCAGGTCCGCGCCTCGTCGATCCTTCCGGCGGCGACCGCCACCGCCGCCGCGGCCTTCAGGCGCTCGGCCTTCACCGTCGGGTTGGAGGCCCGGGCGATCAGCTGGGCGCCATGCTGGATCGCCTCGCCGAGGTCGCCCGCCTCGCGCGCCAGCTCGAACCGGCGCCGCAGGATCCGCTCGTTCCCCGACGGGGAGGCGGCGGCGGCGCGCGCCAGGACCGCGCGAGCGCGCACCGGATCATGCAGCTCGTCGGCAAACAGATCGGCCACCTCCTCGAGCAGCGCCGAGCGCTCCGCCGGATCGGGGGTCGCCTCGGCGCGGCGCTCGTGCAGCTCCGCGGCGGCCGCCAGGTCGCCCCGCAAGGCCGCCAGCGCCGCGAGCGCGGCCAGCGGCGCCAGGAGATCGGGCGCCAGCTCGAGCGCCCGTCGGTAGAGCGCCTCGGCGCGCTCGGAGTGCCCGAGCTTCACCTCCGCCTGGGCGGCGCTGCAAGAGGCCTCCGCGGCGGTGTGGGTGGGCACCCCCGGCTCCTTCGCCACCGACGAGAAGTACCGGACGGCATCGGCCCATTGCTCCGCGCGAAAGCAATGGTCGCCGAGAGCGAGCCGGAGGGTCAGGTCGGTCGGCGCGAGGCGCGCGGCCTCGAGGAGCGCCTCGCGCGCCGGATCCAGCTGCCCGAGCTGCTCGCGGATCGCGGCGATCCTTCGCCACAGCGCCGCACCATCGCCGGGCGACAGGCCGGGACGCTTCGCGGCGCCGGCGAGCAGCCCCTCGGCCTCGGTCCACTGCCCGTCCGCCTCGGCGACCGCGGCGAGGCCAAGCTGGGCATCGAGGAAGCCCGCGTCGGCCTCGAGCGCGGCCCGGAAGTGCAGCCCGGCCGCCGCGCCGTCGCCGCGCCGGAGCGCCGAGGCGGCCAGATCGCTCTCCAGGGCGGCGCGCCTGGCGACCGCCTCCTTCGGGGTAGCAGCCAGCTCGCGCAGGACCAGCTCGTCGGCGCGCGCGTCGTCGCCGCCTCGCCGATCGAGCGCCGCGAGCGCCGCGAGCGCCTCCCGGCAGGCGGGGTCGCGGTCGCGCTCGAGGGCGCGCTCGAAGCAGCGCCTGGCCGCCCCCGGATCGGAGAGCCGATCGGCAAAGGCCCGGCCCGCCTCGCAGAGCGCCCGTGCCGCTGTGGTCCCGTCGCTGGCGAGGTCGGCCTGGCGCGTCCGCGCGTCCGCGTAGGCCGCCCAGTCCGGGCCCCCTTCGCGGATCAGCGCACGCTGGGCGAGGGTGTCGGGATCATCGGGGCAAAGCTTGATCGCCTCGTCGAGGGTGCGCCGCGCGGCCGCCGGATCGGCGAGCGGACCGGCCAGGAGCAGCCCGAGCGCCAGGTGCAGGTTGACCAGCTCGCGGGTCTCGGCCTTCCGCCACCTCGCCGAGGCGATGCGCCGCCGGAGGATCCCCGCCTGCCCCGCCAGGTCCCCCGTCCGTGCCAGCGCCTCGCAGAGCGCCGCGGCCACGAGGTCATCGTCGGGGCGCAGGGCCGAAAGCTCGCGCCAGCAGGCGACCGCGCTCGCCGGATCGTCGAGCGCGTCGGCGTGAAGGCGGGCGCGCCGCTCGAGCAGGCCGGCCCGCGTTTCCGGCGGGAGGCGCTCCTCGTCACAGCGACGGCAGAGGAGGTCGGCCAGCTCGCGGTGGCGGTGCAGCCGCGCGTAGAGGCGCTCGAGCGCGTCGCGCGACGCGGGATCATCAAGGGCCCGCCACTCGTCGACCGCCCGCTCCGGCAGACCGAGCTCGATCTCGAAGATCTCCGCCCGCCTCTGCCGCGCCGCCCGCGCCTCCTCGGCCGGCGCGAGGTCGGCCAGCCGCGCCAGGATCTCGAGGGTGCGCGGCCACTGCTTCGTGTCGTCGTGCAGCCGCGCGAACGCTCGCAGCGCGTCGAGGGATCGGTCGTCGAGGGCGAGCAGCTGGGACCAGGCATCGAGCGCCTCGGCGGGGCGACCGAGCGCCTCGCGGGTGCGCGCCAGATCGGCCCACAGCGCCTGCCGCTCGGGGCCCGGGAGCCGCTCGGCCGGGCCGGCGAGGCGCCGCTCCTGGAACTCGGCCAGCTCGGCCCATCGCCCGCGCGTCCGGTAGTGCACCTCGAGCAGCACGCGCGCCTCCGCGCACTCCGGCTGGAGGGCGAGGATCCGCTGGTAGCGCTCGGCGAGATCGTCGACCGATCCGCCGGCCTGGATCGCCCGCTCCTGCCCCGCCGCGGCGTCGAGCCGGAGGCGCACCGCGGGCGTCAGCTCCGTCGCCTCGTCGACGGCGCGGTCGAGGATCTCCACCAGCCGATCCCAGGCGCCGTGCGCTGCCGCGAGCCGCCCGAGCTCCTCGCGGAGCGGCGCTGCCTCGGGGGCGAGCGGGAGCGCGCGCGCGAGGACGTCGAACGCCCGGTCGACGCTGCCGGCCCCCTGCTCCCAGGCGCGCGCCGCCGGAATCATCCGCAGCGCACGCTGCTCCGCCGTCGCTGCGGGGAGGGCGAGGCAGGCCCGCTCGATCTCGTCGAAGGCGGTATGGAATCTTGGCGCCTGGCCGCGCGCATCTCCGTTTTGAGGCGCGGACCGCTCGCGCAGCGTCGGCTCCGGCAGGAGCAACGGCCCGCTGGCCGGCTCGGCGAGCTCCGTGCCCTCGGCCGGTGTCCGCCGCCGCGCCGGGTCCGGGATCGGCCCGACGGTGCGCGCCAGCCGCTGCACCTCCGAGCGCCGGGCGGCGTCGTCGGGCGAGAGGCTGAAGGCCGCCAGCGCCGCGCGGAACGCCTTCAGGGGATCCTTGATCCGGGTCTCCGCCAGCCGCGCCGCCTCGCAGGCGATCTCGATCCGCGCCTCGCCTCGCGCCCGCCGGAAGCGGTCGTTGGCGACGGTGAGGAGGTCGTCCCAGCGCCCGGTCACCTCGGCCAACCGGCGCAGCTCCACCAGCACCTCGGCCGAATCGGGGGCGAGCGCGTAGTGCCGGAGCCGGTCGACGAAGGCCCCGCCCGGATCGCCCGCCGCCTCCCGGATCCGGGCCCGCCGGCCGACGAGATCGATCCGCTCCGCTTCGCCGGCGGTCGCGATCCGGAGCTCCCACGCCTCGAGCAGCGCCGACGGGGCTCCCGTCACCGACGCCAGCCGCTCGATCTCGGCGAGCAGGGCCGCTCCGTCGGGTCCTCCGGGATCCTTCGCCAGCGCGTCGATCAGGCCCTGCAGCGCGCGCGTCGGATCGCCGAGGCGCAGCTCCCAGATCGAAGCGATCTCCCGCCTTTCCTGGAGGCCCGCCCGGGTCTCCAGCGCGGCGATCAGGCGGTCCCAGAGGCCGTGAGCGGTCGCCAGCCGGCGCAGCTCGGCGAGCGCGCCATCGCCCGGCTGAAGCTCCCACGCGCGGCGACGGTAGGCGAACGCGGCGGCCGGCTCGCCCGCCCCCCGCTCGCACACCTCCGCCAGCTCCGAGAGCAGCCCGAATGCGTCCGCGGGATCGGCCACCGCGAGGCGCCGCTCGTCGACGGTGATCAGCCTCCGCCACTCCCGGGCATCGCGGTAGAGCGCGGCGAGCGCCTCCAGCGCGTCGTGCTGATCCGGAACCAGCGATCGCACCCGCTCGTAGGCCTCGATGGCGCGCCGCGGGTCGCGCTCGCGCCACAGGTCGGCGACGTAGAGGGCGATCTCCAGGCGCTCCTCGAGATCGTCGGTGAGCAGGAGCTCGCGCTCGGCGATCCGGACCGCCTGCGGGATGTCGCCGGCCTCCTCGTAGCGCCTCCGCAGCGTCGCGTGCACCTTGATGCTGCGCGGCGCCACGTCGGCGATCAGCCGCTCGTAGGCGGCCGCCGCGCCCACGGCGTCGTGCAGCCGATCGAGCACCTCGGCGTGCTCGATGCCGAGCGCCACCGCCTCCCGCGGCTGATCGGACAGCTCGACCCGCTGCGCCAGCAGCGCCGCCAGCCCTGCGTCGTCACGGCCCTCGCGGGCGAGGGCGCACAGCGCATCGAGCGCCTCGCGATCCTTGGGCAGCCGGGTGGCCACCTCGCGCCACGCCTGCTCCGCCCGCGTCGCGCTCTTGCTCTCCGAGCTTGCTGCACGTCCGGGCCGACCGTCGACGATGCGCGCGTAGCGCCGCCAGCCTTCGTGATCGGCGCCCGCCAGTCCCTGCGAAAGCAGCGCGGCCAGATCGGTGAAGCGCCCGGCCGCCTGGTAGCAGCGCGCCAGCGCCTCGATGGCGTCGGGATCGGGAGGCTGTAGCGCTGCCGCCTGCTCGCGCCGCACGGCCGCCGCGTTCGCCTCGCCGCGCCGCTCGCACAGCTCCGCCGCGCGCACCAGGAGCGACACCCGCTCCAACGGCGAGGCGGCCGCCTGGGCGTGCGCCTCCAGCGCCGCGAGCAGCCCATCCTCGTCGCCGCTGCGCTCGCACACCGCCGCCAGTCGCTGCAGCGCTTCGCGATCGCCGGGGAGGTCGCCGAGGATCTCGCGGCAGGCCCAGCAGGCCGTGGCGACGTCGTCGAGCCGCTCGTCGGCGATCTGCGCCGCGCGGCGCAGGAGGTGGACCCGATCGGTGCGCCCGAGCCTTGTTTCGAGCTGGCGGCGCAGCACCGCGAGCGCGCGTCCCGGATCGCCCTCGCGCTCCCACATGTCGGTCAGCGCGCGCAGGATCGCCTGATCGTCGGGCCGCTCCTCCAGCACCTGCTCGTAGAGCGCCGCCGCCGTCTCGATGTCGTGGCGATCGCGGTAGACCTGCGCCGTCCGACGCCACACGTCGGCGCGCGCCGAGTGCTCGCCTGCCCCTTCGAGATCCCGCGCCAGCAGCGCCAGCTGGGCATCGCCGCGGTCGATCCGGGTCGCCAGCCGCCGCCGCTCCTCCGCCGCTCGCTTCGCCTCGGGCAGCGGCGGCGAGGCCGCACGGGCGAGCGCCTCGACCTGCCCCCAGGCCTCGAGCGCCGCCCCGAGATCGCCCACCTTCCGCTCGCAGTGCTCGCCGAGCGCTGTCAGCCGCGTGATCCGCTCCCCCTCGGGGGCCACCTCCGCCGCCGCCTCCAGGGCGCGCGTGAACCGCGCGTGCTCGCGCCGCGCCGACAGCTCCCGCTCGAGCATCGCCAGCGCACGGGGATGGGTCGGCGCGATCGCCAGCGCGCGCTCCAGCCGCTCGATCCCGGTCCGCGCCCGACCCGCTTCCAGATAGAGCGCAGCCGCCTCGATCAACCGCTCGGCCCGCTCCGCCCCCGTCGCCTGGGCCGCGAAGTCATCGCGCAGCGCCGCCCGCGCCGCCGGTTCCCTGGCCAGGAGCCGGTCGAGGCGCGCAACCGCCTCCTCGCGCTCCGACGGATCGTCGAGCGACGCGCGCGCACAGGCCAGCGCCTCGTCGCGGTCCCCCATCGCCTCGGCGATCGCCGACAGCTTGAGCACGCGATGCGCGATCCCCTCGCCGTGCCGGTAGAGCGTGCGCAGCCCCTCCAGGTCGCCGGCGCACGCCTCCTCGAGCGCCCGCGCCGCCTCGCCCGAACCCGGGTCGACGCCGAGCGCCCGCCGAAGAAAGCCGATCCGGCCCGCCGTGTCGCCCGCCCGCGCCCGCCTCACCGCGAGATCGAGCAGCAGCTGGACCGCCCGCGCCGGCGCTGCCCGCCCGTCGCCCACCGGTGGAAAGTCGGGGTCGGCGTAGACCCCCGAGAGCAGCTCGCGCGCGGCCTGGTCGTCGGGCTTGAGCTTGAGCGCCTCCTCGAGCCGGGCCGCCGCCGAGACCGGATCGTGCACCTCGGAGGCAAGCGTCCGCCCGAGCTGGACCAGCAGCTCCGCCCGCTGATCGACCCCGCTCGTGACGTCGAGCTGCACCTCGAACAGCGCCGCCACCATTTTGTAGTCGCCGAGGCTGCGATAGATCCGCCGGCCCGCCTCGATCGAGGCCAGGTAGTCGAAATCGGCCTTGAAGGCTCGCTGGTAGTGGGCGATCGCCTCCTCCAGCCGCCCGAGATCCTGCTCGTGGATCGCGCCGATCCCCATCTCGATCGCCGCGACCCGCCGGCGCTCCCGCGAGTCGCGCCCGAGCGACGCCAGCGCCCGATCGAGGCTGCGCAGGGCGCCCACCGGGTCGGCCGGCCGCTGCACCTTGGCCGCGCGCACGAACGCCTCCGCCGCCGGCAGCCCGGAGAGGGCGTCGGCTTCCTGGAGCAGCGTGGCGATGTCGTCGCGCGAGGCGGCCATCGATCGCAGTGAACCCGAGCGGGGGCAAGTTGACAAGGAGGATTGGGCTTGCCTGGCGTATCCTCCCGCCCTGGCACCGCGGACCCGCCGGATGTACTCTACCCATCGAACCCGTCGCCCATGCTCCCCGTCTCCGCTCGCCTTCGCGGCCGTCGCGCTCGGCGGACTGGTCGGCACCGGCTGTCCTTCAGTTCATCAGGTCGTGCCTCAGGTCGCACAGCAGGTGAAGTCCCACCCGGTCCCGCCCGCGCCCGCGAGCGGCCCGCTCGAAGCACCCAGGAGGTCCACACTCGTGCCGATCCGCTACCAGCTCGACAACGGTCTCACCGTCGTGCTCGAAGAGAACCACGCCACCCCCGTCGTCGCGTTCCAGGCGTGGGTCACCGTCGGGTCCGCCGACGAGCCCGAGGAGCTGGCGGGGATCGCCCACGTCTTCGAACACATGCTCTTCAAGGGCACCGCCAAGCGCGGGGTCGGCCAGATCGCCCAGGAGGTGGAGGCCGCGGGCGGTGACATCAACGCCTGGACCTCCTTCGACCAGACGGTCTACCACCTGGTCCTCGCCAGCCGCTACTTCGACACCGGCCTCGACATCCTCTCCGACGCGCTCCAGAACTCGTCGTTCGATCCCGGCGAGCTTCAGCGCGAGCTGAAGGTGGTGCTCGAGGAGGTCAAGCAGGGGGAGGACTCCCCGGGCCGGATGGCCAGCCAGGCGCTCTTCTCCACCGCCTACGCGCGCCACCCCTACCGCCGGCCGGTGATCGGCTACACGAAGACGGTCGAGAAGTTCGAGCGGCGCGCGCTCCTCGACTTCTTCGGTCGCCACTACGTGCCCAAGAACGCCACCCTGGTCGTGGTGGGCGACTTCGATGTCGAGAAGGCAAGGAAGAAGATTGCCCAGTCCTGGGGCGCCTGGGGCAAGGCCGGCGCGCGCGCTCCGGCAGCGACGGTGCGGCCGGTCGATCCGCCGCAGCGCGCGCCCCGCTTCGTCGTCACCGGCGCCGATGTGAAGGAGACCCACCTCGCGATCGCCTTCCACGTTCCGGGCCTGCGCCACGCCGACACCGCCCCGCTCGATCTCGCGGCGATCATCCTCGGGCAGGGCGATTCGTCGCGCCTCCAGATCGAGGTCAAGCGCAACCGCCAGGTCGTGTCCGACGCCTACGCCTACGCCTACACACCCAAGGATCCCGGGCTGCTGGTGGCCGGCGCCACCCTGCCGCCGGCGCAGGTCGACGAGGCCGCGCAGGCAATCCTCGACCAGCTCTTCCGCCTGATCCACCTCGAGGTGACCCCCGAGGAGCTCGACAAGGCGAAGGCGATCATCGAGTCGGACTCGGTCTACCAGAAGGAGACCGTGCAGGGGCTGGCGCGCAAGCTCGGCTTCTACTCCACTGTCGGTGAATCGCTCCACTACGAGGACGAGTACAACCGCAGCGTGCGCGCGGTGACGCCGGCCACGCTGCGCGCCGTCGCCGCGAAGTACCTCCGCCCCGAGAACTGCACCATCTCGCTGCTGGTGCCGGAGGCCGAGGCGAAGAAGGAGAAGCGGGCCGAGGCGCGGATGCGCGAGCAGCTCGCGGGGTCGTGGGCGCGGGCCGAGCAGGTCGAGAAGGCGCTCCCGAAGGCGTCCGGCGAGGTGCTGCTCGAAGTGCTCCCGAACGGCGCCCGCCTGCTGGTGCGGCGCGAGGCGACGATCCCGCTGGTGGCGATGCGGGCGGTGTGGGTCGGCGGGCTGCGCACCGAGGACGAGCGCAGCAACGGGATCAACAACATGGTCGCCGCGCTGGTCACCCGCGGCACGAAGACCCGCACCGGCGACGAGCTGGCGCACGAAGTGGAGTCGATGGCCGGCTCGATCGGCGGATTCTCCGGCCGCAACAGCTTCGGCTTGCGCGCCGAGATGCTCGCGCGGAACGTCGAGCGCGGCCTCGCGATCCTCGCCGACTGCATCCTGAACCCGGCCTTCAGCGACGGGGAGCTCGAGAAGGAGCGGCGCCAGGTGCTGGAGGAGCTGCGGACGCAGGAGGACAACGTCTCGTCGGTGGCGTTCCGTCTGTTCGGCCAGGCGCTCTACCCGAACCACCCCTACCGGCTCGACATCCTCGGCTCGCCGGCCTCGGTGGCGGGCATCACCCGGAAGAAGATCGTCGACCACTACCGCCAGAACTTCCCGACCTCGCAGATGACCCTCGCCATCGTCGGTGACGTCGACCCGGCGCGCATCGTGGCCCAGGTGCGGGCGCTGTTCGATCAGCCCGCCCCGAAGGTCGCCGCCGCCGCTGCCATTCCCGCGCCGGCGTTTCCGAAGGCACCGGTGCAGGTGATCAAGCTCCTCAACAAGCAGCAGGCGCACCTCGTGCTCGGTTTTCCCGGGACCACCGTCGCCGACCCCGATCGCTTCCCGCTCGAGGTGCTCTCGACGATCCTCTCGGGGCAGGGCGGGCGGCTGTTCGTCGAGCTGCGCGACAAGCGCGGTCTGGCCTACCGGGTGAGCGCCTTCTCGCTCGAGGGGGTCGACCCGGGCTACTTCGCGGTCTACATGGCGACCAGCCCCGAGAACCTCGCGGTGGCCGAGGCGGGGATCCGCGACGAGCTGAACAAGGTGATCGATCGCCCGGTCGGGCGCGAGGAGCTCTCCCGCGCCAAGCGCTACCTCGTCGGCGCGCACGACATCTCGCTGCAGCGGCGCGCGGCGCTCGCGTCGACGCTGGCGTTCCACGAGGCGTACGGCCTCGGGTGGGACGAGTACCGTCGCTACGCCCCGGCGATCCACGCGGTCAGCGCGGCCGACGTGCAGCGGGTGGCGCGCACCTACCTCGACCCGCAGCGCGCCGTGCTGGCGGTGGTGAAGCCCGAGGAGGTCTCGCCGACGATCGCCAAGAAGCGCGCCGTCGAGACCGCGCGGCGCGAAAAGGCCGAAGCGGCGGTGGCGGCGCGGGCCGAGGCGGCGCGGAAGATCCACGGCGCGGCGCGGGGCAAGACCCGCGGCAAGGTGGCGCGCCGGCGCTAGTCCATGGTCTAGACCAGCCTAGGACTTGCCGTCGCTGAGCAGCGACCGCGCGCGGGGCGTGAAGCGGTCGAGGAAGAAGCGCGTGAGCGCCGGGAAGTGGCGCGAGAGGGTGTAGAACCACGGGTAGATCACGCGCGCCCGTCGCCGCTCCACCGCGCGCCGCACCCGCCGCGCGAGCACATCGGCCGTCCCGGCGGGCAGCGCGCGGGTGGCCAGCGACGAGGGATAGGCGGCGTAGCCGGCGCGCCCCATCGCCGTGTCGACGGGACCGGGGTAGACCGTGACCACGTGCACCCCGGTGCGGCGCAGCTCGCCGCGCAGACTCTCCGAGGCCGCCGCGAGCCCGCCTTTGGCCGCGTTGTAGAACCACATCCCGGGCGTCGGCGCGATCCCGGCCATCGACGACACGTCGACGATCGTCCCCGAGCGCCGCGCCACCATCGCCGGGAGGAGCGCCCGCGTGAGCGCCATCGGCACCCACAGATCGAGGTCGAGGAGCATCCGCCCGCGCGCCAGATCCATCTCCTCGGCCGGCTCGACGAACTGCACGCCCGCGTTGTTGATCAGCACATCGATCGGCCCGAGCTCGCGCTGCGAAGGCTCGAGCCAGTCGCAGGCGGTCTCGATCTTCGACAGGTCGGTGGCGACGAGGAAGGTGCGGCCGCCGGGCTCGCGGGCGAGCTTCTCGAGGAGGTCGTGGCGACGCGCGACCAGGGTCACCACGGCCCCCGCGGCGCGAAACTCGCGCACCAGCGCCTCGCCGATGCCCGCGGACGCCCCGGTGATCGCGACGTGCAGGGGCGCGCTCAACCGCCGACGCCGAAGCAAAGGATGTTGGGCATGCACTTCCCGATCGGGGGCAGGTCCTCGAAGCAGCACCCGAGCTGGCACGAGACGATGCACTTCTTGGCGCACTTGCACGGATCGGCGAGATCGGGCGGCGGGGGCGGCGTGGTGAGGTCGGGCGGAATGCTCAGGTCGGCCGGCGTGGCGAGGTCGGGCGGGGTGCTGAGGTCGACCGGCACGCTCAGGTCCTTCGCGATCGACTGGTCGACGGGGACAGATTGATCCTGCGGGACCGACTGATCCTTGGCGCCGCCGTCGGCGGTGGGCTGCGTCGTCAGATCCTTCGCCCCGGCGAGGTCGCGCCCGGCCAGATCGCCCGCCGGGCCGGACCCGTCGGAGATCGCGGCGGGACCGTCGGGCTCGGCGCTGTCGCCGCCCGGGCTGGCACAGGAGGGGACGAGAGCGATCAGCGCGGAGAGCCCGATCCTGGGGAGGAGGCGCATCGCGCCAGGATAACCGATCGGCTGAGCCTGATCGACTCGCCAAAGGCGAAGGGAGGCGAAGGGGTGCTTAACGGAGAAGGGGGTCCCTCCGCTCACGGAGTCGTAGTCGTAGTCGTAGTCGATTCAGGGGCACTCTCGCGCGGGGGATCACCTCTCCGGCACAAGCGCGTGAGCATCTCCACGATGCGGGTACTCCATGGCCTGTCGCCGAGTGCCTTCCTCGGCGAGTTGCAGGACCGCGAAGGCATCCACGATCGCCTTGCACTCCATCGCGGAGCCCCGGGCGATGCTGTAGAAGCGGGCGCCATCCGGCGCTCCGAACCGGCCCGCTCCCTAGTACTACTCGCTCACGTCGGAGCCCGTCTCCGGCACCCGCGGGCCGGTCACGGCGTGCTCCCGTCGGAAGCGCGGGGCGGTCGGCCGGCGCGCGGGGGCGGTTGGAGCCCGTACGGGCCGCCCTCCGGCCCCGGACGCC
>SHYY01000090.1 GCA_009692555.1 Myxococcales bacterium
TGGCGCGGCGATAGACGTCGAGCTTCTGGTCGGCCAGCAGGGGCATCCTCCTTGGAGGCCAGGGGGGTCGGTCGGCAGGAGGAATTTGTTGCGGGAGGAAGTTCGATTGCCGTCGCTGCGGACGGGACGACTACGACTACGACTACGACTACGACTAGGTGACGAGCAAGAGCCAGCAAGAGGGCCCCCCTCCGCTGTTAAGCACCCATCCCCGCCCCGCCCCGCAGGCGGGAATCCCCGCCCCGCCCCGCAGGCGGGAATCCCCGCCCGGCTCCGCGGCCCTGATATCTCTAGCGTCGGTGGCCCAGGCGCAGCGCACAAGACGGTGGGATGTGTACACGCTCTGGCGCTACCTGCGCACGCTGGTGGCCCCTTTTCGCTGGACCTTCGTCGCGCTGGCGCTCGCGCTCTGCGTCGGGACCACCCTCTACCTGGTGACGCCGCACCACGATCTCGCGGGCCACGCGCCGCCGCCGCACCTCGCGCTCTACGGGGCCTGGATGGCGCTGTTCGCGCAGCCGATCTTCTCGCCGCCCGAGACCTGGTACCTCGCGCTGATGTGCGCGCTCTACCCGCTGCTCGGCTTCATCCTCCTCGGGGAGGGCATCGTACGTCTCAGCCTCTTGCTCCTGTCGCGGGAGCACGGAGAGAAGGAGTGGATGAAGGTCATGGCGAAGGCCCATCGGAATCACGTTGTGCTGTGCGGCCTGGGACACCTCGGCGCGCGGATCCTCGATCAGCTCCTCCTCACCGGCGCGCAGGTGGTGGTGCTCGAGCGCGACCCGCTCGCGTCGTCGCTCGCCCAGGCCAAGGGCACCGGCGTCCCGGTGCTGATCCGGGACATGAAGGACGATCAGGCGCTGATCGACGCGGGGGTCGAGCACGCGCGCTGCCTGATCATCGCCACCAACGACGACATGGCCAACCTCGAGGTGGCGCTCGACGCGCGGCGGCTGAACCCGAAGATCAAGGTCCTGATGCGGATGTTCGATCAGCGGATCGCCGACAAGATCAAGGACGCCTTCACCATCGACCAGGCCTTCTCGTCGGCCGCCCTGGCCGCCCCCCTGGTGGCGGCGATGGCGCAAGGGGGGCGCGTGCTGGCGACCTACCCGATCGGCGGCGTCGTCTACACCACCACCGAGCTGCGCGTGGAGACCGCGAGCGCGCTCGCCGGGCGGACCATCGCGGAGGTGGAAGCGACCTATTCGGTGTGAGTGCTCGCCCACGGCCCGGGCGGCGCGCTGACGGAGGGCGCCCCCGCGCCATCGACGGTGCTGGCGGCAGGCGACAAGCTGGTCCTGCATGCCGCCGCGGAGCGGTTAGCGGGTCTGGCGGCGGCAGCGACGGCAGAGGGTCACGATCCGAACTGTTGACATGGTGTCAACAGTCGCCCGCGCCGCCGCGCCGACGGGGCTCCGGCGGGGCTCTGGCGGGGCTGATCGGCTGGACATTTCGGCCCCCAGGGCGCCCAATGCGGCGAAGGGAGTTTGCGGATGGGACGATCGCGGAACGCCGGGCTGCTCGCGCGATCTGCGCGGCGCTCGCCGTTGCCGGATGCCATCACGACCCCGGATCCGGGCGCGACGGGGCCGACCTGGCGCTCGTTTTCCCGCCTTGGGACCTCTCCGAGTGCGCGGTCAACGCGTGCGGCACCTGCAGCACCGGCTGCCGCGACGAGCAGCATGGCGCGCCCCTGCCGCTGCAGAGCGACAAGACGCGCGATCCGCGGCAGTTCGACGACGGCCTGGTCCGCGATCCGGGCGGCAGCGTCACCCTGGCGACCAGCCCGTTGCTGCTCGACTCCCTGTGGATCGCCAACAGCGGCGACTGGCAGCGCGGGACGATCACCAAGATG
The DNA here is from genome assembly GCA_009692555.1 of Myxococcales bacterium. Lineage (GTDB taxonomy): Bacteria > Myxococcota_A > Polyangia > Palsa-1104 > SHYY01 > SHYY01. The sequence goes on from SHYY01000090.1 coordinate 1,859, forward strand.
GACGCGAAGAGCATCCGCGAGACCGCGCGCCACCTCACCGTCACCTGCCGCTCGCTCAAGACCGGAGGGACCGAGGCCTGCGACGGCAAGAACGGCTGCTGCGCGGTCGATAGCTGGCCGCAGCTCCAGAATCGCCTGAACAAGCAGGCGAGCGGTCCCTGGCAGCAGGTGCAATTGACGAACAACTACCCGTCGCGGACCGCGGTCGATACCAATGGCGATGTGTGGGTGGCGAATCGCGCCTTCGGCGGCCAGTCGTCGGTGACCAAGATCGCCAACCAGCTCGCCTCCTGCATCGATCGCAATGGCAACAAGAAGATCGACACCTCGCGCGATGGCAACGGCGACGGAATCATCCAGACCGACTGCAACGACGATGGGCAGCCAGACGATCTGGCGTCGGTGAAGCAGGCGCCGTGCTTGAAGGGGCTGTTCCAGGAGTTCTTCGGCCTCGACGACGAGTGCGTCCTGTTCACGTCCAACACCAACCAGGGCAACCAGACCGGGCGCCCGCTGGCCCTCGCGGCGGGCGTGGGCGCGAGCGCCTCCGATGCGTGGGCCGGCACCTACAACGACGGCAAGTTCTTCCACATCGACGGCACCACCGGCGTGGCCAAGGAATTCGTCCAGTTACGACAGGGGTGCCGGCCCTACGGAGTGACCATCGACAAGGCCGGCTACGGCTGGGCGACCAACCTCGGCGGGCCGCCCCTCTGCTACTTCAACACCAAGAACCTCCAGGAGACCGGGAATGCGCGACCGCCAGCGGTCGGCTCCCAGGAGGGCTACGGCATCGCCCTCGACCGCGACCAGAACGTCTGGCTCGCCTGCCTGGGCTTCGGGGCGCCGCTACACTCCGGACCGGAAAAAGGGCTTCCAGGGCCTCGGGAGCGGCTACTGGACCATGTTCCAGGGGCCGGGCAAGAACGCCAAGGTCCAGTCGGCCATGGGCGTGGCGGTCGATTCGCGCACGCCGAAGCGCTACTTCGCCTGGGTCGCCGGCGACAAGGCCGTGGTGCGGATCCCCGCCTCCGATACCCCGCTGCCGAACGGGCAGGACGTGCTGGTCGACGGGGCCAACTATCCGGCGGTGAAGATCGCCGGCCAAGGCAAGGGCGTGGGCGTCGATCGCGCCCAAAATGTCTGGAACGTCTCCGGCGACAGCTCCGCCACGCGCATCCTGGTGGACGCGCAGGGCAACATGAAGTGGCCCGACATTTTCTCGCCGCCCATCGGTGCGAACAGGTGCCCGGCGGGCGATCGCTGCAACACCAAGGACTCGCCGAAATCCAGCCCAGCGCCCTACACCTACTCCGATTTCACCGGCTTCGGATTGACCAACTTCACCGATCCGAAGGGCTTCTACTCCTACCTCCAGGAGGGCTGCGTGGGTGTCCAGAATGGCTGGAACACCCGCTGGATCGCCGTCGACTGGGACGCCGTGGTGCCGCCCAATACCACGCTGGCCGTGCGTGCCCGCTCCGGCGCCACCGCCAAGCCCGACGACACCTGGGGCGCCTGGACCCTCCCCTTCCCCGTCTCACCGGCCGATCTGATCGCCGGCGACGCGCTCAGCCCGAACTACCTCGCCGACGCCTATCTACAGGTCGAATTCCATCTCACCAGCAATGACCAGAAATCGGCGCCCACCTTGAAGAGCTTCCACATCCTCTTCGCGTGCGATCCCGGAATCTGATCTCCCCCCCGTCAGTCCGCCTTGCTGCAATGCAGCACCACCGACGCTGGATCGGGCCGCTCGCCCCGCCCGATCGCCGCCAGCACCCGCTCCGCCTCCGCGCGCAGCGCCCCGACCTCGAACCCATCGAGCACCGCCGGCACATCGTGCAGCTTGCCGAGCGCCTTCGCGAGCAGCGTCGCACAGACGTCGGAGCGGAAGCGCTGCAGCTTGTGCAGCCCGGTGGCCACCTGGATCATCCCCTGCACCCAGCGCCGATCGGGATCATCGACCTCGTTCCACACGTCCTCCCAGTGCTCGTGGGCCTCGTAGAACTCGCCGCGATTGAACGCCGCGCATCCGGCGTCCATCCGACGCTTCCGCTCGCCCGCCTCCATGCGAATCAGGCCGCGCGCGAGAGCGTGATCCGGGTGATCTCGGCGACGGTGCCGAGCCGCATCGGCGGCCCCCAGTAGCCGGTCCCGGGGCTGACGTAGAGCTGCGCCTCACCGTGGCGCACCAGCCCGGCGATGTAGGGCTGCTGGAGCCGCACCATATAGTTCCACGGCCACATCTGCCCGCCGTGGGTGTGCCCCGAGAGCTGCAGTCCCACCCCCAGCCGCTCGGCCTCGTGGATCGCCCGCGGCTGATGGGCCAGCAGCACCAGCGCCCGCAGGGGATCGCGCCCGGCGAGCGCCCGCGGCAGATCCGGTCCATGGCCGGGCGCCTGCCCGCGCGCGTTGTAGTCGTCGATGCCCGCCAGGTCGAAGCTGTCCACGCCATCGCCGATCGGCACGCGCTCGTTGCGCAGCACCCGCACCCCGAGGCGCCCGAGCTCGGCGATCCACGCGTCGGCGCCCGAGTAGTACTCGTGATTCCCGGTGACAAAATAGACCCCGTGCCGCGCCTTCAAATCGCCGAGCGGAGCGGCAGCCTCGCGCAGGTCGCGCACCGGCCCGTCGGCGAGGTCGCCGGTGATCACCACAACGTCCGGCGCGAGCGCATTGCTGCGGCGCACCAATTCGGCGATGAACTCGCGCCCGAGGGTGGGGCCGATGTGGAGATCGCTCATCTGGACGATGGTCGTCCCGGCGAGCGACTCGGGCAGGCGCGGCAGATCAATCGCCAGCTCGCGGAGCGCCACCGGCCGGAGCGCGCCGCGCACAGCCAGCCCACCGACGAGCGCCGCCGCCGATGCCACCGCCGCGCCGAGCAGCCGCTGCAGCGCGAGCCGCCGTTCGGGATCGAGCGGCTCGCCGCGGAGCGCGTGGAACGCCACCACGGCGCCGCGAACGAGATCGCTCCCGAACACCAGCAGGAGGAGGAAGAACATCATCCCCATCCACAGGAACGCCGGCCACGCCAAAAGGCGCGCCGGGCTCCACGCCACCCGCACCAGGACGAAGAAGACCGGCATGCTCACCGCGAGGCAGAGGAGCGCCGCCGTCGCCAGCGAGCGCCACACCGCCGGCAGCGCCGTGTCGCGCACCAGACGCGCCCAGAAGTAGTAGTGGATGCCGAAGATCATGCCGAACACCAGGGTGAGCATGATCACGACGAGGACGGGCCGGGGCATCCGGGTGAGAGTACGCGATCGCCCGCGAAGTTTCGCCTGAGCCTGATCGACCGGCCGAGGGCGACTCCTCGGCATCGTGCTCCCGCGGATTGAATGACTCACCGTGCGGCGCGTCCTATCCACGAAGAGGAGGTCCACCATGAACCGGATCATTCGAGGGGGATTCATCGTCGCCGCGCTGCTTCTCGGCACCGCGTCCCAGGCGCTCGCCGACGACCGCAACCCGGGCCACGACCGCGGGGGCGAGTACGGGCAGCGCTGGCAGCAGCCGGACGACGGCCACCGCAGCCACTGGGCGTGGCACCGACGGGAGATGGTGCGCAGGCGGATGGAGCGCCTCCGCGAGGCGCAGCGGCGCGAGCAGCAGTACGCCAACGCCGCGACCGCGCGCGATCCCTACCGTCGCGAGACCGCCTGGCACTACTCCAACGGCACCGATTACCAGGTGCCGCCACCCGCCGATCACTGCCGCTGAAGAGGTTGGCCGCGAATTCCGAGCCGTCGGAAGGTATCATCGCCGCCGCCACCCATGCCCGAGGCCGCCCACCGCGACACCACCGACCGCCGCAGCGTCTTCGCGCTCACCTGGCTCTCCTACGCTTCCTACTACCTCACCCGCAAAAACTTCTCGGTCGCCAAGAAGACCCTTGAGCGCGAGCACCACATCGATCGCACCGCGCTCGGCGACATCGACACCGGCTTCCTGGCCACCTACGCCGTCGGTCAGTTCGTGTGGGGCCTGGTCGGCGATCGCGTCGGATCGCGCCGGGTCCTGGTGTGCGGGATGCTGGCCAGCGCCGCCTGCTCGATCGCCCTCGGCGCCTCGTCGACGTTCCTCGCCATTGCGCTCGCCTTCGCGATCAACGGCCTCGCGCAATCGACCGGCTGGCCGAACAACGTCAAGCTGATGGCCGAGTGGTTCCCGCCCGCGCGCCGCGGCCGGGTGATGGGGCTCTGGTCGACCTGCTACCAGGTCGGCAGCCTGGTCGCGAACCCGCTCGCCGCGTTCCTGATCATCCACTTCACCTGGCGCGCGGCGTTCTATGTCCCGGCGGCGCCGGTGGTCCTGGTCGCCCTGGCCCTGCTCTTTTTCCTGCCCCGCCGCACCCCGCCAGCGACGGGAAACGGTAACGGTAACGGTAACGGTAACGGTAACGGAAACGGAAACGGAAACGGAAACGGAAACGGAAACGGAAACGGAAACGCTAACTTCCTTTACCGCGTCAGCGGAGTTGTCTCGGCGGGAGCCGAGGGAAACGAATCCGCGTCCGCCGCTCGCGCGCGCGTCCTTCGCACCCCCCTCGTCTGGGCCCTCGGCGGCTCCTACTTCTTCATCAAGCTCACCCGGTACGTCCTGCTCTTCTGGCTCCCCTACTTCATGGAGGCCGAGGATGGCCTGCGCTACGCCACCGCGCTCGCCGGCAACGTCCCCCTCGCCTTCGAGGCGGGCGGCGCGATCGGCGCGATCACCATCGGGTGGCTCTCCGATCGCTTCTTCCGCGGGCGCCGCCTGAGCCTCGGCATCCTCTGCCTGTGCGGGCTCGCCTTCGCCTTGCCCCTCTACGCCTTCGCCGCCCCCGGCGGCCTGGTCCCGAACATCCTCGCCCTCGCCCTGGTCGGCTTCTGCCTCTTTGGCCCCGACACCCTGCTCTCCGGCGCCGCAGCCCAGGATCTCGGCGGCCCGGCCGCGGCAGCGACGGCGGCGGGGATCATCAACGGCCTCGGCTCGCTCGGACCGATCGCCCAGGGGCGTCTCACCGCCGCGGTCAGCGGCCGCTACGGCTGGGCGGTGCTGTTCACGCTGCTCGGCGGGTGCGCGCTCCTCTCCGCCGCGATCCTGGTGCCGTTCGCCCGCTCGAAACGAGTTGACACCGCGGGCGCGGGTTGATACCCGTCCCGTCGGTACACCTACCTTTCCACAACCTGATCCGGAGGGTTTCATGAGGGCGATTTCCCTGTTCCTGTTCGCTGCTGTCGCGGGTTGCGGTGCCAGTCACACCGCGTCATGGGAGACCAAGACCGCCGCCGCACCGACGGGCGGCGAGCAGACCGCGCGCGATCAGGCGGTCAAGGAGGGCGACGATCACTGGGCCAAGCGCGACGACCGCGCCGAGCTCGAGGCGGCGATCGCGTCGTGGGAGAAGGCCGTGGCCGCCACCCCCGGCGACGGCGAGACCGAGGCCAAGCTGGCCCGCGGGATCTACCTCCTCGCCGACGGCCACATGTCCTTCGGCAGCGACGGAAAGGGCAAGTATGGCGCGTTCGAGAACGACGACGCGGGCAAGCAGAAGTACCTCGAGATGCACGAGCGCGGGATGGCGCACGGCGAGCGCGCGCTGGTGGCCCTCGCCCCCGACTTCAAGAAGAAGGTCGAGGCGGGCACCAACATGGAGGACTCGATCGACAGCCTCGACGTGAAGGCGGTGCCGGGGCTCTACTGGTACACCACCAACCTCGGCAAGTGGGCGAACGCCCAGGGCTTCACCACCGTCCTCAAGTACAAGTCGAAGATCAAGAAGTTCATCGAGAAGTGCATGTCCCTCGACGAGCACTACTTCTACAGCGCGCCGCACCGCTACCTCGGCGTGATCTACGCCAAGGCCCCGGCGATCGCCGGCGGCGACATGGTGGAGGCGAAGAAGCACTTCGACCTCTCGCTGGCCAACTCCCCGAACTACCTCGCCACCCGCGTGCTATGGGCGGAGTTCTACGCGGTCAAGGCCGAGGACAAGGAGGGCTTCAAGCGCGAGCTCGACCTCGTCCTGAAGACGGCCGACGACGTGGTCCCCGAGATCACCGCCGAGACCAGGATCGAGAAGCGCAAGGCGCAGAGCCTGATGGCGCAGATCGACGAGAAGTTCTAGTGCTCCGCCAGGCGTTCCTCGGGCTCTTCGCTGCCTTCGTGGGGCTCTCCTGCGCCGGTCTTCTTGCGCCGGGGGAGGCGCGGGCGGACGAGGCCGGGCAGATCGTGGTCAAGCTCGGCACCGCGGCGCCCGACGACACGCCGTGGGCCAAGCAGCTCCAGCGACTGAAGAAGCGCTTCGAGGCGGAGTCCAAGGGGAAGGTCAAGCTCAAGATCTTCCTCGGCAGCGTGAAGGGCGGCGAGGACGCGATGGCGCGGCAGGGGGCCCAGGGCGCGCTCCAGATGGTCGGCCTCACCACCGCGGCGCTGGCGATCCTCGCCCCCGAGCTCGATGTCCTCGAGCTGCCCTACCGCTTCGCCTCGCAGGCCGAGGCCGACCGCGTGCTCGACGACCCCGAGGTCTGGGCGATGATCACCACCATCCTCGAGAAGAAGGGCCTCACCCCCTACATCTGGTCGGAGAACGGCTGGCGGAACTACGCCACCAAGGCCAAGGAGGTCCATACGCCCGGGGATCTGAAGGGCCTCAAGATGCGGGCGCAGGAGAACCACGTCCACATCGAGACCTACAAGGCGCTCGCCGCCAGCCCGGTGCCGATCTCGGTCCCGGAGACGCTCTCCGCGCTCCAGACCGGCGTGGTCGACGGCTTCGACAACACGCCGCTCTACGCCTTCGCCGCGTCGTGGTACCAGAGCGTGAAGTTCTGGTCGGTCAGCGACCACATCTACCAGCCGGCGCTGGTCTGCTACAACAAGGCATGGCTCGACGGGCTCCCGGCCGACATCAAGGCGCTGCTGCTCTCGAACCGGACGGACGAGACGGCCTACGGGCGCGGCCTGATCCGCAAGATCAACGAGCCGCTCCTGAAGAACCTCGGCGAGGCCGGGGTGAAGGTCACCCGCCTCACGCCCGAGGAGAAGGCGGTCTTCGCCAAGACCACCAAGCCCGTCCACGCCAAGATCCGCGGCGAGCAGTCGAAGGAGGGCAAGGCCCTGTTCGACCTGATCGAGAAGAAGATCGCCGCGAAGTAGCTGCTCCCGCCCGTCCTGGCCGCTCCCCCCTAGTCCTAGTGTCCCGACACCGAAGTTCGTTGCATTGGTAGGCCGCGCACGGCCGCGGCCCGGCGGCAAGTGCCGCCGTGAGCAGGGGTGGGGACCCAGGCGGCTCTGCCGACGGGGCGGGGCGGCACGCCCCGTGGGATCATGGCTAGTGTTCAGGCAGGGAAATTCTGCAAAGAATTTCTCGGACAGGACACTAGTCGATCTCGGTCAAATCCGGGGTTTCCGTGAGATCGGGAACTTCCTTCAGATCCGGTGTTGCCACCAGATCCGGGGCTATTGCGAGGTCGGGCGCCCCACCGTCGGGCACCCCCGCGTCCACCTGGACCGCCTGATCGGGCGGCACAGCGGCGTCAACCGGGGGCCCATCGATCCCGAGGTCGGTTGCCGACACCACCCCCGCGAGCACGATCCGCAGGTTCAAGTTCCCGCCGGGCTTCACGTCGAGGGTCCCCTTGTTCTTCACCAGCGTCTCCCTCGTGAGGTCGAGCGCCGCCACCTCGATGGTGGTGCTCCCCGAGCGCGAGCCGGCGAGCAGCAGGGTGAACGTCTGCGCCGGCGGGATCGTCACCGGGCTCCCGCTGAGCGGCACATCCACGGGATCGGCCGTCTGCCCGCCGTTGGTGACGGTGACGCGCAGCCGCTCGATAGCCTGAATCATCCCCGGCTCCGCAGCGACGGTGACGAAGATCGCGGAGCTGCCCTTGCAGCCGGAGGCGAGGAGCCCGGCGAGCGCCAGCGTGATCGCGTGGAATCGCATCGACTCTCCTAGCGAAACGAGACGGTGAACGTGCCAGCGGTGCTCGATGGAGCGACGGCATCGGATCCCCCGAGCGTGAGCCCGAGGGCCACCCCCACCGCGGCCACGGCCACCACTCCGGCCACCGCGGTCCACAGCCACCAGCGACGGTAGATCGGTACGGGCTCGGCGGCAGGCGGCGGAGCGAGGTCCGCCGGCAGGAGCTTCTCCTTGGGTGCCGCCGGGCCGTTACCGAAGTCGGGTTCGAGGCCCAGCTTCTCCTTCGGCGCGGCGGGGGTGACGACCGCAACCGCGACCGGCGCGCTGGCGGGGCCGCCGAGGTCACTCTTGATAGCCAGCCCATCGGCCGCCGGCTTCGCGGGCGGCTCGTCGCCGAAGCTCGGCTCGAGCGCCATCAGCTTCTCCTTCGCCGGCGCAGCGGCAGCCGGCGCCGCGGCAGCGACAGGGATGGCCGACTTCGGCGGCGCGGCGGCAGCGGCTGGGCTGGCGGCGACCGGCGCTGCCGCGGGAACGGGGGCGGCTACGCTAACTTCCTTTACCGCGTAAGTGGAGTTGTCTCGGCGGGAGCCGAGGGGAGCCGCGGCGGCTACAGGAGCCTTCCCGGGAACGGGAACGGCAACGGGAACGGCAACGGGAACGGCAACCGGAGTCTTCACGGAAACGGCAACGGGAACGGCAACCGGAGTCTTCACGGAAACGGAAACGGCAACGGCAACGGGAACGGCAACGGGAACGGGAACGGGAACGGCAACGGGAACGGCAACGGGAACGGCAACGGGAACCGCCGCCGGCACGGGAACGGCCGCGGGAGCGGGAACGGCCGCGGGAGCGGGGACGGCCGCGGGAACGGCTGCCGGCGCCGCCACGGCAACCGCCGGAGCCGCCGCTGCCCCGCCCCCTTTTCGCGCCAGCTCCTCGTCCGCCGCCGCAATGTACTTCTCGACGGTGGCACGGTCGGTCGCCGTCGGCTCCGCGTTGAGATAGGCCCGATACTCGCGGGCTGCCGACGCCGGGTCGGCGAGCATCCGGTGGCACTGACCGAAGTGGAAGTGGAACACCGGGTCGGCCTTGTGACTGAAGCCGCGCTTGAACGCCGCCAGCGACCCCTGGTACCTCCCGAGCTCGAACCACTCGGCGCCCTTCTTCAGGTACGCCTGCGCCCGCTCGGCCTCGTGAGCCTCCTTCGCCTCCGCCGCGCCGGCGACCAGCACGATCGACAGAACTGCCGCTCGGATACTCATCATTCGCTCCATGGGACCTCTCGTCTATGGTAGCGGGGCGCGCGTTTTCTGTGCAACAGCCTATTCCTCCATCAGCTCTTTCATGGACTTGACCCTTCCCGCCGGCGCCCCGCCATCCACGGCCCCCACCGCGCCGCTCGGCTTCTCCGCGGGCGGCGCCTCGTCGTCGGCATCCATCAGCTCCTTCATCGATTTCACCTTGGCCGGCTTATCGACCGCGTCCTTGACCGCGTCGTTGTCCCCCGCCTTGACCTCCACCGGCACCGGGGCCGCCCGCACCAGCGGCTTGTAGTCGTAGACCCACTCGACGAGGAACAGGCTCACCTTGGGCACCCAGGTGACGATCGCGAGGCACCCCATCATCAGCAGCACGAACGGCGCGGTGTAGCGCATCACCTGCCCGAAGCTCTTCTTGAAGAGGCTCGCCGAGAGGAACAGGTTCAGCCCCACCGGCGGAGTCAGGTAGCCGATCTCGAGGTTGACGATGAAGACGATCCCGAGGTGGATCGGATCGATCCCCACCGCCGCCGCCATCGGCGCGATCAGCGGCACGAACACCATCAGCGCCGACATGATGTCCATCAGGCAGCCGACCACCAGCAGGAGGAGGTCCACCGCCAGGAGGAACCAGAACGGCGAGAGGGCCATCCCCGCGATCCACAGCGCCGCGCGGTCGGGGATCCCCTCCTCGGTGAAGAAGTCGCCGAGGCCCATCGCCATCACGATGATGATCAGGAAGCTCCCCACCAGCGTCATCGTCTCGGTGAAGATGCGGGGCACGTCGCGCCACTTCATCCCGCCGTGGAAGTAGATCTCCACCAGCAGCGCGTAGACCGACGAGGCCGCCGCAGCCTCGGTGGCGGTCATCCCGACGAAGTAGATCCCGCCGAGCACCAGCCCCGGCAGCATGAGCGCCCAGAAGCCGTCGCGGGTCGCGTCGCCGAGCTCCTTCAGCGTGAACTTGTAGCGCGGGTTCTTGTCGCGCGCCGACACCAGCATCGAGTAGCCGCCGAGGCAGAACGCGATCAGGAGCGCCGGTCCGGTGCCGGCCAGCCACAGCTTCTCCACCTCCAGCTTGGTGGTGTTGTTGAACAGGCAGTAGATGATCATCGGGATCGAAGGCGGCACGAGGATCCCGATCGATCCGGCGGTGGTGACGAGGCCGATCGAGAAGCTCTCGCGGTAGCGCTCCTTCATCAGCGCCGGGTAGACCAGCCCGCCGATCGCCACCAGCGTCGCCGTCGACGAGCCGGTGATCGACGCGAACAGCAGGCAGGCGCCGATCCCCGACACCGCGATCCCGCCGGGGAGCCAGCCGACCAGCGCCTTGGCCCACCGGATCAGGCGCTTCGAGATGTCGCCCGCCGACATGATGTTGCCGGAGAGCATGAAGAACGGGATCGCCAGCAGCACCTGCTGATCGGCCAGCGATCGAATGCGCTCGAGCAGCGGCGACGCCAGCTCACCGAACCCGAGGTGCGAGAACATCAGGAAGCAGAGGATCGCCGAGCCGCCGATCAGCAGGTAGAGCGGCTCGCCGAGCAGGAGCAGGCAGACCAGGATCGCGCAGAAGAGGAGGATCATGAGCGCTCCTCCGGCCCACCGCTTTTTGCGATCGCACCATTGGAACCGCTCGCCGCAGCCTCGGTGTCTGGTGCAAGCGCATCATCGGGCAACCCGCCGTGACCGCCGCCGATCGCCGGCGCCACCGCGGTCAGCGAGGAGCCCTTGGCGGTGAGATCGCCGCGCGCCACGCGCACCGCCGCCACCGCCATGCGGAGGCCGATCCAGGTGAAGGCCCACGGGATGGCGAAGCCCACCGGCCAGTCCGGGACCTGGGTGTGCGGGAAGTGCCCGCCGAGGCGGTAGAGCCCGTTCTGGCCGAACACGTAGATCATCCCGAGCGCGACCAGCACCGCGCAGAAGCAGACCGTCACGACGTGGGCGAACGCCGTCACCGGGCCGCGCAGCCGCGCCGGGAACATCTTCTTGCCGAAGTCGATGTCGATGTGGCGCCCCTGGTGTGCCGCCATCGAGGCCCCGATGAAGCCGGTCCACACGAGGAGGATCATCGAGACCTCCTTGGCCCACGAGTACCCCTCGGGCACCACGCGGTAGAGCAGCAGCGCCCCGAGCGGGATCGCCGCCAGCGCCGCGTAGAGCTTGAGCTGCCATGCGCCGGTGCGCTCCCTTGCGAGGCTGCGCGCCGCCGCCGCCCCGCCGAGCGCCCACACCAGCGCGTAGAACTCGCAGGACGGGCGATGGGTCATCATCCAGCCCAGCCCGAAGGCGAGCGCCGTTCCCAGAAGCGCCAGCGGCAGCTCGAACGCGCGCCCCGCCACCCCGGTGCCGCGCCTTCGCATGGTGGCCAGCCCGAACCAGATCAACCCGAGGATGATCGCCGCGCCGACCACCGGGACGAGCTTCTCCTGCACCCACGGCGCGCCCCCTTCGCCCGGCCTCTGGCCCACCAGACGGCCCAGCTTGAGCAGCAGGGCGCCGAGGCGGCTCTCCGGCGAGTCGAGCCGCCGGTGAACCACGTCGAAGAAGACCATCAGCACCATCGCCAGCACGCTCAGGACGACCCCGGCGCGCTCGACCGCGTAGACAAAGTCGTCGCAGCGGTGCAGGAGCGAGGATGGAGATGGAGATGGAGATGGAGATGGGGGGGGCGGAGTTTCCCGGCTCATGCCGGTCACGCTACCAGATCGCGCGGATCAGTTCGGGAAGATCGCCGCGGGGAAGGCGCACTTGTCGGAGATGCCGGCCGTCGCGATCAGGCCGACCTGCGACGGGGCGGAGGTCTCGTAGACGGTCTTGAACGAGCCGTCCCAGCACTGCGACGCCGTGACCGCGGTCTCCTTGAGACCCGCCTTCGCGAGATCGGCCGCCACCTCGGTGCCGCCAATCCGGAAGTCCGAGCGCCCCTCGCCGGTGGCCTGCCAGCGGCTGCGGATCGATACCTCCTCGAGCGCCGGCTTGGCCTCGATCGCCTTGTGGATGTTCGACCGGAAGGAGAACACGAAGTTCCCCGCGCCACCCTCGGTGCGATCGTAGTGGTAGACCGCTTCGGTGGGCGTCTCGTCCTTGCACAGCTTGTTTTGCGGGTTCCGGTTGGCGAAGGCGTGGAACATCACATCGAGCGTCGCCGCCGCCTGCGTGTTGTCGAAGGCGAAGGCGATGGTGCCCTGCTCGCAGCTCTCGGGACGGAGCTTGCGCGCGTTGTCGAAGTGCAGCGTCATCGTTCCCTTGCCCGTGCCGGCGGTGAGGCCCCGGTTCGCCATGCCGTCGAGGAACGGGAGGTAGTCACCGTCGGACTTCGATGCCCTCGCGCGCCCTTCGATCGAGAAGCTGAACTGCCCCGCGGCGAGCTTGGTGACCACCACGCGGTAAGTGAGCGGATCGAGGCCGCCCGGCGTCCACGGGCCCCAGGTGCGACTGGTGGCGGTGGCGCGCGTCGACGGCTGGTGAACGATGGTGTGGACGAGGCCGATCATCCCGAGGGCGGCGGCGTTGACCCCCGTCGAGACCCCGTAGGTGATCTGGTAGTACTCCGAGATCGTGCCGAGCAGCGCCTCGTCGCTGCGGCCGAGCCCCTCCTCGGACGTGCCGGCCTTCATGCCGCCCGCCGGGACCGCGATGGTCACAGCCTGCGCGTTCGGGACCGCATCGACGAACTCGCTATCCGTGCCGCGGCCGCAGCCTGAGCCGATCGCCACCGCCACCGAACTGGCCAGCCAACCCGCTCGTATCGCGCGCTTCATGGGACCTCCTGGTGTGCAAGTTTCCCGGCCCCGATGCAAGGACGACACCAGGGTGGAAGTGCGCTCGCCAAGCGGCTTTCCGCACCTGTCGTGAACCCTGGTTGGCAGGACCGCCGGCACCAACCGGAGACGCCACCGTGCGCGTCGCCTACGCGTCCTCGAGGCGACGGAGGTTCGCGCGCGCCACCTCGTAGCCGGGGTTCAGCTCGAGGGCGCGGCGCAGGCAGCGCAGCGCCTCCTCGTGGCGCCCGAGGGCGAGCCACGCGGCGCCGAGGTTGCCCCACGAAGGGAAGTGATCCGGGACCAGGGCGAGCACGCGCTCGAAGCCGCCGATCGCCTCCTGGTAGCGCCGCGCGCAGAAGGCATCGAAGGCAGCGAGGAACACCCGCTCACCGTCGAGGACGAGGCCGGGGTTGGTCCCCGGGTGGCTGAGCGCGACCGTGCGCTCCCAGGCCCGCACGAAGGCGCGCGCCTCGCGCCTGCGCTCGCGCACACCGGGCGCTCCGTCGTGCAGCTCGAGGTAGCGATGGAGCGCGCCGTAGCACGCGGAGAGCCGCTGGTCCGCCCTCGCCGCCGCGGCGAGATTCCACTGATGAAGCGGCTCGTCGGGCTCGATCGCGACGGCGTGCTCGAGGTGGGGCAGCGCGGCGCCAGGAAGACCAAGCTCGAGGAAGCACACGCCGAGGAACGAGAGCGCCTCGCCGTCGTCGGGATCGCCCTCCACCACCCGCTCGAGCAGCGGGCGCGCCTCCTCGATCCGGCCCGCCTCGAGGAGATCGAACGCCCGGCTTCGATCAGGGACGGTCATCCTCGGCGGGCCATTGTTGTGACCTGGCGCCTTCGGAGCACCTCGCTGCGCTCGCCGATCATCGATCGCGCGACCGCCCGCGGAGTGACGAACCCGGACCGTGCACGCCGGCTCGTCGGGGAGACGGGCCCGGAGATCACGCAGCGCCGACCGGGTGGAGCGCGAGAAGCGCCCCGCGGCCAGGAGCGCGTCCAGCAGCGGCACCGCCAGCTCGCCCCCGAACTGGGCCACCTCGGAGAGGAAGGCCGGCAGCTCGTCATCGGGAATGTCGCGCCGGATCAGGCCGACCGCGTGGTCGAGGTCCTCGTCGGTCTCCAGGCTGGCGAGCAGCTCCTGGACCGATCGGCCTGGCGGCATGAGCGGCGGCAGCGACGGGGGATCCGCCACGGGTCGTGGTCCCGCGAAGTGCTCGTTCAGGCCGCCGAGCAGCTCGATCGCCCGGGCACTCGCCTCCTCGGAGGTGCGGGGATCCTCCAGCAGCCGGCTCACCGCGAAGGCGACGCGCTCCCCGCCCAGCCGCCCGAGCAGGTAGGAGGCCCAGGTCGCCTCGTCCTTCCGCTGGGAGCCCAGGGCCCGCACCAGCGACGGGATGGCCGCCACGCCGGCGGCGCGCACGCGGCGGACGATGCGACGCCGATCGGTGCCGGCGGGCGGGCTCCCGCGGCGCGCCAATACCAGCGACGCCACCACCTCGCGGAGGGGGCCCAGCGAGCGCGAGATCCCCAGGTGGGGGCCGCGGAGCGACAGCGACATGGCGCCTACGATGCAAGTCGTTTTACGGCCTGTCAAACATTTGCATAAGCGGGCAAATAAGAAGCGGTCGCCCTCGCCATTCCTGTTGCCGTTGCCGTTGCCGTTGCCGTTGCTGTTGCCGTTGCCGTTCCCGTTGCCGTTGCCGTCGCGGAGATGGGGTATCCTCCTCCCGGATGACCTCCCTGCTCCACATCCTGCCGTTCGCCGTCGCTGCCCACGCATCCTTCACCAAGTTGCCTTCGGGGAATGGCTTCGGCACTGCGGTCTACGACGCGGCGCTCGGCAAGATCACCGGGCTTCGTGAGCACGTCTACCAGTCGGTCGACACGGGCATCCCCACCCGGGACCTGCTGTACGATGCCTACTTCGGCGTGCGGGCGGGCGGGAAGGAGGGATGGCTCACCGGCGCCCCGGTCGACTCGGCGGAATACGATGGCGGCGTCGTGGTGGCCCGCCAGCGCTTCGGCGGGCTGACCGCCACCCAGTCGTACTTCACCCCGTTTGGCGTCGCCGCCCCGTCGCTGGTGATGGTGCTCGAGCTGAAGAACGCGGGGAACGCTCCAATCGCCGATGTGCGCGCCTTCACCCTGCACAACCTTCATCTCGGCGAGGGTGACGGCACCAAGGGCCAGCGCGTCGACTGGCAGGGTGGCCTGGGCTACGTGCAGCGCGCGCTCGGATCGCAGCGGGTGATGCTGATCCGGCCGATCACCCCGCCGACCCGCCACACCACCACCCCGCGGAATCCCTACGAGGCGGTCCAGAAGGGCGAGGCGTTCGTCGACACCGACACATCCGGCGACGCCAACGATGTTGCCAGCGGCTTCGAGTACGACTTCGGCACGCTCGCCCCCGGCGCCTCCGTCACCGTCGGTGTGCTGCTGACCTATCACCCGTTCGGCGACACCAAGGCGCTCGATGCGATGACCGCCGGCTACCTCGGCGGCCGCGCCCCGGCGGCGCTGGTGGCGGCGGAGCGCAAACAATGGAGCGACTGGCTCGCCAGGGCGCGCGTCCCCGAGGGTCTCACCAGCGACGAGCAGCGGCTCTACCGGCAGCAGCTGGTCATCCTCCGGATGGCGCAGTCGCGCGAGCCGAACGACGTGGCGAACGGCTATCTGCCGAACGGACAGATCATCGCGTCGTTGCGGCCGGGGATGTGGGACATCACCTGGGTGCGCGACGCCTGCCTCGCCCTGGCCGCGCTCAGCCGCGCCGGCTACCTCGACGAGGCGCGCGCGGGGCTCGAGTTCATGCTCCGGGCGAGCGCGGGGACCTTCCAGCAGTACGTCGGACGGCCCTACCGGATCTCGGTCGTGCGCTACCTCGGCAAAGGCAAGGAGGAGAGCGACTCCGACCAGAACGGGCCCAACATCGAGTTCGATGGCTTCGGGCTTTTCCTGTGGGCTACCGCCGAGTATCTCGAGGGCGGGGGCGACCGGAAGTTCCTCGACACCTGGTGGTCGACGCTGTCCGTCGGGATCGCCGATGTGCTGGTGGCGCTGGTCGAGCCCGGCGGCCTGCTCGCGGCCGATTCCTCGATCTGGGAATCGCATTGGGAGAATGGTGGGAGACAGCATTACACCTACTCCGATGTGTGGGCGGTGCTCGGGCTGGAGCGCGCGGCCCGCTTCGCCGAGGGGCGCGACGCCGGGCGGGCGGCGAAGTACCGGGCGACGGCCGCCACGCTGCGCGGGGCGATCGCGGCGCGCCTGGTGACCGGCGATCACGTGCTCCGCCCGAGTACGGAGAACCAGGCCACCGTCGACGCCGCGGTGGTCGAGGCGTTCAATTACGGGGTGATCGATCCGACGGGCCCGGTGGCGGTGGCGACGCTCGACGCCTTCCGGAAGCACCTTTTCCTCGAAAAGACCGGGCACGGCTACAAGCGCAATCAGAACGGCGGCAGCTACGACGAGCGGGAGTGGGTGGTGATCGACCTGCGGATCGCCACCGCGCTCCGGCGCGCCGGGCGGGCCGAGGAGGCAGACGCGCTGTGGGGCTGGGTGCGCGACCAGGGGCTCGCCAATCACCTGCTCCTGGCGGAATTGTATGACCAGACGACCGGCGATTATGCCGGTGAGGTGCCGATGGTCGGCTTTGGTGCCGGGGCCTTCGTGGTCACCGCCTGGGACCGCGCTGCGCCGCTCCCGGCGGCCCCGGATGGGGGAGCGGTCGACGGCGGAGGAGACGGCGGGCCGGGAATGGGCGGCGGGTGCGATTGCGCCCTGGGCGGACCGTCGCCCACCGCCTCGGGCTCGCTGGTGATTACGCTGGTCCTCTTGCTCGGCCTGCGGAGACGGAGATGAAACAACTGCTGGCGCTCTCGCTCGCGCTCGCCGGCTGCGGCGGCGATCCCTCGGCCGACGACATGAAGGGCTCCCGCGACGGCGGTGGCGGTGGCGGCGACCTGAGTTTGGAGGCGGTGCGGAGCTGCACGACCGTCTTTCGCTACACGCCGGAGAGCAAGGTGGTCCGGGTCAGCCTCGGCGGCGAATGGAACGGCTTCGACCCGTCGAAGACCGAGATGACCGGGCCCGACCAGGCGGGGGCGTGGTCAGCGACGGTGAAGCTCCCGGAGGGCGCGTACGGCTACAAGATCGTGATCGGAGTCCCTCCCGACCTCCAGTGGATCCTCGACCCGCAGAATCCATTCACCAAGCACGTCGGTGGCACCGAGAATTCACTGATCGAGGTCGAGGACTGCAACGCGCCATTGATCGTCTTCGGCGCGTTGACGAAGACCGCCGACGGAAAGATGCACGCCGAGGCGCGCTACGTCGACGGAGCGGGGATGGCGGGCGCCGATCCGGCGAAGGTCGGCGCCCTGCTCGACGGGGCCAAGGCGGCGGCCACCTTCGACGCAGCGACGGGGCTTCTGAAGGTCGACGCCACCGGCCTCGCCAGTGACAAGCACCGCCTCGTATTCACCGCCGCCGATCGCTCCGGCAAGGCCGCCGCCGACCTCCATCTGCCGTTCTGGATCGAGAAAGAGCCGTTCGATTTCCGCGACGGGATGATGTATTTCGCCTTCACCGATCGCTTCAAGGACGGCGACCCGAAGAACAACGCCCCGGCGGCCGACACCGACCCGCGCGCCAACTACGGCGGCGGTGACTTCGCCGGGATCCGCCAGACGATCGAGGCCGGCTATTTCGACGCGCTCGGGGTGCGGACGCTGTGGATCTCGCCGCCCTTTCCGAACCCCGATCACTGGGAGCCGGGCGCCGACAAGCGCCACTATTCGGGCTATCACGGCTACTGGCCCGTAGACGGCAGATCGACCCAGAAACGGTTCGGCGATCTGGCGGCGATGCGGGCGATGGTGGCCGCGGCGCACCAGCATGGCATCCGCGTCCTCGTCGACACGGTGCTCAATCACGTCCACCGCGAGCACCCCTATTTCCTCGACCACAAGAACGATGGATGGTTCAACGGCGACGGCGGCTGCGTGTGCGGCGGCAACAACTGCGACTGGGATACCCACCGCCTCGATTGCTGGTTCACGAACTACCTGCCCGATGTGAACTACGAGAACTTCGCGGCGCTCAGCGCGATGATCGAGGACGCGCTGTTCTGGGCGCGCGAGGTGGATGTGGACGGCTTCCGCGTCGACGCGGTGAAGCACTTCCCGCACGCGGTGTCGCGCCTCCTGCGCGGCAAGCTGCGCGAGCGCTTTGAGCAGGCCGGACCGCTCTACTACCTCGTCGGGGAGACCTTCACCGGCGGCGACGACGGCGGGCGCCAGCTGATCAAGAGCTACCTCGGCAAGGACGAATTGCACGCGCAGTTCGATTTCCCGCTCTACTGGAACATGGTCGGCGCCTTTGCGACGAATAGCCAATCCCTGCGGGATCTTGAGGGCGCCGCCGGGGCCACCGATGCGGCCTATGGCGACGCCCCGATGTCGCCCTTCTTTGGCAATCACGATGTCTCGCGCTTCCTCTCGGCCGCCTCGGGAATGCTCTGGAAGGACGAGAAAGAGCAGGCCTGGCAGATGCCGCCCCCGGTGCCGGCCGACGATGTCCCCTACCAGAAGCTGCGCCTCGCGCTCACCTTCCTCTACGGTCAGCCGGGCGTGCCGCTCCTCTACTACGGCGACGAATTCGGCCTGCCCGGCGCGGGCGATCCCGACAATCGCCGGATGATGAAATGGAGCGGGCTCTCGTCGTCGGAGCAGAAGACGCTCGATCGCGCCAAGCAGCTCGGCGCGGCGCGGCGCGAGCTGGTCGCCCTGCGGCGGGGCAAGCGCTACACCCTGTGGGTCGACGACGACCTCTACGTCTTCGCCCGGGCCGAGGGCAGCGATGTGGCGGTGGTGGCCCTGAACCGCGCCGGATCGGCGCGTACCCAGGCCGTCCCGGTGCGCGCCGAGGCTCCGCTCCCGGACGGCACGATCCTGAAAGATCGCCTCGGCGGCCCGGCGATCACCGTCGCTGGCGGCAAGATCCTGATCAATCTCGGCGCGCGCGCCTCGGCGGTGCTGGCGAAGTAGCCAACCTGGCTACCCGGCGGGTGGTGCCGGCTTGCGGGCCGCTTCGCGCGCTGCCCTCCTGGCCGCCTTGGCCTCCTCCGCGACGGCGCGGGCGGCGCCTTCGTCCCTGGCCGCGCGCCCGCCGAGGACGAAGCCGAGGACGATTCCGAGCAGCAGCACCGACGGGACGAAGATCAGGTGGGCGGTGCTCGGCGCCACGTGGCCCGAGGCGGCGAAGCCGATCACCACGCCGCAAAGGAGCGCGGCGGCGAGGAGGAGGCGCTGCACGTCAGCCCTCGGTCTGGCCGCGGGCGATGCGCGCCTCCAGCTCCGCCAGATCCTGGTGGAGCCGGCGCGAGCGCAGCCACACCGAGGCGACGAAGACCAGCACCATCACCCAGATGAACGAGTAGGCCGCGGTCACCAGGGTGGTCGACTGGTAGCCCCCCTCGCCCATCGCCGCCAGGTCAGCGTCCTTCCATTCGCCATTCGCGGCGGCGGCGGGCGCGCCGCCGGGGACCTGCGCCAGAGCCGGGACCGATCCGAGAAGGAGCAGCAGCACCGCAAGAAATGGCTTCATCGAGGTTCTCCTCATGGGTCGAGCAGGCCCGCCTCGTCGGCGGCGACGTGCAACTCATCCAGTCGGTGGCGTGCTCGCTCGAGGCGGATGCGCACTCCGAGCAGCAGCAGGTAGAGCACGGTGAAGGCGGCGAACGAGAGCCAGAAGGCGGCGCGCATCTTCGGGTCGAGCCCGCCCGCGACGACGGTCGCCTTCGGGTGCTGGGTGCGCCAGAAGAACACCGAGATGTACACGATGGGTACATTCACCGCGCCGAACAGGGCCAGCCCCGAGGCGAGGCGCTCTGCCCCCGGGCCGCCGTAGCGCCGGACGAACAGGTAGGCGATGAAGGTGATCCACAGGATCAGCGTGGTCACCAGGCGCACGTCCTTCCACACCCACCACACGCCCCACTCCTTGCGCGCCCACAGCGGTCCGGTGACCAGCGTGCAGATCCCGAACACCACCACCAGCTCGGCCGCAGCCACGGCGAGCGCATCGCCGCCGCGCGAGCGCTTCGCGAGGTGCAGGACGCTGCCAGCCGCGCACACGAACACCGAGAGGAAGGTGCACCACGCCGCCGGGACGTGGAAGTAGAAGATCTTCTGCGTCCAGGCCATCGCCATCCCACCCGAGGCCATCGGCAGCGGAGCGTCGACGATCCAGCCGGGGGCGAGCACCATCGCCGCAGCGACGAGAAGCGCCCCGGCGAGGAACACGAGATCGAGGGTTCGCAGTTTCATGTTTTCAGTCCGATGCCACCAGCGGCTCGAAGACCCATAGCGCGAGAATGACGAATGCGACATCGAATAGCGCGAGGATCTTGGCCCACAGCCACACCGCGTCAAAGTCGGCGCCTTCGACGAGGAGGAGGGCCTGGGTTCCGCGCGCCCCGGCGATCAGCACCGGCACGATGATCGGATAGACCAGGATGCCGAGCAGGACGTGACGCGCGCGATTGCGCACCAGCGTCCCGGCGAAGAGCGATCCGACGGCGGAGAATCCGAGGGTGCCGAGGGCGAGGAGGAGGATCAGCGGGCCGGGGTGCAAGAACAGCGGGACGTCGAAGAGCAGGGCGACCAGCGGCGTGGCGACCGCCAGGGTGAGCGCCATGAAGGCGATGATCCCGACCAGCTTGCCGAGGTAGATCGCGCCGCGATCGATCGGTGCCAGGAGGAGGGCGGCGATGGTGTCGGATTCGCGCTCGCGGTCGAAGGCGCGCGAGAGGCCAAGGGTGCCGGAGAGCGCGATGGTGATCCAGAGGATCCCGGCCGCGGCGTCGGGAGCCGCCTTGCCTTCGCGGATGAAGGCGAAGGCGAAGAGGAGGAGCACGAGGGCGGAGAAGAACGCCATCGCGACGACGACCTCGCGCCCGCGCAGCTCGACGCGGAGATCCTTGCCGGCGATGGTGAAGGCGGCGCGGAAGAAGCTCACGCGAGGCCCCTGACCGTTCCCGTTGCCGTTGCCGTGCCCGCGGGGTTTGTGTCCCTCTCCCGCTTGCGGGAGAGGGTCGGGGTGAGGGTACGGCGTGCAGAGAGCACCCCCGCTTCTCCCGTGACCCTCACCCTAGCCCTCTCCCGCAAGCGGGAGAGGGGAACAGAGCTCGACCTTCTCCCGGTACAACCTCCGGAGCTCGTCCCCCGTCGCTGGCGCGGGTCCGTCGTAGGCCTTCCGCCCGCGCCGGAGCACGATCGCCCGCCCCACCAGGCCCGCCACCGCCTCGAGGTCGTGCGTGACGATCAGGAGGACGGTCCCCCGCGCGCGCTCCTCACCGAGGATACCGGCCAGCACCTCCGCGCCGCCGCGATCC
>SHYY01000091.1 GCA_009692555.1 Myxococcales bacterium
GGAACTCGATGGCGCGGCGATAGACGTCGAGCTTCTGGTCGGCCAGCAGGGGCATCCTCCTTGGAGGCCAGGGGGGTCGGTTGGCAGGAGGAATTTGTTGCGGGAGGAAGTTCGATTGCCGTCGCTGCGGACGGGACGACTACGACTACAGACTACGACTACGACTACGTGACGAGCAAGAGCCAGCAAGAGGGCCCCCTCCGCTGTTAAGCCCCCCTACTTCTTCCGGGCCTTCTTGGCCGGCTTGGCGGCCTTCTTGACCGGCTTGGCGGCCTTCTTGGCGGCCTTCTTCGTCGCCTTCTTGGCGGCCTTCTTTGTGCCCTTGGTCGCCTTCTTGACCGCCTTCGCTTCCTTTTTGGCGGCCTTCTTGACCGCCTTGGCGGCCTTCTTCGGCTTCGCGGCCGCCGCCTTCGTGGCCACCGGCGGCGCGGCTTGCGGCGACTGCTTCCACAGCGCGAAGGGGTTGCCGTCGGGATCGGTGAAGACGGTGAACCAGCCGACGCCGGGCACCTCCATGTTCGACATCATGACGGTGCCGCCGCCCGCGGTGATCTTCTCCTCATGCGGGCCGAGGTCGGCGACGGTGGCGTAGTTCACGATCCCGGCCGGGGCGTTGTCGCCCTCGGGGATGGCGTAGATGCCACCGCCTCCGGCGTCGCCGGTGCGCATGACGATGTAGGTCATCGGCCCCATCTGGACGTCCTCGAACTGCCAGTCGAAGACCGAGCTGTAGAACGCCCTGAGGCGAGCGGCGTCGCGGGTGCGCCACTCGACGTGCTGGATCGGATTACCCATGGGAACTCCTCACTCAGAGAGAGATGGAAAAATCGCGCGGACCATAGCGCGGAAGTCGAGCGGAGAACAGAGCGAGCGTATGGGCGATGCCGGGCTCTGCCTGGCGTCGCCCAGCGGGAGGTCAAAGGAACCCGCTCGGGGTTCCTTTTCTAGAAGACCGGGCGGAAGCTCATCAGCAGCGAGGGGAGATCGCGCGTGTCGAAGTGCAGCTTCGCGGAGGCGACCTCGGTACCGTGCTCGTCGGTGATGAGCGCCGGGAGCTGGGTCATCGAGGCCAGGGGCCGGAGCGGCGTGACGTCCTTCTGACCGGCGAAGTGGTAGCGCTTGCCGTCGTCGGCCGTGAAGGCGAACTCGTAGCGGATGCGGCGGCCGCGGATCGGCGCGATGTCGACCTCGCCGCTCATCGGCTGGTGGGTGGCGAAGCCCTCCATCTCGACGTGGCCTTCGAGGGTGGCGCGACCGCCGGTGAGGTGCCCGAGCAGGCTGCGAGCGCGTGCGCGCGCGGTGAAGCTCATCGGCCGCTCGGCGCCGCCTTGGGTGTAGGTGCCGGTCATGGTTTCGTCAAACTGGAATCCGATGCCCATGGGCGGAGAGTAAGAGGTCGGACCAATCGAGTCAACCCATTAGTGCAAGAAGCCCAGGTTCCGAGCGGCCGGGCGTGCTGCGCGTGCTAGAGTGTCCGTGGAGGCTGTCATGCTGAAGCTTGATCCTGCAACCGGAGCGATGGGGGGAAGTGGACCGAGCGGCCGCCTGGTGGTCGCGGCGGTCTTCGCGCTGCTGCTCGGCGGGCTCGGAGCGACGCTGGCGAACAGCTGGCGCGCGCACGTCGAATGCGGCTGCGAGGAGGTCGATGTCGAGCTGCAGGAGATCGAGATCCTAGACGCCGATGAACTCGACGACGACGACTTCGATGAGTGCGACGACGAGGCGGACGTCGACGACGAGGCGGACGACGACGACGAGGCGGACGACGACGACGACGAGGCAGACGACGACGACGGCTGCGCCACGGAGGACGACGACTCCCCCGCGCTCACCGTCGACGAGGAGAAGCTCGACGTCGCGCGGGGCGAGCTGAACAGCAGCGGCGCGCCGATCCGGATCGAGCTGCGCGACCTCGCGGCGTCCCGCTAGCGCTTCACGGTCGATTGCCGCACCGTCGGCGGTGTGGCAGACTGCGCGCCCGATGAAGGCCGTCAAGGAGGAGCGGATCGACCCGGCGCCGATCTCCACTCCATCCGGGGAGCCGGCGGGGGCGCTCTCGGACGTCGAGGCGGTGGCCGAGATCGCCCGTGCGCGCCTCGAGATCAAGGCCGAGGTCGAGAAGCGGATCATCGGCCAGCAGCGGGTGGTCGACCACCTCCTCACCGCGCTGTTCGCCCGCGGCCACTGCCTGTTCGTGGGCGTGCCGGGGCTCGCCAAGACGCTGCTCATCTCGACGCTGGCCGAGGTTCTCGACCTCAGGTTTCAGCGCATCCAGTTCACCCCCGACCTGATGCCGTCGGACATCACCGGCACCGATGTTCTCGAGGAGGATCACGCCACCGGGCGGCGCGGCTTCCGCTTCATCAAGGGGCCGGTATTCGCCAACATCGTGCTCGCCGACGAGATCAACCGCACCCCGCCGAAGACCCAGGCGGCGCTGCTCCAGGCGATGCAGGAGCTGCGCGTCACCGCCGGCGGAATGACCCACGAGCTGCCGCCGCCGTTCCTGGTGTTCGCGACCCAGAACCCGATCGAGCAGGAGGGGACCTATCCCTTGCCCGAGGCGCAGCTCGATCGCTTCATGCTCCAGGTCGATGTGGACTACCCGGCCGAGGAGGAGGAGGTGGAGATCGTGCGGCGAGGGACGAGCTCGCAAAAACCGGTGCTCGCGAAGGTGCTGACGCCGGAGCGCATCCTCGCCCTGCAGGACCTCGTGCTGCGTGTTCCCGTTGCTGATCACGTGGTGCGCTACGCGGTGGCGCTGGTGCGCGCGTCGCGGCCCGGGCCCGCGGCGGCCCCGTTCGTGCGCGAGAATGTGGCGTACGGCGCCGGGCCGCGCGCCTCGCAGTTCCTGATCCTCGGGGCGAAGGCGCGGGCGATCCTCGACGGGCGTTACGCGGCGTCGGTGGAGGATGTGCGCGCGCTGGCGCGGCCGACGCTGCAGCACCGGCTGATCACGAACTTCCACGCCGAGTCGCAGGGCGTGAAGGCGACCGCGCTGGTGGACCAGCTGCTGGACGCCGTGCGCGCGTAGGACGAGGATGGGCACCGAGCTCCTCGACGCGGTGGCCCTGTCGCGCCTCGCCGATCTGAAGCTCAGGGCGCGCACCGTCGTCGAGGGGGCGCTCGCCGGGCTGCACCGCTCGCCGCACCACGGGGCCTCGGTGGAGTTCGCCGAGCACAAGGAGTACTCGCCGGGCGACGAGGTCCGGCGCATCGACTGGAAGGCCTACGGCAAGTTCGACAAGTACTACATCAAGCGCTACGAGGAGGAGACCGAGCTGCGCGGCTACCTGGTAATCGACTGTTCGGCGTCGATGGGCTACGCGGGGAAGGGGGTCTCGAAGCTCGCCTACGCCACCTACCTCGCGGCGGCGCTGGCGTACCTGATGCTGCGGCAGCAGGATCAGGCGGGGCTGGTCGCCTTCGCCGAGACCCTCCGCGCCTACCTGCCGCCGCGCTCGCGAAGCGGGCACCTCGGCGATCTGCTCGACGCCCTCGGGGCGCTCGAGGCGAAGGGGAAGACCGATCTGCCGCGCGCGATGGCCTATGTCTCCGACGTGGCGCGGCGGCGCTCGCTGATCGTGCTGTTCTCGGACCTCCTCGAGACCGGCTACGAGGCGGTGCACCTCCTGCGCGGGCTGAAGGCCAGGCGGCACGACGTGGTGCTGTTCCACGTGCTCGACAGCGACGAGCTGACGCTGCCGTTCGAGGGGCCGACCGAGTTCGAGGGGATGGAGGACGACGAGCGGCTGGTGGCCGATCCGGAGGTGGTGCGGGCGCAGTACCTCGCCGAGATCACGCGCTTCACCGAGGGGTGCAAGAGGGGCTGCGCCGAGGGCGACGTCGAGTACCACCTGTGCGATACGGCGCGCCCACCGTCGGCGGTGCTGCTCGATTTCCTGCGCGCGCGCGGGCGCGGCCGTCGCTGATGGGCTGTTGATGGGCTATCTGGCCCCGGGCTTCGCGCTCCTCACCGCGCTGGCGATCGTGCCGGTGCTGCTCCATCTGTTCGGGAAGCCGCGCGCCGAGCGGAGGCGCTTCGCCGCGCTCGCCTTCCTGCGACGGAGCGATCGGAAGACGGCCTCGCAAAGGCGGCTGCGGCAGATCATCCTGCTGGTGGTTCGCGCGGCGGCGATCGGCGCGGTGCCGCTGATCCTGGCCAAGCCGTACCTCGAGGCCGATGACACCTCGCAGGCGGCGATCGGGATCGGGAGCGGCCGGGCGGAGAGCGCGGTGATCGTCCTCGATGACTCCCGCTCGATGGGCTACCGGCGTTCCGGGGGCACGCTGTTCGACGCGGCGCGCGCGCAGGCAGAGAAGCTGTGCGATGGGCTGGGGAGCAACTCGGAGGTGGCGATCGTGCTGGTGTCCGGCGGCGGGCCGCCGTCGCTGGGGGAGCTGACGCCCGATCGCGCGCGGCTCCGGCGAGCGCTTCGCGAGGCGCGTCCGACGCGGCGGCCGGGCGATGTGACCGCGGCGCTCAAGCGGGCGGCGGCGATCCTCGCGGTCGCACCGCAGGCGGAGCGGCGCGTCTATCTCCTGTCGGATCTCGCGGCCCACGGCTTCTCGCCGGAGACGGGCTGGAGCGGGGCGGGACCGACGCTGGTGCCGATCGACGTCGCGGAGGGAGAAGCGCTCGATAACCGCGCGGTGGTGGAGCTGCGCGTCGAGGGCGCGCCCTCGCTCGGGCCGCGCGGAGTGCGCGTGGAAGCGGTGATCGCCAGCTTTGGCGCCTTGCCGGTCAAGGAGCTGGCCGTCACGCTGCGCGTCGATGGGAAGGCGGTGGCGAAGGGACTGATCGACCTGCCGGCGCGCGGGCGCACCTCCAAGCGGTTCTTTCATGTCTTCGAGGAGGCGGCCCCTTCGCCGGGCGCGGCGGCCGGCGAGGAGACGTCGGCGGCGGCTCCGCACGATGTGGTGGTCGAGCTCGCCCCGGACCCGCTCGGCGACGATGATCGCCGCTTCGCGCGGGTGCAGGTCAGACGCCAGCTGCGGGCCCTGCTCGTCGACGGCGATCCGCGCACCATCCGCCGCGACGACGAGGTGTTCTACCTCGAGACCGCGCTTCGCCCGGGGGATCGCGACGACTCGCGGATCGAGGTGACGATCGTGACGATGGAGGATCTCGGGCGGCGCCCGCTCGACGACATCGACGTGATCTTTCTCGCCAACGCGAAGGCGCCCGATCCGCCGCGGGCCGAGGCGCTCCGGGCGTTCGTCGAGAAGGGGGGAGGCCTGTTCCTCGCCGTCGGTGACAACGTCGAGCCCGAGGCGTGGAACGCGGCGCTGGGCGATCTCCTCCCGCAGCCGCTGGCCACCGCCCGCACCGTCGGTGCGACCCTGAAGAGCCGCGACGACGGCGAGGCGCGCATCGGCGGCGCGGGCGATCACATCGCGCGCTTCGATCGCCGCCACCCGCTGCTCGGGCCGTTCGCCGAGGGGAGCCACGGCTCGGCCGAGGCGCTGCGCTCCGCCACCGTCGGGCGCTACCTCCTCCTCAAGCCGACCCCGCGGGAGCGCGAAGGGGAACGCCAGGTGCTCCTGCGGCTCGAGTCCGGCGCCCCGCTGCTGGTCGAGGGACGGCATGGCAAGGGGAGGGTGCTGCTGCTCGCGACCACGCTCGATCGCGACTGGAGCGACCTGGCGATCCAGCCGGCCTACTTGCCGCTGATGCAGCAGGCGGCGCGGCACCTTGCCCGCACCTCGCTCGCCGAGCCCGATGCCCCGTCGCTGGTGGGGCAGCCGCGCGAGATCCCGCTCGCGGACGGCGACCGGCGCGTCGAGGTCTCGGGTCCGGGCGGGGCGATGCGGAGCTTCGAGGCGGACCGCGTCGCCGGTCGCAAGAGCCTGTCGTTTGTCGACACCGACGAGCCGGGGCTCTACCGCGTCTCGGCGGGCGGGGCGGGCGCCGGGAAGCCGCGCGGCCAGGCGTCGTTCGCGGTCAACGTCGACCCACCGGAGTCCGACCTCGCCCGCATCGAGCCTGCGCGCCTTGCGACGCTCATGAAGGCACGCGAGGGGGGCACAGGAAAGACGCCGCGGCGGCGGGTCGAGCTCTGGCACGCCCTCGGGGCGGCTCTCCTCGGGCTGCTGCTGGTCGAGGGAGTCCTCGCGCTGCGCCGGGTGTGAGCGATCCTTCAGAAGCGGGCGGCGAGGGCCTGGTTCGCCGCGTCGGGAAGGGAGCGGGCGAGGGTGGCCGCGTCGACGGGGCGGGCAGGGGCGAGGGTGGCGCGGAAGGCGCGCAGGCGGGCCAGCGACTCGGCGACGCGCGGTCCGAGGAGCGCGTCCTGCGAGGCGCGGACGAGCGCCTCCTCGGCCAGACGCTGGATCTCCGGATCGCGGCAGGCGAGGAAGGCGTCGACCCCGGCGGCGATCGACTCGCGCACCGCCTCCTCGACGGGGAAGCGTCCGGCGACCGCCTTCATGTCGAGGTCGTCGGAGACCACCACCCCCCGGAAGCCGAGCTCGCCGCGCAGCACGCCGTCGATCCAGGCGCGCGACATGGTCGCGGGGCGCTCGTCGACGCCCGAGAAGACGATGTGCGCGGTCATGATCATCGGCACGCCGGCTTCGACCGCGGCGGCGAAGGGCGGTAGCTCGACGGCGCGCAGCCGCTCGATCGGCGCCTCGATGCGCGGCAGCTCGAGGTGGCTGTCCTGCAGCGTGTCGCCGTGCCCGGGGAAGTGCTTGCCGCAGCCGCGCACCCCCGCGCTCTCGAGGCCGCGCCAGAACGCGAGCGCGTGGCGCGCCACCGCATCGGCCGTCTCGCCGAAGGCGCGGTCGCCGATCACCTGGTTTTGCGGGTTGGTGCGGACATCCAGGACCGGCGCGAAGTCGACGTTCACACCGAAGAGGCGCAGCTCCGCGCCGAGCGCGCGGCCGACCGCTTCGGAGAGCGCCGGGTCGTCCGGGGCCGCCAGCCGCGCCATCGGCGGCCACACCGTCAGCGGCGACTTCAGCCGCTGGACACGCCCGCCCTCCTGATCGATCGCCACGATCAGCGACGGTCCAGCGGGCGCCGCGCGGCCGAGCCCCTCGACGAGCGCGGCCACCTCGGCCGGTGCGCCGAGGTTGCGGGCGAAGAGGATCACTCCGCCGACGCGACCGGCCGCGATGCGCGCAGAGAGCTCATCGGGCGGGCGCAGCCCCTCGAAGCCGACGATCAGAAGCTCGCCCGGCGAGGGAGGCGTCACCTGGGATCACCTGGAGGGTTGGCGGCGGTCGTCACGCCGCCATCGTAGGGCGAAAAAACGACGACGTCGATTATTGCGAGTGCCTTCGCGTACTGGTTCGCCTGCTCGCCAGCATCCTCCGTCCTGCGTCAGCTCGCCATGCGCTTGATCCGGTAGGGCGGGATCGTCCGGGGGCCGAGCCTCGGTGCGAGCGACGCGATCTGCCGGGCGAGTCTCGGGTCGTCGAGGTGCCACGCGACGAGCGATCGGAGGGCGAGCGACTGAGCGCGTCCAATCCCCACCGCGCCGCTCTCCCAGCGGACGACGGTCAGGCGCTTGAGCCCGAGCCTTTCCGCGAGCTCGGCCTGGGTCAGATCGAGGGTTTCGCGGAGGTAACGCACCTCCTTTGGGCGCAGCTCCTCGCCCTGCTCCACGATCAGGCGCGCGAGCGAAGCCATGACCGATTCGAGCACCTCGCCCTCGACCGTCACCGTGCCGCAGTGATCGCAGACCAGGGCGGGGGTCTTGAGAAGCATGACCTGGTCAAGCCCGAGGAGCGGGCTCACGTCGTGACTCTCGACGATGCGGCGTCGAAACTTCCCCTTCTCGCAATTTGAACAGCGGATCATGTCTGCCTCCTCCGTTGTCTCAGATTCAGAATACCGTGATGAGGAGCGCCCGGCGTCCCAGGTGGTCCGTGAAAGCCTCGACACCGACGGAGGTCTCGGTGCCGGACAGGTCAGGGCCCGTGACGCGCCAGCTCGAGCCGCGCGCCTTGGGTCCACCATCGGGCAGGTAGGCAACGCAAGAGGTCGCCCCGCCGATGGCCCTCTTGACGTCCCGGATGGTGATCTGGCGCTCCTCGAGACGGCGGTAGAGATGGGGTCGACCACGTATCGCCCTTGGGCCGCAGCATCCTGGATCCACGCGAGCGCATCGCCCTCGGTCAAGGCGGTATCATTATGATACCAATCGCCACGGTGGTCAAGGGAAAGCAGCGCAGCGGATCGTCAACTGCAGGTGGCGTTGGCCAGGGTGCTGCTGCACGCCTTTCCGACGGCGCACGGCGTGAGGAGGGCGCCGCAGACGCAGCGCTTGACCCCGCTGCCGATGTCGACGCACCGCTTGGCACGACCGCCCGCGTCGGCGCAGTCGGCGTCGGCGGTGCAGGTGCAGGAGTTCACGCCGTCGCAGACGTCGCCCCACTTCGGGCTGGTGCAGTCGCCACCGTTATTGCACCCACTGCAGGTGTCCATCGCGCACCTGGGCAGCGTCGGCAAGCATTGGTCGTCGGTCAGGCACTCCACGCAGGTGCCCGAGCCGCCGACCTTGCACTTGGGCTTGCTGGCGGTGCAGTGGGTGTCGAGCGTGCAGCCGCAGGAGCCCGAGACACAGGTCCGGCCGGTGCCATTCATCGTGCAGTCGCCCTTCACGTCGGTGAGGACCTGGTTGATGCACGCGCCGGTGTTGTCGACCACCTTGCACGGGCCGCAGGTCATCGCCGTGGCGCAGCGCTTGCCACTCGCGGCGGTGAGGCAGAAGCCGCTGTTGCACTCGTTGGTGATCATACAGACCGAGCCGTCCTGTTTCTTGGCCGAGCAGGTGTTGAGCGCGGAGCAGTAGAAAGTTGGCAGACAGTTGGTGTCGTTTCCGATCGTGCAGGTGCTGTGGCAGTCGTTGCCATTGCACGCGAAGTTCATGCACGAGCCCATCGCGTCGCCGCAGGTACCGCCCCCGCAGATCTTCCCGGTGGTCATGCCGGCCGCGCAGGTGGTCATGCCGCAGGAGACTCCTCCGTTCGCGACGTCGCACGCGGTGGCGCCCGTCACGCCGTTGCAATTGGCCAGCTTGCACATCGTCGGGTCGGCGGTGCACTCCATTTTCGGATCCGTCCCGACGGTGGCGGCCTCGCACGCTGATCCGTTGGTCTTGACCACCTGGCACTTGGTATTGCAGTTCGCCGGGGTGGAGCACACGTGGGCCGGCACGTTGCCCTGCGTCTGGACGCAGTTGCCCGGAGCGACGCATTCGTTGCCGGCGGTGGGCCCGGTGCAGGCGGAGCCGATCGCCTTCTTGACCGGGCAGGTGTTGGTGCCGACGCAGTAGTTGGCGGCGCTGCAACCGGCGTCGGTGACGAGAGTGCACGCGGTGTAGCAGACGGTGGCGTTGCAGGCGAAGCCGGCGGTGCAGTTCTTCGGGGTGTTGGTACACACTCCGGTCTTGCACAGCTTGTCGGTCTGCACCGACGGGCTGCCGTTCATGCAACTGGGCGTCCCGCAGACGGTGGCGTCGCCGACATCGCAGCCGGTGGCGCCCGTGCCGCCGTTGCAGTTGTCAGCCTTGCAGGTCGCCGGGTCGGCCGAGCAATCGCCGCTCGGATCGCTCGCTGCGGTCGCGGGAATGCAGGCGGTACCGCCGACGTTGACGACGTCGCACTTCGCCGCGCAGGCCACCGCATTCGCCGAGCAGATCTTGGCCGCCTGGCCCTGCTGGCAATTGCCGTTGGTGCATTCGTGCGCGCCGGTGGCGCAGGCCATGCCGGTCGGGCGCTTGGCGAGGCAGGTGTTGACGTCCAGGCAGAAGAAGCCGGCCTTGTCGCAGTTGTTGTCGCTCTGGGTGTCGCAGGTGGTGAAGCAGCTCGCGCCGTTGCACTGGAAGCCGGCGCCGCAGGGGGTTTTTTTCGGCGTGCAGGTGCCGACGGCGTTGCACAGGTTCTCGGTCTTCACCGAGGGCGCGCCGTTGACGCAGGTCTGCGGCAGGCACACCGTGTTTTCGGCGACGTTGCAGGAGCCCAGGCCGTCGCAGTTGTCCTGCTTGCAGGTGGCGACGTCCGCCTTGCACTCAGTTTTCGGGTCGGAGCCGGGGCCGGCGTTGACGCACATCGTGCCGGTCGGGTCGATCACCTTGCAGAGCGCGCAGGCGGGCACCGCCGCACAGATCGTCTTGCCGTCTTGGCGCACCACGCAGTTGCCGGTCTTGCACTGGTTGCCGCTCGCGCACTGCATCCCGTTGTCGAGCTTCAGCACGCAGGTCTTGGGGTCGAGGCAGTAGAACTTCGCGGTGTCGCAGTTGGTGTCCGTATTGACGGTGCAGACCTTGTGGCAGGTGATGTAGGGCTTGGCCGCCGCGTCGCAGGCGAAGCCCACGCAGTCGACGGTGCCGCTGTTGCACATGATCGTGCCCGGGCCCATGCCGGCCGCGCATTTGGCGAACGGCGCCTTGCCGGTGACCACGCTGCACGAGTTGTCGCCGCACTGGGCGTCGATCGCCGCGTTGCAGGTGGCGTCGCCGGCGCAGTTGTCGATCTGGCACCCGGGAATGTTGACGGCGCAGGCGTTGTGCGGGTCCTGGCCGAACGGGACGTTCTTGCAGGTGCCGAGGAAGTTGGCCAGGTTGCACTGCTTGCATCCGCTGCACATGTTCTGCGGCAGATCGCAGCACACCCCGTCGACGCAGTTGCCCGGGTTGTTGCCGTCGTTGTTGATCCCGAGGCACTCGGGGGCCGCGCCGCAGGCCTTGCCGAGCTGCTTCTTCAGGACGCACTGGAGGTTCAGGCAGTATTCCGTTTTCTGGCAGTTCGCGTCCTCGTTGCAGCCCACGCAGCCGGTCGCGTCGGCCTTGCACTTCGGGGAGCCGCCGCCGCAGCTGACGCACGAATCGCCGCACTTGAGGTCGGTGTTGCAGTCGGTGCAGACACCGGCGTTGCAGTAGAAGTGCTTGTTGCACGGCGCGCCGAGGGCGCCGCAGGAGCAGCCACCGTTGGTGCAGAGGTTGGCGCGGAGCGCGTCGCAGACGTGGTCGTTGCCGCCGGTGGAGCAGGCGCCGCAGTTGTTGGTCTCGGTCTTGATGTCGTGGCAGGCCGGCGGCATCTGCTTCGAGCAGCAGGTCTGCTGCGCCGCCTTTCCGCCCAGGCCGCACTCGCCTGTGCCGTCGCCGGTGAGCGGGCTGCAATCGTTGTCGACGTTGTCGCAGATCTCCGGCGCGCCCGGCTTGATCAGCTTGTTCATGTCATTGCAGTCGCCGCAGCCGACCACCTTGTCGGAGAGCATCTTCTCGCAGGTCTGGCCGTTGGCGTACATCGCGTGCACCGAGCCGCAGGTCATGAAGCCGTCCAGGTCGACGTCGGACTCGCTCGCCGGGAGCTTGCCGTCGCAGTCGTCGTCGAAGCCGTTGCACTTTTCGCTGACCGGGCAGACCAGCTCGGGGAGCGGCGGCGCATCCTTGACCGTCTCGCAGGTCCACCAGGTGTTCACCCCGAAGGCCTGGAGGCAGTTGCTCGACTTGCCCATCGGCGCCGCCATGCAGCCGGTGATCTTCCCGCCCATCGCGGTCTTGCACTGACCGACGGCGGCGGGCCAGCAGGGGTTGCCCAAAAGCGGGAAGTTCTTGGCGTCGGGGGCGTCGACGCGCCCGTCGCAGTCATCGTCCTGCGGGTTCTTCGGATCGCACGACTGGGGCTTCGGCTGGGGCGCGAAGTAGCAGCGCGCCGCGGCCACCGCGGCCTTGGCGCCGCTGTCGATCTCGGCGGTCTCGCCCGGGCAGGCGGTGCGCTTGCCCTGGTTGAAGTCGAGCTTGGCGATCGACGAGGCGCTGCACACGCAGTCACCGACGGGCGGCCCCTGGCAGAGGCCGACGTTCGAGTCGGTGCAGTGCAGCACCTGGCCCTTGTCGATCATCGGCTTGCCGGCGGCGTCGGGGTTCCCCTCGTCGACCAGGCCGTCGCAGTCGTTGTCCACGCCGTCGCACAGCTCGAGCGCGAAGGGGTGCACGCCGGACTTGGTGTCGTCGCAGTCGTCGGGCGAGACGTAGCCGTCCTTGTCGTTGTCGGCGGCGCCGCAGGCGTTGTCCTGGGTGCAGTTCTGCTTGACGCCGTCGCCGCACTTGTCGGGAGCGCCCGGGTAGATCGTCGGATCCTTGTCGTCGCAGTCGTCGGCGAACTTCTTCTGCGGATCGCACATCGCATCCAGCTTGCCGTCGCTGAAGCCGTCACCGTCGGCGTCGCAGTTGGCGGCCGGGCAGCCGTCGACCTTGCCGTTGCAGTCGGCGTCCTGGACCGTTCCGTCGGGGTTCTTGTTGCGGCACAGGCTGCGCAGCGCGCCGAGCGCCGCGCCACCCTCGACGTTGCCCGACTTCATGGTCGAGCCAGGGAACACGCCAGCGTCCTCGTCGTTGCAGTCGACCGCCTTGCCGGAGGCCTTGTACATCGCGTCGGGGCAGTTGTTCTTCATGTCCGTGCGCTGGAAGCCATCGCCGTCGAGGTCGCAGCCGATGCAGGTCTCGTCGACCTTGCCGTCGCAGTTGTTGTCGATGCCGTCGCAGATCTCCGCCGCGAACGGGCGGACCTGGGGGTCGCAGTCGTTGCAGTCGAGCTGCCCCGTCTGGTGGGCGTCGGCCTTGGACATGCACATCGAGTCCTGCACCGTGCGGGCGCGGTAGCGATCGCAGTCGCCGTCGACGAAGCAGTCGGTGAACTTGCTGTCGCAGTCGTAGTCGATGTTGGTGTCGCAGGTGCCGGGGTGACAGGTCGGATCCATGTCATAGGACTTGTTCGGGTCGGCCATCATCAGGCTGTAGCCGCAGCAGTTCGGGGCCTCGGGGAAGGGGTCGTGGTGCGGGTTGGCCTTGTCGTTGATCGCGTGGTGGATCTTGGGATCCTTCGGGTTGCAGTCGGTGGCGTCGGGGTCGCCGTCGTTGTCCTCGTCGACGCACAGCTCGTCGTCGTCGCCGCCGCAGTTCTCGTCGACGCCGTCGCCGCAGATCTCGTCGGCGAACGGGTTGATCTTCGCCGGGTCCACCTTCTTGACCGGCATGCCATCGGCGCAGTCGAGGAGGTTCGGCGGGATGCTGGCGGCGGCGGGGACGTGCATCGGCCAGTTCAGTGCGTCCGGGAAGAGATCGCGGTCGGCGTCGTCGTTCATACCGGCCTCGTTCGGCACATGGAGCAGGCGCGCGTCGAGGACGATCGGGCCCTTCACGTCGAGGGTGGTGGCGTAGAAGAACTGCTTCGAGCCGATCGCCGGGCGGACGTCCTCGACCTCGCCGATGACGCCGATGATCACCAGCGTCAGCTTGCCCTTCATCGGCAGCTTGAGGCCGATCTTGAAGAGGTCCTTGGTCATCGGCGCCCAGCCGGTGTGGAGGACGATCTTGCGGCTGGCCTCGTCGCGGACGTAGAGGTCGTACTTCTCGACCTTGTCGTCGGCGGTCAGGTTGACGAGCAGCGAGTCGCCGTCCACGGCGCAGCCTCCGAGGGCGGCCATCACCAGGAGCAGCGGGACCGGCAGCAGGCGGCGGTGGGTGCTGGGGCTCTTCATGCGACGGATCCTTAGGGCCAAAGGGTAACGACAGCCGAGTATATCCCTCGCCCGGCGCGGAAGTCGAGGAAGCGCCGCGACCGGCACGCGACCGGATCGCGACCGGATGGGGGTCTCAACCAGCATCGGTCACCCTGGGGCGGGCAGGGTGAGGCGCACCCGGACGTCGGGGCGGATGCGCAGCGTGCCGAGCATGGCGCGGTAGGGCTGGATGCCGAAGTCGGGCTGGTGGAGGGCGATCTCGGCGACGAGGTGGTCGCCGCGGCGGTGGGCCACGACGGCGAGCGGGCGTTCGCGGCCGTGGAGCGCGAGCAGGCCGGTGATGTGGAAGCCGCCCGGGACGGCGGTGACGGCGGTGGAGCGGAAGGCGATCTCGGGGTGGCGGCGCGCCTCCAGCACCTCGTCGCGGAGGTGCTCCTCGATCGTCGCCCGATCGCGCGGCGAGAGGGCCCCGGGCGCCTCGGCCCCGCCGTGGAGCGCGCTCACCACCCGCAGCGACGAGGCGTCGAAGCGCGCCGTGACCGAGAGCGCCGCGGCATCGATCGCGATGGAGAAGCGCCCCACGGCGAGCTTCAGGTCGTGCGCGATCGGTGAGAGCAGACCCTCCTTGAAGGTGAACACCAGGCACTCCGCGGCGGGCGGCCCCATCAGCGCAGGATGTGCAACGCCTTGTCGTCGGCGCCGACGTAGATCGTGCCGCCCGGTCCGATCGCGGGCGTGCCGTCGACGTCGCCGTCGAGGAGCACCGACCAGGCGAGGGTGCCGTCGGGGTTGACGGCGTAGAGGCGGTCGTCCTGCGAGCCGATCAGGATCAGGCCTGCGCCGTCGATCGTCGGGGAGGAGAGGATCCGGTCGGCGGCGCGGAAGGTCCAGGCGACGGTGCCGTCGGGGCGCACGGCGTAGAGGCCGCCGTCAAAGGAGCCGGCGTAGATCGTACCGTCGGTGGCGATGGCGGGAGAGGAGTGGACGTCGCCGCGCGTCTGGACCGCCCAGCGCAGCGCGCCGCCGGGGGTGACCGCGTAGAGCTTGTCGTCGTCCGAGCCGAAGTAGACCGTGCCGTCGCTGCCCACCGCGGGCGAGGAGTCGATGTCGCCGCCGGTGCGGAACTCCCATCGCTTGGCGCCGTCGGGGCCGAGGGCGTAGAGGGCGCCGTCCTGGCAGCCGAGGTAGATCGTGCCGTCGGGAGCGACCGCGGGGGCGCCGGCGCAGTGGGTGCGGAGCGCGAAGCGAAACTTCAGCTTGCCCTCGGGAGTGAGGCCGTAGGCGCCGTCGGCGGCGAAGTAGATCGTGCCGTCGGGGCCGATGGTCACGCCGTCGACGTCGCAGCGCGCGGCCTCGGGGCCGACCCCGGTGGCGCGGCGGCACGGGCCGGCGGTGAAGGTCCAGCGCTCCGCGCCGGTGGTTGCATCGAGGGCGTGCAGCTTGTCGTCGTCGGAGCCGATGTAGAGCGCGCCGCCCGGGCCGAGGGCGGGCGAGGACCACACGAGGTCGCCGGTCGGGCGGGTCCAGCGCACGGTGCCGTCGGGGGCGGCGCAGCGCACGGAGTGGTCGTGGGAGCCGAAGAAGGCGCTGCCGTCGTCGGCGATGGCGGGCGAGGAGAAGACCACCCCGGAGGTGGCGACGCGGGCGATCTCCTTCGGCGCGCTCGAAGAGACGCGGTAGGGACTGCGCCCGCTGTGGACGCGATCGACGCGGTAGAGCGGGCAGGCACCGGGGAGCGGGATCGCCGGGAGGACCACCTGCTGCGGTGCAGCATCGGTGCCCCCGTCGCGCGGCGCGGCGCGGATCGTGGCGAGGGCCGCGACGGCAGCGACGGTGGCCCCCGGCGGCGGGTCGACGCACTGGGTGCGGACGCAGATGCGAGCGCCCTTGCAGTCGGTGTCCTTGGCGCAGCCGGCCACCTTGACCGGCTTGCGCGCCGCGTCGCTTTGCGGAGGCCACCACGCCATCGCGATGGCGCCGACGAGGGCAGCGCACCAGGGCGCGAACAGGATCACGGGAGGGAGACGCCGGGCCATGACCCGACATGATACGCGGCGGCGAAGGGCTCGCCAGTTCCCGGAGGGCCTGCGCGTTGCCATCGCAGGGTCGGCGCGACCCTCGTCGCTTGCCGAGGTGCGCGGGTGGTGCGACACTTCGCGCGGCTGAATGAAGCCCCGGTTGGAGCGTCTGACCGGTACATGCGCCAGGAGATTGCGATGAAGCGGTTGCTGCTGCTCGGCTCGTTCGCTCTGTTCGGCGGCTGCTACGTCGAGACGCAGCCGATCTCGTCGCCTCTGCCTTCGTACATTCCGCCACCGTCGGGGGCGTCGATGTACGGGCGGGTGGAGCTGACGGTCGGGGTGCCCGATCCGGTGTACTTCGAGGCGCCTCCGCCGCCGCCACCTCGGTATGAATCGCCGCCTGCGCCGCCGTATTCTGGAGCGGTGTGGCTGGAGGGCTACTGGGACTGGCGCTCCGGCTGGGTGTGGGTCGGCGGCACCTGGGAGACCCCGCGCGAGGGATACGTCTACGCGCCCTCGTCCTACGACTACCAGGGTGGTCGGGTCGTGGTCATTCGTCCTCACTGGCGTCCCCGTGGCGGGGGCGTGACGGTGGGGCCGCCGCCGCCGGTCTACGGAGGTGGCAGGACGGTGGGGCCGCCCCCGCCGGCCTACGGCGGAAGCAGGACGGTGGGGCCGCCCCCGCCGGCCTACGGCGGAAGCAGGACGGTGGGACCACCGCCGCCCGCAACATACAATCCACCGCCTGGGCGTCCCCACAGCCCGCCGCCGGCCTACAATCCCCCGCCGACGTATAGCCCTCCGCCGACGTATAGCCCTCCGCCGATCTACAACCCGCCGCCGCCGCATCGGCCGCCGCCGGCCTACGACCCGCCGCCGGTCTATGACCCGCCGCCGGCACGTCCGTACGCGCCGCCGCCCGTGGCTGCACCGCCGCCGGTCTACTCGCCGCCGCCGGCGCTGCCGCCGCCCGTGTACAATCCGCCGCCGGTCCGCCCCGTCTACAACCCGCCACCGACGCTGCCGCCCCCCGCTTACGATCCGTCGCCGGGCCGACCCCACATCCCGCCGCCTACCTACAATCCGCCGCCGGTGCGCCCCGCGCCGCCGCCGGCCTACGACCCGCCGCCGGTGCGCCCCGCGCCTCCGCCCGCCTACAACCCGCCGCCGGTGCGCCCTGCGCCGCCGCCGGCCTACGACCCGCCGCCGGTGCGCCCCGCGCCTCCGCCCGCCTACAACCCGCCGCCGGTGCGCCCTGCGCCGCCTCCTCCCGCCTACAACCCGCCGCCGGTGCGCCCTGCGCCGCCGCCCGCCTACAGCCCGCCGGTCGCGCGCCCGCAGGCCCCGCCGCCATCGTCGCCGCCCGCCTACGAGCGGCCTCGTGCGGTGACGCAGCCCCAGAACAACAATCTCTACACGCCTCCACCTGCCAACGGGCAGGTCGCGCCGCCCGGGCCGCTCCAGCCCCGGCGACCGGGGCCGGTCTACTCGAAGCCTCCCGGCGTGGTGCCGCTTCAGCCGGCCGGGCGGGTCGCACCGCCGCCGCCCGCTCGCTGAGCCGCCGCTAGTTCGCCGCCCACCCACAACTTAGGGTTGACTCGACGGCCCCGAGAGGTCACCGTCTCCGGGATGCCACCACGCGGAAAAGAAAGCATCCTGCGTCGCCAGAAGGAGATCGCTCGCCAGCAGAAGCAGAAGGAGAAGCTGGCGAAGCGGGAGGAAAAGAAGACCCAGGGCCCGAGGCCGCCCGGCTACAACAAGGGTGATGTGTCACCCGACGAGCTGGGGTCGCTCGAGGATCTGATCGGCCCGACGATCGTACCCGAGCCCAGCGAGGGCGGCACGTAGCTCCCGTCCTCTTCGCTCGGAACTCCGCTGCCCAGCGCAGCGACGCAGGAATCCCCCATGACATTCGACGAACTGCGGCTCATCGAGCCGCTCCTGCGAGCGGTCCGCTCGGAGGGCTACGACCAGCCGACGCCGATCCAGGAGCAGGCGATCCCGCATCTCCTCGACGGGCGCGACCTGATGGGTTGCGCGCAGACCGGCACCGGCAAGACGGCCGCCTTCGCGCTGCCGATCCTGCAACACCTGGTGATCACGCCGCGCGGGCCCAACCCGGTCGGCAGCGGGCGCCGGCCGATCCGCGTTCTGGTGCTGACGCCGACGCGCGAGCTGGCGACCCAGATCGGCGACAGCTTCGCCACCTACGGCAAGCTGATCCCGGAGCACAAGGTGCAGGGCGTGCCGCTCCGCGCGATCCGGCACACGGTGATCTTCGGCGGCGTCGGGCAGAGCCCGCAGGCGCAGGCGCTGAAGACAGGCGTCGACGTGGTGGTCGCCACGCCGGGGCGGCTCCTGGATCTGGCCGGGCAGAAGCTGCTCGATTTCAGCCGGCTCGAGGTGTTCGTGCTCGACGAGGCGGACCGGATGCTCGACATGGGCTTCCTGCACGACGTGCGGCGGGTGATCGCGCTCCTGCCGTCGAAGCGGCAGACGCTGATGTTCTCCGCCACCATGCCGAAGGACATCGCCGACCTCGCGGGAGCGATCCTGCGCGACCCGGTGCGGGTGGCGGTGGCGCCGCCGGCAGCGACGGTGGATGCGGTCGATCAGTCGGTCTACCACGTCGCGCACGGCGACAAGCGGGCGCTCCTGCATCACCTGCTCGGGGATCCATCGATCACCCGGGCGTTGATCTTCACCCGCACCAAGCACGGCGCGAACAAGATGGTCGAGAGTCTGGGCAAGGCGCACATCGGGGCGCAGGCGATCCATGGCAA
Source organism: Myxococcales bacterium (assembly GCA_009692555.1). Lineage (GTDB taxonomy): Bacteria > Myxococcota_A > Polyangia > Palsa-1104 > SHYY01 > SHYY01. The sequence goes on from SHYY01000091.1 coordinate 18,276, forward strand.
CAAGTCGCAGTCGGCGCGCGAGCGGGCGCTGGCGGACTTCAAGCGCGGGGCGACGCGGATCCTGGTGGCGACCGACATCGCGGCGCGCGGGATCGACATCGACGGGATCACTCACGTGATCAACTTCGAGCTGCCGAATATCCCGGAGACCTACGTGCACCGGATCGGCCGCACCGCGCGGGCGGGGGCATCGGGGCATGCGATGTCGCTGTGCGAGCCCGAGGAGCGCGAGTTCCTGAGCGACATCGAGCGGCTGATCCGCCGCGAGATCCCGGTCGTGCCGGATCATCCATTCCGTTCCACGGCCCCGGCTGCGGCTCCTCGTCCGGCCCCGCAGCAGCAGCAGCGCAACAATCGCGGCGGCGGCGAGCGGCGGGCGACCACCCCGCAGGCCCGTCGGCGTCGCTACGGGCGCAACGGCGCACGCTAAACAATGTCGCATTGATGATGCGACATTGTTTAGCCAGTTTCCCACGGGGCGTGCCGCCCCGCCCCGCCGGCAAGCCGTCGGGGTCCCCACCCTTGCTCACGCGGCGACTCCGCCGCGACGCGGCCTTTGGCCGCTTGGATCGGAGTCAATGCTAGACATGATCCCACGGGGCGTGCCGCCCCGCCCCGTCGGCCCTCCCCCAATCGATCCTGGGGGCAAGCCCCCGTCCGCCTGGGTCCCCACCCCTGCTCCCGGCGGCACTTGCCGCCGGGCCGCGGCAGTGCGCGGCCTTTTTCTACTGCGAACTTCTGTGTCGGGACACTAGGCGGCGATGGCCGACTGGCTGATCTACGGGGCCAACGGGTACCATGGGCGGCTGTGCGCCGAGGAGGCTGTCCGGCGGGGCATGCGGCCGATCCTGGCGGGTCGCCGCGAGGACGTGGTCCGTCCCATCGCGGAGCGCCTGGGCCTGCCGTGGCGAGCCTTTCCGCTCGACCAGCCCGAGCGGATCGCGCGCCAGCTCGACGGGGCGGGAGCGATCCTGTTGGCGGCCGGGCCCTTCTCCGCGACCAGCGCCAAGGTGGTCGAGGCCTGCTTGCGCGCGCGCGTGCACTACCTCGACATCACCGGCGAGATCCCGGTGTTCGAGGCGTGTCATCGGCGGGGAGGCGAGGCGGCCGCGCGCGGCGTGGTGATCCTCCCCGGGGTCGGGTTCGATGTGGTGCCGTCGGACTGCCTGGCGGCGAGCTTGAAGGCGGCGCTGCCGTCGGCGACGCGGCTCGAGCTGGCGGTCGCGGGCGACGGGGGGCCGAGCGCGGGGACGGCGAAGACGATGGTGGAGATGGCGGCGATGGGCGGCGCGATCCGGAAGGGCGGGGTGATCCGCAGGGTCCCGCTGGGCTCGCGTACGCGCGTGGTGCCGTTTCGCGATCGGTCGCGCTTCGCGCTGGCGATCCCGTGGGGCGACGTCGCGACCGCGTTCTACTCGACGGGGATCCTCGACATCGTGGTCTACGCACCCGCGCCCAGGCGGGCGGTGCGGGTGCTGTCACTGGTCCGGCCGCTCCTTCCGCTGCTCCGCGTGGGGGCGGTCCTGCGCTTCGTGCAGCGACGGATCGAGCGGAGGGTGACCGGTCCCGACGAGGCGGGGCGACAGAGCGCACGCTCGCACCTGTGGGGCCGGGTGGAGGACAAGTCGGGGGGCGCCGTCGAGGGGACGCTCGAGACGCCCGGCGGGCACCTCTTGACCGCGACCGCCGCGGTGGAGTGCATGCGTCGGGTGCTCGAGGGGCGCGTGACGGCGGGGATGCACACCCCGTCGACGGCCTTCGGTGCGGGCTTCATCGGCGAGCTTCCCGGGTGCGATCTCCGCGTCGGGGACTGAACCTGGGCCACGCCGCTCGAGGTTTCTACCGAAGCTCCCGGGCGAAGAAGAACTCGACCGTGGCCGAGCGATCGTGGAGCTCGCGGGTCGGGCCGCGCAGGTAGCCGAGCCGCTCGTACAGCCGGTGCGCGTCGAGGAACAGGACGTCGCTCCACAGCACCATCCGGCTCGCCCCGAGCTCCCCCTTCGCGAAGGCCTCCACGTGCGCGATCAGCGCCTCCCCGAGACCGCGACGGCGGGCACCCGGCCACACGTAGAGGGTCTTCAGCTCGGCCTCGCCCGCCTCGGGCCCGGCCTTCACCGCCACCGAAGCGATCAGCGGGTGCCCCGCCGGCTCGGCGGGATCGTCATCGACCACCCACAGCCGCTTGCCCTGCGCGGCGCATCGGGTCGCGGGTGCTCGCAGCCACGGCTCCTCGGCGTCGACATGGAGGACGCAGGTGGGGAAGGGGCTCCAGCAGGTGCGGATCAGCTCCTCCATCGCGGTCGCGTCACCGTCGGCCACCGGCCGGAGGCGCCGCAGGTTGTCGCCGTCGTGCAGCACGATCCTCCCGGCCGTACTAGCCGCCCACCTCGATCCTGAGCTTGTACCCGAACGTCGGCGCGTCGTTCGGCGCCGTCGTCACCCGGACAGAGTATGTCCCGGCCGCCAGCCACTGCGAGAAGGCCTGCATCGCCCCGAACCCGGGACACGCGCCGCCCGCGGCCGATGTGACCTCTCCCAGCAGCGACTGCCCGTCCTGCGCGATCAGCGCCACCCGCAGCGACGGCGCGCCCCCGCCGCAGGCGTTCGTGCCGTCGAGGAGCGTCGCGTTCACCGAGCCCTTCGCCGGGACGGTGACCGCGTAGGTGTCGTAGTCGCACCGCCCGCCCAGCGTGCCGGTGACGGTGAGCGCGCCGGTCGCGGCGCCGAGGACGATCACGTTCGCCCCGATCGTGTCGTCGTTCGGCTCCTGCTCGACCAGGCTCTTTGCCGACAGCTCGGTCCGGCAGGTGCGGTCGCAGCCGTCGCCGGAGTCGGTGTTCTTGTCGTCGCACGACTCGGAGTGATCGAGCGTCCCGTCGCCGCACACCGGCTGGAGCGCGAGGACGTTGAACTTCGCGGCGCCGGCGAGCTTGCTGTCGATGCCCACCAGCAGCCGTCCGGTCGTGGCGGGGACGATGCTGAGGTGCTCGTCGCGCCCGGCCCCGCACTCGTCCTCCGCCATGCTCGGGACGCAGGTGCGATCGTCGCAGGTGGTGAGCGCGTAGATCGCCGGGTCGTCCGCGGCGCCGCCCGGCTTGACGTGGAAGTGCCAGCGCTGGCCCGCCTGCGCGTCGACGGCGAAGAAGGCGTCGTTGCCCGGCTCGCTCGCGCCGATGCAGGCCTCGAGCTGGCGAAGGTCGTCTTTGAAGGCCGCGGTGTCGAGGGTGAACTCGCTCTTCGAGGAGGCTCGCACCGGCACCGTACCGTCGCAGCGATCGACCGCCGCCGCCGCTGGCGCGCTGCCGCTCTTCCAGCAGGCGCCGGCGAGGCAGCCGTACCCGGTCGGGCATTTCCCGTCGCTGCTGCAGAGCAGCGCGCCGCTCTCGGGGGTCTCGGAGAAGAAGCAACCGGCGACGAGCAGGCTGCCCATCAGGGCGACTCGGATCATGCGTTCTCCATCCTGTTCAGTCCCCGAACCCAGGGGACGCTGGGAGCCGCCTGCGGCGGATCGATGAGGGTCAGAAGCGGAGGTCGAGCGAGGCGCCCGCGCGACCGGGTCCCAGCGCCGGCACGAGCGTCAGCGCTGGGCCTTTCGGGTCGCGGCCGAGGATGTAGAGCGCCGCGCCGCCAGCGATCGCCACGCCGCCGACCACCAGCCCGGTGATCGCCAGCGCGTTGAAGGCGCCCCCCTTCGACTCCAGCGAGGGGTCGAAGCGCTGGCCTGGGGTCGGGTGGGAGATCTGATTGCCCGCCGAGCTGGCAAGCACCGCGAAGACGATCCCCGCGCCCACCAGCGCCACGCCGCCCGCACCGACGGCGAGCCCGGCGATCCGGCGCTGCCGGCGCGACTCCGTGGAGGCTCCCGGCGCGGTCTCCGGCGGGGGCGGAGGTGCGGCCACCGGGAGCACCGCGGCGGGCAGCTTGCCCGGCGGCGGCTTCTCGGCGCTCTCGCGCTTCTGGCGGTCCAGCTCGTCCTGCTTCGCCTTCAGCGCGGTCGAATCCTCGATCAGCCCCTCGACCTCGACCCGATTCGGCGCCGCCGGCGCGCGGCGCAGGAACGAGCGGTAGAGCGCGATCGCGTCGCCGAATTCTCCGCCGAGGCGGTAGGCCTGCGCGGCGTTGAAGAGCAGCTCCGGCTCGTCCTTGGCCTCGAAGGCCGCCTCGTACTCCTTGGCTGCCTCGCGGTAGCGCCGGAGGTCGTAGAGCGTGGTGGCGCGCTTGTAGTGCTCCTTGGCCGCCGCGCGGTCTTCCCCGCGGGCCACCCCGGCGACGAGAAGGAGCGCGAAGGCGGCCGCCAGGGCCTGGGAGGTTCGCATGGTGCACGATGACACAGCAGCAGACCCGCGATGTCAACCCGGAGCAGCGGCCAGGAAGCGGCCAGGCTCAGGGGGGTGCTTAACGGAGAAGGGGGTCCCTCCGCTCACGTAGTCGTAGTCGTAGTCGTAGTCGTAGTCGTAGTCGTAGTCGTAGTCGATTCAGGGGCACTCTCGCGCGGGGGATCACCTCTCCGGCACATGCGCGTGAGCATCTCCACGATGCGGGTCAGCAGCTCCATGGCCTGTCGCCGAGTGTCTTCCAAGGCGAGTTGCAGGACCGCAAAGG
>SHYY01000092.1 GCA_009692555.1 Myxococcales bacterium
CGGTCCTGCAACTCGCCTTGGAAGACACTCGGCGACAGGCCATGGAGTTGCTGACCCGCATCGTGGAGATGCTCACGCGCATGTGCCGGAGAGGTCATCCCCCGCGCGAGAGTGCCCCTGAATCGACTACGACTACGACTACGACTACGTGAGCGGAGGGACCCCCTTCTCCGTTACGCACCCGTGCCAGGGATGCCCGTTGACGGCGCGGCGCGCTTTTTCTAGCATCGCGATCGCATGGAACATCGTCGCGCCGATCGTCGCTATCAGCGGAGAGTCGCGGTCGCATTCGTCCACGAGGGCCGCCCCCACAGCGCCGAGAGCCGCAACATCAGCCTCGGGGGCATGTTCCTCGATACCGATGTGGCGCTGCCCTACGGCGCGCGCCTCGAGCTCGAGTTCTACCTGCCGACGCAGCCCGATCCGGTGAAGGTGGTGGCGCTGGTCCGCTGGTCGTCCTCCGACGGCGGCGACGAGTCGGGTGCCCGCGGGGCGGGCCTGCGGTTCGAGGGGCTGCGGGCGCGCGACGTGTGGGCGCTCAACAACTTCTTCGAGCGGTCCGAAGAGGCGCCGGGCGAGTAGTGCGGCGCGCGACCACGGCGCTGGCGTTGCTGCTGCTCGCCGGCGGGGCGGCGAGCGCCGAGCGCGTCCCGGTCGCGGTGGTGTGGTTGGTCGATTCGCCCGCGGCGGCAGCGACGGTGGAGCGCGCCCTCGCCGCGGCGCCCGACCTCCGGCCGCTCGAGGATCCCGATGTGCGGCGCGCGCTCAGCGAGGGCGGGCCGTCGGCGCAGGTGGCGGGGCGGATCGCGGCCTCGCGGATCCATCTCGGCGCCCAGCGCTGCGGCGCCGCGGACACCCTGCTCGCCGAGGCGGAGGCGATCGCGCTGGCCGATCTGCCGGTCGCGGAGGCGGCCGTAGCGCTCGGTGAGATCGAGCCGATCCGCCTGCTGTGCGCGGACCTCGCACGGGACGACGCGGCGGCCCAGCGCGCGGTGCGCCTCCTCCTGCTTGGCAGCGCCCGCCCCACGCCCGAGATGGCCGCGGCGATGGCCCGCCATCCGGTTCCGCAAGCGTCCCCCGCGCCGGCCGTGCGCGTCGAGAGCGAACCTCCGGGCGCGCAGGTGTACGTCGACCTCCGCGCGGTCGGTGCGACCCCGCTCGACCTGCCCGCGGATCGGCGCGCCGATGCGCTGATCGACCTGGAGATGCCGAGCCATCGCAAGGTGCACCGCGTGGCCCCGGTGGCGGGAACGCTGGCGGTGGCCCTGGCGCGCGAGGATCGCCCCGGCCCGCTGGTCGACCGCCTGCGCGCCGCCCGGGGCGAGGCGCCCGAAGCGGAGGTGGCCGCGCTCGGCCTTCGCGTGGGCGCGGCGCGCGTGCTGGTGATGAGGCCGCAGCCGGATCATCCCGGGCAGCTCCAGGCGCGTCTGCTCGACGTGGCGACCGCGCGCTGGCTGCGGCCGATGGTCGCCGTCCCCATCGCGGACGCGCCAGTTCGCCTGCTCGCCTACGCCGCGCTCCGGCCCGAGGTCGCTCCGGCGCCGGCAAAAGGCGTCCCCGCAGCGACGGTGGAGAAGCAGGAGCCGCCCGTCCCGGCATGGAAGCGCTGGTACACCTGGGTGGCCGGCGGCGCCCTCCTCGCGCTGGTGGTCGGACTGCTGGTCGCCGACCGCATCGGCAGCGACGAGGTGACGATCCATGTCACCCACTGAGCCTCATCGACCCGCCGAAGGCGGCTCCCCAGCGTCCCCTGGGTCTTCGGGGACTAGCGACCAGAGGAGCCGCGCCATGCGGCCCTCCGGCGGTCTGTGCGCGCTCCTCCTCGTGGGCTGCACCGGGCCGGGCGCCGTCGACGCGGCGATGCCCATCCCCGTCGACGCGGCGCTCGCCTTCGACGCCGGCACGGACGCCGGTTCGCCGCGGTTCTGCACCGCCAACGTGTGCGCCGCCGATCCCTGCACCAAGGGCTGCGCTTTTATTCCGATGCCCGAGGGCGGCTGCCCCGAGGAGATGCCAGGGATCGTCGCCCGCGAGGTCGCCGCCGCCTGTCCGCTCTTCTGCGGCTTCAGCCGCTTTGGCGGCTTGGCCGAGGGCTGCGTCCGCTACCGCGCCGAGGACCCGAAGTGCCCGCTCGCCTGCGTGCAGTGGAACACCCCCGCCTGCTTCGAGCGCCGCCCGGTGGTGAACTACGGCGTCGGCGGGGCGATCTGCGGTACCGGCTTCAACTGCGCCGGCCCGAGCGACGGGGGCACACCGCCGTGCGACGCGGGGACACCGGTCGATCTCGTCTCCCCGGGCGGCTGACGCGGGGCCGGATCGTTCCACGGCGGGGGAAGCACCGGTGGGCGCTCGAGGGCGCGCTGGGAGCGCTGCAGCTCGATCTCGGTCATCAGCACCGCCGGGGCCACCGTCGAGACCGGGACGAAACCCGACTCGGCGCCGCAGAAGCCGTTGAAGACCCCGTCGGTGTCCGAGGCGGCGACGATCTTGTTGATCGACGCGAGCGGCGTGCCGACCAGATCGACCCCGCGCACCAGGGTCTCCGCCCCGCTCCTGGCATCGACGCGGTAGACCAGGCGCGGCTGCCCCTTGAAGGCCTGGAAGCCGTAGTTGGTGGTGTTGGTCGAGCCGCCGGTGATGTCGCGGATCACGAGGCCGAAGGGCTTGCCCTGGCGGCGCACCTCGTCGAGCAGCATCTTCTTGAGCTGCGCCTCCGGGACGCGCTTCGACGAGCGCACCACCAGGTTCGCCATCCGGCCCATCGGATCCGCGGTGCCCTCGGCGCGGCCGTGGCCGTTCGAGCGCACCGAGCCGGTGATCGGAGTGCGCGACATGAGGTAGTCGCGCAGCACGCCGGCCTCGATCAGCGTCACGTCGCGCGCGGCCACGCCCTCGTCATCGAAGCGGTAGTAGCCGTTCAGCGCCTCCCTCTTCGGGCCGGCGGCGCGCAGCGTCGGGTCGTCGTGCACCGAGAGGAACTCGGGCAGGATGCGACGGCCGATCTGGCCCTTGTAGGTGCGCCCCTCCTTCTCGTCGTTCTGGCGCTCGCCCTCGAGCCGGTGGCCGACCGCCTCGTGGAAGAACACGCCGGCCGCCTGGGGCATGAGGATCGCCGGGCCGCTGTAGGGGTCGCTGAGCGGCGCCTCGCGGAGCGCGTGCAGCTCGCCCGACAGCTCCGCGACCACCCGGGCCAGCGCCTCGTCGTCGGGGAGCGCCTCGACGGTGGCGGTGTAGAAAGCCTTCTCGTGCTCGAGCAGCATCCCGTCCCGGGCGCGCGTCGCCCCGCTGACGACGGTGGTGTAGATGATCCGTTCGCTGATGATCTCGCTGCCCTCGCTGGTGACCAGCCAGCGGGTGGTGCGATCGGCGGCGATCCGCACCCCGGCGTCGAACACCTCGGGGTAGCGCTTGAAGAGCGCCCCGGCCTTGCGCACCCGGTCGGCCAGCTTCGCCCTATCGAAGCGCACCGGCTCGGCGGGCTCGATCGCCTTTTGCGCCGCCTCGCGGGAGAAGCTCGGGAGCGCCTCGTCCTCGACAACGGTGGTGGCGCGGCGACCGCGCTTCTTGGCGTAGCCGGCGAGGGCGCGCTTGTAGCGCTGATCGGTGAGCAGCCACAGCGACGCGCGGATCGCGGTGGGGTCGTCGTCGAGCGCGATCGCGGTCTCGGGCTCCCAGGCGTCGGGGGCGTCGGGATCGAAGGGCAGATCGTCGGTGCCGCCGCTGTTGTCGAGCTGGTAGTCGCCCACGCGCACCTCCACGTAGCCGCGCCGCGAGCGGCCCGCCCGGTCGACCTCGACGGCGCCGAACTTCCCGGAGAGCTCGCGGCCGTCGTGCTCGCGAACGCCGTAGGCGATGAAGTAGGGCGCCTCGTAGCCGGGCAGGCGGAGCCGGGTGATCGAGCGGGCCAGCTCCTCGCGCATCGCGGTGAGCACGGCGAGACGCGGATCCCCGTCGCTGCGGGCGGGAGCGGGGCAGACCAGCACGGCGGCGAGGGCGAGGCCGGAAACAGCGAAGCGGCGCATGAGCCGATTGTGCCGCGAGGAGCGCCGCGCCGCGAACGGGAAATGACAGCGGCACTGCAAGCGGAAGTGACGTGACGCTCTCTAGCTCTAGCCCACGACGAGAAGGGAGAGCGCGAACTGGTTCGCCAGCAGCTCGAAGTCGCCGCGGCCGCGTCGCGGTCCTCACCCGCCGAAGAGCGAGATGAGCTGCTTGCGGGTCACGTCGAACGGCTGGCGCTCGTCGCGCGCCTGGCGGAGGAAGCCGTAGGCGTCGTCGATGCTGTCCAGGGCGTAGTCGGTGTCCTCGTCGGTGCCGCGGCGGTAGGCGCCGAGGAGGATCAGGTCGCGCTGGCGCTCGTAGGTGGAGATCACCGCGCGCAGGTTGGCCGCGGCGGCGCGGTGCGGCTCGTCGACAATGTCGTCCATCACCCGCGAGAGCGAGCGGACCACGTCGATCGCCGGCCAGTGATTGCGCGCCGCGAGGTCGCGCGAGAGCCAGATGTGGCCGTCGAGGATCGCCCGCACCTCGTCGGCCACCGGGTCGTCCATGTCCTCGCCCTCGGCGGTGAGCACCGCGTAGACCGCGGTGATCGATCCCCTCTCCGACTGGCCGGTGCGCTCGAGCAGCCGCGGCAGCATGGCGAACACCGACGGCGGAAAGCCCTGCCGGGCGGGCGGCTCCCCGGCCGCGAGCCCCACTTCGCGCTGGGCGCGGGCGACGCGGGTGAGCGAGTCGAGGAGCAGCAGCACGCGCTTGCCGCGGTCGCGAAAATGCTCGGCGATCGCGGTGGCGACGAGCGCCGACTTCAGGCGCAGGAGGGGCGGCGCGTCCGACGTGGCGGCGACCACCACCGAGCGGCGAAGGCCCTCCTCGCCGAGCTGCGTCTCGACGAAGTCACGCACCTCGCGGCCGCGCTCACCGACGAGTGCGATCACGTTGACCTCGGCCTCGGAGTGGCGCGCGATCTGCCCGAGCAGGGTCGACTTGCCGAGGCCGGGGCCGGCGAACAGGCCGATCCGCTGCCCCTCACCGACGGTGAGACAGCCGTCGAGGGCGCGCACTCCGAGGGCGAGCGGGGCGGTGATGCGGCGGCGGCGCAGGGGATCGGGGGCCGCCCGCTCGACCGGCCACAGCTCCAGCCCCTCGGGTGCGAGGCGGCCCGAGGCGAGCCCCGAGAGGTTGTCGATCGGCTCGCCGAGGCCGTCCAGGACGCGTCCCAGCAGCGACGGGCCGCAGCGGATCGCGAACGGCCGCCCGGTCGGGCGCACCACCGAGTCGGGACCGACGCCGGCCGCCTCGCCGAGCGGCAGCAGCACCACCTCCTCGCCGCGGAAACCGACCACCTCGGCCCGCAGGGGCTCGCCGCGCTGGCGGTCGATGATCACCAGCTCGCCGGCGCGCGCGCCCGGGGCGGTGGCGCGCAGCACGAGGCCGGTCATCTCGGTCACCTTGCCGGCGACCCGCGCGGTCTGGAGGTTATCGACGACGCGCAGTGCCCCGTCGAGATCGAGGCCGCGCCCCGCCATTCCTCGCCTACGGCTCCTCGCCGCGCAGCGCCCGCTCGACCGCGTCGAGCTGGGTGGTGAGGCGGGCGTCGATGGTGGCGAGCTCGGTCTCGACCAGGCAGCCGCCGCGTCCGATCTGCGCGTCGGTGCGAAAGTGGACCGCGTGGGCGCGCGCGCAGCGCTCGAGGAGGCGCGGGCGGCCGCGCTCGAGGGCTGCGAGATCGTCCGGGTGGCAGCGGATGGTCACCTGCTGCGATGCGCCCGCGGAGCTGAGCGCCTCGGCCACCACGTCGATCACCGCCTCGGGACGGAGCGCCAGCTCGCGCCCGAGGATCTTCTCGGCGATCCGCACCGCCAGCACGCGGAGCTCGGCCGCCGAGGTGGCTCGCGCCCGCGAGGCCGCGGCCCGCGCACCGACGAGCAGCTCGGTCACCGCCGCCATCCCGCGCTCGCGCCCCTCGGTCGCCGCCTGGGTGCGAATGCGCTCGGCCTCCGCCTGCGCCTGCTTCACGACGCGCTCGGCCTCGCTGTGCGCGTCGAACACCTGGGCCGGCTCGATCGCCCGCTCGTCGACGCTGGCGCCAGCCTTGATGATGCGCGTCATCGCCGCCAGTATAGCCCTTCCGGGCGCCACCGAAGGGCTATCATCGGAGCCTCGTGATCGCTCGCCTCGCCTGCGCGCCCTGGCTCGCCGTCGCCCTCGGGTGCGGGCCGCCGTCGTCGGCGATCGAGGTGGCGCCGACGCAATACGCGCTGGCGACCATGACCCAGGCGCCGCTGGCGGCGGGCGATCCGGTCGACCTCGTCTACCCGCCGCAGGGCGGCCATGTGCTGTTCGTGGGCGTCCGGGTGCGCCACCTCCAGGAGGGCGTGGTGGAGCTGCGCGGGCACCTCCGCGAGGGCGAGGGCGGCGCGATCCTCGGCGAGGATGTGCGCACGCTGACCATGCTCCAGACCTTCGAGGACCCGTCGGTGTGGACCCCGGATCTGCACAGCTACACTGGCGTGTCGAACATCCCGGCGTGTCCGGACTACGGCCCGATCGACCGCCACGGCCGGCCCTACCTGCTGGAGCTGATCGTCACCGAGGTGCGGTCGCGCCGCGTCGGCGTCGGCAAGGTCACCGTGACGCCCTCGTGCCGGCAAGCGGATGCGATGGCGAAGGAGCGTTGCGTTTGCGAGTGCGGTGCCAACTTCGTGATCGGCAAGTGCGGCCCGCAGCCTCGGTGATCCCGATCGCTTCGGTGCGGGGTCAGGCGTCCTCGGCCGCCAGCGCGTCGAGGTCCAGAAGGAGCTGATCGACGGAGCGGACGCTCATCGGAGTGCCGTCGGCAGTCGCGATCACGAACCCGAGGTCGCAGCGCTGGCAGCGATCGAGGCAGTCCTTCACCACCGGCGAGTGCTCGCGATCGCGCAGCGCCGATAGCACCGGGGCCAGGCCGGCGCCCAACCGCTCGATCGACTTCTTGCACAGCTGGATCTGCATGATCGGCAGGACGAACGGGTCAGGCGGCGCGAAGGAGCCAGCGGTGCAAGGACCCGGCGTCCTCGGGAATCGCGGCCAGATCCGCCAGGGCGATCGCTGCAACTTTTTCTGCGACGGTGCGAATTGAATGCGTGTCCGCCAGAACGGTCCGCGGATTGTGCTGCGCTTCGGAGCGCGACTCTCCCAGGAGGGCGAGGATCCAGGCCTCGATGGTTTCCACGGCAACGCCTCCGACGATCGTCACGTCGGGGAACATCTCCGCAGCCTTCTCTATCCCCTTTTCGACGTCCTCTTCGCGCGCGACGTAGCCATCCCGATCGCGCGTGAAGACGACCGCCGCGAAGCCGCAAGAACGCGCTCGCTCGACGAGGCCGAGCACGTTCCTCGCCTCGCGCTCCCGGTGGTCGCCCGCCCGATACTTCACGATCTGCTTCCAGACGATCGCATCGCCGATCCGCCAACCCGGCTGCACCCGTTCGAGCAGAGCGGGGATCACGCCCTTTTCGCCGGTGCGATACGCAGGTTCGTTCGCCCAGCCGCCAAGCTCCGTCTGACCCTCGCCCGCGAGGAGAACATTCACGGAGCTGCGCCCGTCAACAGCGGCGCTTCATCCGTGCCGTTGGCATAGGAGAGCCACAGCTCCCCGAGCGCGTACACCTTCGCACGCTCCTCGAAGCGCGGAGTGTCCTGGATCGGCGTGAGTCGAGTGCCCTCGTCGAGGGTCCGCGTGACGAGGGTGACCTCGTCGGGCCGAAGCTCGTTCACCACCAGCGGGCTGTGCGTCGCGAGCAGCACCTGCGTCGTCTTCGATACCTCGCGCAGCGTGCGCATCACGTCGGCGATCCACGAAGGATGCAGACCATTCTCCGGCTCCTCGACGAGAACGACCGATGTCGGCTCGAGGTGCGGCAGCGCCGCGAACGCGAGGTAGTAGAGCAGACCCTCGCTCATCTGTTCGGCGCCGGCGCGCTCGCCAGTCTTGAGCTCGATCTCGAAGGCCTTCTGGAATTGGTTCGTGGCGCGCAGGCGAAGATGTGCCACCGTCGGAAAAAGCCGCTTCACTTCGTCCTGGATCTGGAAATAGCTGTTGTCGCCGCGACTGAGGATCGCATCGTAGACGGCGGGAAGGGCGCCGCCTCGTGTTGAGAACGTGAGCGGCTGACCTTCGGGGATCAAAGGGGCAGGTCGGCGCAGGTCATCCGGATCCAGGCGTAGCAACCGGGCACTCAGAAGGTGTTTTCCGAGTTCAGGCCGCTCAGGAATGTGATAGCCCGGAGTTCTCCCCCGGTAGTTGTTGTCCTGCGCAGAATCCTTCCAAAATCCTTCATCCCGCCTGAGCTCGTAGCCCTGGTTGGGAGGGACCTTCACCCGCAGCGAAAGCGACCCGGTGGTACCCCCCCCTGCCCACGTGTTGAGATCGATCGGTCGGTTCGCGGAGTCGACCAGGAACTTGATCGCTTCGAGGAGGGTGCTCTTCCCGCTGTCGTTCGGCCCGATGAACGCGTGGAGCGGGGTGAGTTTAACCGTCACGCTCTTCAGGCAGCGGTAGTTCTCGGCCGAAAACTCGAGGATCATTCTGGGCGGCACGGTAGCGCCTGACGCCCCACGGAGCAAGAGCAGCGGCCGACCGACTGCCCACCGACGCTATCGCTTTGCGGTGACTCGCGGGCGGTCGGCGAAGTTGTCGATCAGGTGGCGGCGGACGTGGCCGACGGCCGAGGTGAAGTAGAGCGTCTTGCCGTCGGGGGAGACGGCGAGGCCGGCGAGGTCCTTCTCCGCCGGGGCGAGCAGATCGCTGGTGCCGGTGGCGACGTGGAAGCGGTGAAGCGCGGCGCCGTCCCAGTAGACGAACGACTCGCCCGAGGGCTCCCAGGTGACGAGGCGCTCGGGCACGGTGCGCGCCTGGGGATCGTCGACCGCGCGGCCGGGCGGGACGATGTGGGCGGTGCGGACGGTGTCGCCGCTCATCGCGATGGCGAGGCGCCAGCCGCCGCGCGGCGCGGGGATCACCTGCATGTACGGCGACGGCGCATCGATCCCGACGGCGCCGCCGGGGGCCACACGCGAGGCCTCCAGGCCGCGATCGAGGCGGCGCGCGAGGTGGAGGATCCCGTCGGGGCCCACGGCGAGGTGGGTGACCAGCCCCGGGACTTCCGCCAGCGGGCGCGCGGTCCCGCCGGCGCGGGGAACCGCGAGCAGCAGGGTGCGCGCACCCTCGGCGCGGGAGAAGATCACCTCCTGCCCGTCGGCGGAGAGGGCGGGCGTCTCGCCGTCGACGATCGGGCGCTCCTCGCCGCCGTCGAGCGGGATGGCGACGATCGCGCGCCGCGCGCCCTTGCGCACCCCGGCGATCAGCTCACGGCCGTCAGGGGTGGAGAGCACGCCGGCCACGTCGTCGAGGGTCGGGGCGATGCGGCGGCGGCGGCCCGCACCGTCGAGCGGGAGGGCGAAGATCGGCACCGCGGTGACATCGTCGTCGAACACCAGCAGCTTGCCGTCGGGTGACACCGAGGGCGCGAGATCCGGCCCCTCGCCGGTGGTGATCGGGACGGGCGCGCCGCCGGCCACCGACACCTCCCACAGGTTGGTTGTGCCCGCGCGCGCCGACGAGAAGACGACGCTCCTCCCGTCCGGGACGAAGGCCGGGTAGGCGGGGTAGCGGTTCTTTTGCTGCTCGTCGGTGAGCTTGCGCGGCGGGCCGCCGTCGACGGAGAGCACCCAGATGTCACCGGGCCGCTGCACCGCGTGGGCGTTGATCGGGGTGCGGGTGTAGACGATCTGGCGGCCCGCCGGATCGCAGCGCAGGAAGTCGATCGTCGAGTGGCTCGGGAGCTGGAGCAGCTCGCGCTCGCCGCCGCCTTGTGCGCGCAGGACCAGCTGCTGGCAGGCGGGACACCCGGGCGACGAGGTGCGCACCAGCGCGAGCGCCCCCTCGCCGCACTCGTCGGCCTGAACGACCTTGTCGGCGATCTGGACGGGAGGAGAGCCGTCGAGCGCGATCCGCCACGCGCGATCCTGGGCGCTGACGAAGAGGATCGTCTTGCCGTCGCGCGACCAGCGTGGCACATCGGGATCGAGCGCCACCCCCTCGTGCAGAGGCGGCGTGACCGGGCGCGACGGGCCGCCCGCGAGCGGCTCGACGTAGATCCGCCAGTCGCCGTCGCGATCCGAGAGGTAGGCGAGCTTGGTTCCGTCCGGGGAGAAGCTCGGCATGTCGGCGTTCTCGTCCCACGCCGGCAGCTCGCGGAGGTGGGCGCGCCACTCCGGCCGCGCGCGCCGCGAGAGGTAGAGGCTGTTCGCGAGCAGCGCCGCCGCCGCGACTACCACCACGCCGCCGATCGCCCAGCGACGGTAGGGCGGCCCCGCGAGCGCCACTTCGACCTCGCGCGCGCTCCGGTAGCGGCGCGCCGGATCCTTCTCCAGGAGGCGCAGGATCAGGCGCGAAAACCAGGGAGGGAGATCGGGGCGGTGGGCGCGCGGATCGGGTGCGGCGCCGGTGATCGGCCGTCCCTGCCGCGCCAGCGCCCGCGCCTGCGGGAACGGCACCTTGCCGACCAGGAGGTGGTAGATCAGCGCTCCGAGCGCGTAGAGGTCGGCGCGCCCGTCGATCTTCTCGCCGCGCGCCTGCTCGGGCGCCATGTACTCGGGGGTCCCCGAGACCGCCTGCTCCGCGTCGTCGCCGTCGCGCTGCGAGCGCGCGAGGCCGAAGTCCATCAGCACCACCCGCCCGGTCTTCTCCTCGACCATCACGTTCTGCGGCTTGAGATCGCGGTGCACCACCCCCTCAGCGTGCGCGGCGCCCAGCCCGGCGGCGATCCCGCGCGCGATCCGCCGCGCGTCCGACACCTCCAGCGGACCGTCGACGAGCCGCTGCGAGAGCGTCTCGCCCGCGACGTACTCCATCTTGACGACGTACTGCTGGTCGCCACGTGACCCCGAGGGACCCGCCACCTCCTCGAGGTCGTAGATCCGACAGACGTTCGGATGGGTCACCTTCTGCGCCAGCAGCACCTCGTCGCGAAGGGTCGCGACGCCGCGGCCGCTGCGCGCCAGATCGCTCCGCACCACCTTCAGCGCCACGTCGGTGCCGAGCACCTCGTCGACGGCGAGGTAGACCGCGCCCATCCCGCCGACCCCGAGCGGCCGCTTGATCAGGTAGCGCCCGCCGAGGCGCGTCCCGGGGAGGAGGTGCGAGGCCTCATCGCCGGGCAGTCGCGGCGCCTTGGAGGTGCGCGCCAGGGCGAGGTCGTCGCCGTCGCTCGGGATGGTCGGCGCCGAGGCATCCGGATCCGAGGGCTTGTCGGGCGCGCTGGCCACGGCAGGAAGATAACACCGAGCCGTCGCCCCGCGATCAGTCCCCGGGGACGATCTCCATCCCGTCGACGATCGCCACCACCGCGGCATCGATCGGAAAGGGGGGCTTCTCGCCCTCGGGGAGGTGGCCGGAGACCGCCACGCGCGCGGCGTGGCCGAAGGCGATCACCACGTCGTCGCCCACCCCGGCGTCGAGGGTATCGGCGCACACCACCGCGTCGTGGGTGGGGGCGCGCTCGCGCGGTGAGCCGCCGAGGTCGGCGAGCGAGTAGGGGCGGACGAGGAGCAGCTTCAGCCCCGCGACCTCCTTCCACTTCACCGTCGACCAGACGGTTCCGATCACCTTGCCGAGGAACATCAGCCCGCTCCTTCTTCGCCCGCGTCGCCGGGGCCCCCGGGGCCACCATCGACCAGCAGCGCAATTGCTGCGTCGCACAAAATGGCCCGATTGTCGGGGCCGGGGGCGAGCACGTTGCGCCCGCCCGAGCCGAGCGCGCACAGCACGTCCTCGCCGATGCGCGCGCCGAGGGTGTCGATCGCCACCACGACCCGATCGGACGCCCCGTCGGTGACCACGACCAGCCGCCGCCCGTCGAGACCAGGTGCCTTGCGCGCTCCCCACACCTCGCCGATCACCCGTCCGCGGATCATCGCGCCTCAGATCCGGCGGGTGCGATGCCGCCGACGAAGGTGAGCGGGCGCCGCCCGACGTCCGTGGCGAGATCGACGCGATCGACGATCCCGAGCACCGCCGCCTCGACCGGCAGGTTCGCCGCGCCGAGGGTGCTGCGCGCCCCGTCCCCGAGGCAGACCACCACGTCCTGCCCGACGTTGGCGCCGACCGCGTCCACCGCCACGAGGTGCGCCGTCTCCGCCAGCGGCGCGTACCACAGGTACGGCCGCACGATCACCAGCTTGCGCCCATCGAGCCCGGGGTGGCGCCGCGTGGCCCACACCTCGCCCACCACGCGGCCGAGGATCATCGTGCGTCCACGCCGTCGACGATCGCCAGGACCACGTCTTTTTCGGGCACCGCTTCGCCGACGGTGAGATCGCGCACCCGCGAGCCGTGGGCGATCAGCACCAGCTCGCCCGGCCCGGCGCCGAGGGCATCAATCACAACCACGGAGGCGACCCCCCGCGCGCCGCTTCCCATCCGCACATCGCGTGCGCTCCCGAGCGGCTCGACCAGGAGCAGCTTGGCACCGTCGAGGCCGGCGGCATGCCGCGAACCCCACACCGGCCCGATCACCCGCGCGAGGCGCATGCTTCTCCGTGCGTCCTGAGAGCCTGTGAGAGCATCCCTCCCGTCACCAGGCGAGCGATCTGCGGCGCATCGCTTCGTCGCTCGTCGGTCACATGGTCCCGCCATGCGTCCTCCTCGCTCCTCGCGCTGCTTGCATCTCGCGCCCCTGGCTCGCCGGCAATCGCCGGCGTGCAGCAAGCTCGGAGCGCAACGGTCCGGGATTCACTCACGGGCTCTGAGCGAAGTCGAAGGGCGCTACGCAGCCTTGGTGCGGGCGGCGGCCGCCTTGACCATGTCGAGCACCCGCGCCGGCGACGACTGCGCCAGCTTGGTGATCTTCTGGATGTAGGCCTGATCCTTGGCCTTTCCGACCGTCTTGGCGAGCGTCTCGGCGAGCTTTTGCGACGAGCCGTACTTGTCCTTGATCTCGTTCGCGACCGCCAGCAGCCGGAGCAGCTTCTTGTTCGACGCCGCGAGCAGCTTGGTCTTGAGATCGTCCTTCGACCCCTCGCCGCTCTCGATCGCCCCGAGCAGGCGATCGACCAGCGTCTCCTTGTCCTTGTGCTGCTCCCTCATCTGCGCGACCGGCGACTTCTTCTGCGTGGCCATGTGAACTCCTGATTCGCTAGTGGACTATTGCGGCATTCCGCCGAAGCCGCCGCGCCCGCCCATCGGCTGGCCGGAGAGCCCCTGGAGCAGGCCGAGCGCCCGGTTGACCAGGTCCTCCACCTGCTGCTGGTTGAGCTTCATCGTGAGCCGGAGGGCGGGCCCCTGCGCCTCGACGTGGATCGCCTCGATGAACGAGACCATCCCCATCATCATCACCTTCGAATTCTTCTTCGCCTCGACCAGCTGCTCGCCGATCTTCTTGCTCAGCTCCGCGGCGTCAGCGTCGGTGCCGAGATCGACGTTCAACCCGAAGTTCAGGCCGGTGGCGAAGTCGAGCGAGCCGAAGAGGTTCTTCATCGTGCCGGCGCTGGCGAGCTTCTCGTTGCCCTTCAGCTGCTCGCGCACCGCCTCGGAGATCACCCCCACGCCCCACACCGCGTCGGCGGTCCGGGTGCGCTTCACCAGCTCCTGCAGCGGCTGGTTGTCCTTCGCGCTCTGCACCTTCTGCCCCTCGGCGGGCTTCGTGTCGCCCGCGAGATCGATCATCTTCTTGATCCACTCGCGCCCGCCGACGAAGACCGTCTGCTCGTCGAGGAACGACACGAACAGCGTGCCGCTCATCGCGTCGTTGTAGAGCTTCTTGCCGCCGTATTCGGTCTCCGCGAGGTCGCGCCCGGCCTGCTTCGCCGCCGCCTTGCCGCAGGCGATCAGCTTCGCCTTGTCGAAGCTCCCGCGCAGGATCACCGCGAACTCGCCCTCCGTCGGAGGGGCGGGCAGCGCGAGGAAGGCCGAGTCGAGCTGCTTGAAGGGATCGAAGCCGCAGCGCGCGACGAACTCCTCGAAGCTCTTCGGCGCGCCCGAGGGGTCGGAATCGGCCTTGGCGGCCTCCTCGGGAGCGGCGCTGCCACCGTCTGTCGAGGCCAGCTTGCGCGCCTCGTCGTCCTGCCGCTTCTTCTCCGCCTCCGCCCTCTTGTTCGCCACGGCGGCCTGATCGCGCACGTCGAGGAGCCGCCGCCAGAGCGCCGTGTCGCGCGCCCTCCCGACGTTGAGGGCGAGCAGGATCTGCGCGTCCTTCGGGACCAGCGCCACGTCCTCGCGCGCCGCCTCCGTTGCCCCGCCCTTCGCGCACGACGAGCAACCCCCTCCGCCGAGCGCTCCTCCGAGCGCCAGGACCGCGAGCAGGCTGGAGAGGCGTCGCGCACGCGTCATCGAGGGTCTCACTCCTTGGAAGCTGCGCTTTATAGAGGGAGCCCCTGTGCCTGTCAAGGAGCAGCGAGCCCGCCGGGTGCTTAACGGAGAAGGGGGTCCCTCCGCTCACGGAGTCGTAGTCGTAGTCGTAGTCGTCGTAGTCGATTCAGGGGCACTCGCGCGCGGGGGATCACCTCTCCGGCACAAGCGCGTGAGCATCTCCACGATGCGGGTCAGCAACTCCATGGCCTGTGACGTCGAGCTTCTGGTAGGCCAGCAGGGGCATCCTCCTTTGAGGCCAGGGTGGTCGGTTGGCAGGAGGAATTTGTTGCGGGAGGAAGTTCGATTGCCGTCGCTGCGGACAGGACGACTACGACTACGACTACGACTACGTGACGAGCAAGAGCCAGCAAGAGGGCCCCCTCCGCTGTTAAGCACCCAGCGCGGCGCGGGGGGGCGCGTTGACTTTCCAGTGCCCTGTTGCTACACGCGGCCTGGTTGCTCCACGGACGGGTTTCGTCCCTTGCGGCAGGAGGTTCTCGTGCGCTCAGCCTGGATTCGATGTGGTGTGCTTCTGGCCCTGGGATTCGTGGGTTGCAAGTCGTCGTCGAGTGGCGGCGGTGGGACGGCGCCGGCGGTGGACGAGATCGTCCTCGGGGAGTACGGGTCGATGACCGGCGCGGAGGCCAACTTCGGGCAGTCGACGCACAACGGGATCCTGATGGCGCTCGAGGAGATCAACGCCGCGGGCGGAGTGAAGGGGAAGAAGATCCGCCTGGTGAACTACGACGATCAGGGGAAGACGTCGGAGGTGGGGACGGCGGTGACGCGGCTCATCACCAGCGACAACGTGCTGGCGATCATCGGGGAGGTGGCCTCGTCGCTGTCGCTGGCGGGTGGGCAGGTGGCGCAGCAGCACGGCGTGCCGATGATCAGCCCGTCGTCGACCAACCCGAAGGTGACGGAGACCGGGGACTACATCTTCCGGGTGTGCTTCATCGATCCGTTCCAGGGGTACGTGATGGCCAAGTTTGCCACCGATCCGAAGGACCAGAAGGGTCTCGGGATCAAGAAGGTGGCGATCCTGATCGACCAGCGGCAGGCCTACTCGCAGGGGCTGGCGCGGGACTTCGAGATCGCGCTGCTCAAGGTCGGGGGCAGCATCGCCGGGAAGGCGTCGTATCAGGGCGGCGATCAGGATTTCACGGCGCAGCTGACGCAGATCAAGAACGCGGCGCCCGAGGCGATCTATCTGCCCGGCTATTACACCGACATCGCGAACATCGCGCGGCAGGTGCGGGCGCTCGGGATTCCGCCGACGGTACCGCTGCTCGGCGGCGACGGGTGGGAGTCGGTGACCGAGATCGGCGGGCCGGCGATCGATGGCGCCTACTACTCGAACCACTACGCGCCCGAGGACCCGCGCCCGGAGGTGCAGGCGTTCGTGACGAAGTACAAGGCGAAGCATGGGCGGGTGCCGGATTCGCTGGCGGCGCTCGGGTATGACGCGACGATGCTGTTCAAGGACGCGGTGAATCGCGCGCCGACGATCGATCGCAAGGCGGTGCGCGACGCGATCGCGGCGACCAAGGATCTCCAGGGCGTGGCGGGGAAGATCACCATCGATGCGCAGCGGAACGCGCGCAAGCCTGCGGTGGTGTTGCAGATCCATTCGGCGAACAAGACCGCGGCGTTCGTGACCTCGATCAGCCCGTAGCGGAGATCAGCCGAGGATCAAGCCGAAGGCGTAGGTGTCGAGCAGGTCCGCGAGCGTCGGGCCGTTCGCGCGGTCGGCGAGGCTCCCGAGGGTGCGGGCCGTGAGGCTCGCAGATGCCCGATCGAAGATCGCCGCGCAGCGACGGCCAGGATCGTGGCGCGAACGGTAGTAGATTCCATCGGGGCTCGCCGGGTGGTCGTGAAGCGCCAGCGCCCACGCCTGGGAGATCTTGTAGTTGCCGGTGGCGAGCCGAGCATCGGCGCCGATCCGCGCGAGTCCGCGACCGGTGAGGTCCACCAGCCGGAGCAGTCCCGCCGATTCGATCTGCGCCAGTGCGCGCTCCTGGAGCTGGCTGAGCGTGACCTGCTGGCGTGATCCGTGCCGGCCGAAGGTCTCGATGAAGGCACTGTGGGCATCGCGGCCGAGGTAGAGGACCCCGAACTGCCGTCGCGGAGCGTCGAACCGCTCGCCGCCCGAGCGACCGAAATGGAGGGCGCCGCGCTCGATCCGGTGGCTGCGGAACCAGGGGCTCCTGAAGCTCCGGATGGGCAGCTGGCGCGTCGCGAGGTCGGCAGGCGGGCTGGGGTGGGGCTCGAGATCCATGCGAGGGAAACGACTGACCGCGAGATGATTTCCGCTCGCGCTCCGGCTCGCCTACGCGGCGCCGTGCTCGCCGTAGGATCGGGCCGCCCGACGGACGGCCGCGACCTCGCCCGCTCGCAGCGCGGCGAGCGGCGTACGCCCACCCAGCCGGTGGTCGCCGGTGAGGAAGAAGCCCATCCGAGCCCAGGGGTCCCGGTCCCTCAGATCGCCGAGGATGCCCGGGAGGCCGAAGAGCGGCCCCTGGTCGCCGAACTGCCAGACCGGGTAGAGATAGCCGCGGCGGCCGGTGTCCAGGGCGAGCAGCGTCCCGGCACGGCGCCGCTTGTCGACCGCCTGGCGCGAGATGCCGAGGCGATTCGCCACCTCCGCCACGGTCGACACCCCGCCCTCGGCGTTGAGCAGCTCCTGGCGCGCCTGCAGCCCGCGGATGCGCGCCGGGAAGAGTGGGTCCTGGCGGCGGAAGCGCTCCAGCACGCCGGGCTGCTGGAGCGCGACGAGGAGGCTGGCGAAATCGGTGGGTGCCGACAACACCTCCCCCAGCGCCTCGTCCGTGCACCCCTCCGCCACCTCGGCCACGGCAGTCAGCACGCGGGTGTTGAAGGCCGCGCGGAGGGGACTCGTCGCCGCCGCCGAGACGCGGGCCATGGCATTCTGGAGCGTTGCGGATACGGGGTGACCGGGCTTTGCCACGGAGGAGCTCCTGGTTGACGAAGTAGATCGTAGTGAGTGGGTGTGAAAATGTCAACTGGGGTTGCGCTTCGTTGACTTCGCGCCGCCCGTCGATGACGCTGGGCGCGCCGCTCCCATGAGCTCCTTCCTCCCGTTCCTCTTGAAGGGCATCGCCGTCGGTAGCCTCTATGCGCTTCTGGCGCTCGGCTACACGATGGTCTACGGCATCCTGCAGTTCGCCGATCAGGGGGGGACGTTCCCGTCCCCCCTCTCGCGGCCGAGCCGCGCGAGCCTCCCCCCACCGCGCGCCGCCCGCGCGGCCATTTCGACGGGGGCGGCATGAGCTCCTTTCTCCAGTTTCTGCTGAAAGGCATCGCCGTCGGTAGCCTCTATGCGCTTCTGGCGCTCGGCTACACGATGGTCTACGGCATCCTGCAGTTCATCAACTTCGCCCACTCCGATGTGTTCATGCTCGGGGCGTTCTTCTCGTGGCGGCTGTCGGTGCTGTTCAAGATCAACGAGCCCTCGCCGGTGGCGGCGACGGGGGTGCTGCTCGGGGCGATGGCGCTGTGCTCGCTGACCGGGTTCCTGCTGGAGCGCTTCGCCTACCGGCCGCTCCGGCGCGCGCCGCGGCTGAACGTGCTGATCACCGCGATCGGGGTGTCGCTCTTCATCGAGAACGCGGGGCAGCTGGTGTTCGGGAAGAACGTCGTGCAGTTCCCGCCGCTGCTCGCCGAGCACACCTTCGAGGTGGGCGGGGTGCGGGTGCGCAGCGTCGAGGTGATCGCGGTGGTGACGGCGTTCGCGCTGATGGTCGGGCTGCACACGCTGGTCTATCGGACCCGGATGGGGAAGGCGATGCGGGCGGTGTCGATCGATCACAATATTGCGGGATTGATGGGGATTCCGGTCGATCGGATCATCTCGCTGACGTTCGTGATCGGGTCGGCGCTGGCGGCGGCGGCGGGCCTCCTGGTGGGCATCACCTACGGGCAGATCAAGCAGCCGGCGGACTCGTCGTGGGTGCTGTACGGCTTGAAGGCGTTCGTGGCGGCGGTGATCGGCGGGATCGGGAACGTGCCGGGGGCGATGCTCGGCGGGCTCCTGCTCGGGCTCTCGGAGCAGTTCGTGGCGGGCTATCTGCCGTCGGAGCTGCGCGATGCGATCGCGTTTCTCTTGCTGATCATCATCCTGCTGGTGCGGCCGAACGGGCTGCTCGGGCGGCGCGTGGTGGAGAAGGTTTGATGGTCACGACGCCGCAGGCGGTGGTGCGCTCGCTGCTGCCGCTTGCCGTTGCTGTGGGGGTGGCGGTCGGGCTGGAGCTGCTGCTCGGGCTGCTCGGTTTCTACGCGCAGAAGATCCTCTTCGATATCGGCGTCAACATCATCCTCGCGGTCAGCCTGAACATGGTGAACGGCTTCACCGGACAGTTCTCGATCGGGCACGCGGGCTTCATGGCGCTCGGGGCCTACGGGTCGATCGTGGTCACCTACTACGGCGGCTACGCGCTGTTCGGCGACGTGATGATGCACTCCACGGTGACCGGCTACGCGCTCTACTTCGTGTCGATCCTCGTCGGTGGAGTGGTCGCGGCGGGGGCGGGCCTGCTGGTCGGGCTGCCGTCGCTCCGGCTGCGCGGCGACTACCTGGCGATCGTCACGCTCGGGTTCGGCGAGATCATCCGCGTGGTGCTGCAGGTGTCGCAGCCGGTGCTGGAGCCGTCGGAGATGGCGGCGGTGCCGTGGTACGAGCAGCCCTGGCACCTCGGGCGGTCGCTCGGCTTCGTTCACTCGGGGTCGTACAACACGCTGGGCTGGACGTGGACGGCGGTGGCGGTGACGCTGCTGGTGGCCTACCGACTTCGCGAATCGACCCACGGGCGGGCGTTCCTCTCCATCCGCGAGAACGAGATCGCCGCCGAGTCGATCGGCGTGAACACCACGCGGTACAAGGTGAACGCGTTCGTTCTCGCAGCATTCTTCGCGGGCGTGGCGGGGTCGCTGTTCGGGCATCAGCTCGGGGCGGGCACCGCGTCGCGGCCCGAGGAGTTCAATTTCATGAAGTCGTTCGAGGTGATCATCATGGTCGTCCTCGGCGGGATGGGATCGATCTCGGGGGCGGCGGTGGCGGCGGTGGCGTTGACGCTGCTCACCGAGGCTTTGCGGTCTTTCCAGGATTACCGGATGATCTCGTATTCGCTGCTTCTGGTGATTGTGATGATCCTGCGGCCGCAGGGCCTGTTCGGGACGCACGAGATCTGGCATCTGCTGGCGCGCTTCCGGCGGAAGGGGACGAGGTAGTGGCGGCGCTGCTCGATGTGAAGGGGGTGTCGCTCTCCTTCGGCGGGCTGAAGGCGGTGGCCGATTTTTCGCTCTCGCTCGCGGAGGGATCGCTGACCGGGCTGATCGGGCCGAATGGCGCGGGAAAGACCACGCTGTTCAACCTGCTGACCGGCGTGTATCAGCCCGACGTGGGGGAGATCCTCCTCGGTGGACAGCGGCTGAACGGCAAGCGGCCCTATCAGATCGCGGCGGCTGGCGCGGCGCGGACGTTCCAGAACATTCGCCTGTTCGGCGACCTCACCGTGCTCGACAACGTGCGGGTGGCCTGCCATCTGCGCGCGACGCGCGGGATGTGGGCGGCGGTGCTGCGCACGGCGGGGTATCGCAACGAGGAGGCGGCGATCGCCCTCCGAGCGATGCGGCTGCTGGAGCTGTTCGGGCTGGCGGCGGCAGCGGGAAAGCAGGCGAAGAGCCTCCCCTACGGCCAGCAGCGACGGTTGGAGATCGCGCGCGCGCTGGCGACGGAGCCTCGGTTGCTGCTGCTCGACGAGCCGGCGGCGGGGATGAACCCGCAGGAGAAGGGGAAGCTGCGCGAGTTGATCGCGCGGGTGCGCGACGAGTTCAAGGTGACGATCCTGCTGATCGAGCACGACATGAGCCTGGTGATGCAGGTGTGCGAGCGGATCGCCGTTGTCGACCACGGGGTGAAGATCGCCGAGGGGACGCCGGGGGAGATCCAGAAGGACGCGAAGGTGATCGCGGCGTATCTCGGGACGGCGGAGTCGGGAGCGGCGGCGGAATGAGCCTGCTCGAGGTGCGCGGCCTCGACGCCCACTACGGGGCGATTCATGCGCTCCAGAGGGTCGATCTCACCGTCGAGAAGGGGGAGATCGTCACGCTGATC
This sequence comes from Myxococcales bacterium, assembly GCA_009692555.1. GTDB lineage: Bacteria > Myxococcota_A > Polyangia > Palsa-1104 > SHYY01 > SHYY01. The sequence continues at coordinate 20,526 of SHYY01000092.1, forward strand.
GGATCGAACGGCGCGGGGAAGTCGTCCACGCTGCGGGTGCTCTCGGGGCTGCTCCGTCCGACCGCGGGCACGGTGACCTTCGACGGGCGGTCGCTGATCGGGCTGGCACCCCACGCGATCGTGCGGCTGGGGATCGCGCACGCGCCGGAGGGGCGCGGGATCTTCGGGACGCTGACGGTGAAGGAGAACCTCGAGCTCGGGGCCTACTCGCGGAGCGATCGCGCGGGGATCCGTGCCGATATCTCGCGGATGATGGTGCGCTTCCCGATCCTCGGCGAGCGGGCGGGGCAGTCGGCGGGGACGCTCTCGGGCGGCGAGCAGCAGATGCTGGCGGTGGGGCGTGCGCTGATGGCGCGCCCGAAGCTGCTGCTGCTCGACGAGCCATCGCTGGGGCTGGCGCCGCAGATCGTGCAGACGATCTTCGCGATCATCCGCGAGATCAACCAGGAGGGCGTCACCATCCTGCTGGTGGAGCAGAACGCGCACATGGCGCTCCGGGTGGCGCACCGCGGATACGTCCTCGAGACGGGTGAGATCAAGATGACCGACGATGCCAGGGTGCTCGCGGCGTCGGACGAGGTGCGAAAGGCGTACCTCGGGATCGGGTGAACATGCGGAGGGAGCTGCACGAGGCCAATCGCATCTCGTGGAACGCGGCGACGGTGGCCCACAACAGCCACAAGGGCGATCAGGCGGGCTTTCTCCGGAACGGCGGAACGACGCTGTTTCCGGAGGAAATGGAGCTTTGCGGCGATCTCACCGGGCAGCGAGTGGTGCACCTCCAGTGCAACGCGGGCCAGGATACCCTCGGGCTGGCGCGGCTCGGCGGCGAGGTGGTGGGGGTCGACATCAGCGACGAGGCGGTGGCGTTCGCGCGGCGGCTCTCCGACGAGTCGGGGATCCCGGCGACCTTCGTGCGGAGCGATGTCTACGACTGGCTGGCGCAGCCGCGAACGCCCGGGTTCGATACCGCCTTCTGCTCCTACGGCGCGCTGCCGTGGCTGTCGGACATCACGGCGTGGGCCTCGGGGGTGAAGGCGGCGCTGCGGCCGGGCGGGCGGCTGGTGCTGGTCGAGTTCCACCCGATCGCGATGATGTACAACGCCGATCTCGCGCTGCACTACCCCTACTTCAACGAGGGGCGCCCGAGCGACGAGACGGAGGGGGTGCATGACTACGTCGCGCTGTCGGGCGCGGGGCTGGTGCCGTCGCGGTTCGAGGAGGGGGTGCACGATTTCAAGAATACGCACCCGTCGTATGGCTTCTACTGGGGCGTCGGCGATGTGGTGACGGCGCTCGCGCAGGCGGGCTTCACCGTCGAGCAGCTGTGCGAATACCCGTACGCGAACGGCTGCCGGCTGTTCACCGCGATGCGCGAGCTGCCGGGGCGGCGCTTCACGCTGCCCGAGGGGATGCCGGTGTTTCCCCTGATGTGGGGGCTGGTGGCGCGGCGCCGGTGAGCCGGGTGGTCAGCGCGGGCGGTTTTCGATCAGCAGGTTCACGAAGTCGTTCTCGAAGCGGAACGTCTCGCCGAGGCGGTGCAGGAAGGCGCGCTCGCGCTCGTCGACCACGCCGTCGATCCCGGCCATCGCGATGCACTCGTGCAGGAGCTCGAAGCCGAAGCGCTGGCCGCGGTGCTCGGGCAGGGGCGCGCTGGCGAGCGCCTCGTCGAGCGTCAGCGGCAGGTAGAGCGCGCGGAGCGCGGTGTCCATCTCGTCGCCGCTGAAGAGGGATCGCGCGAAGCGGTTGAGGGTGCGGCGCTCGTTCTCATCCAGCGTGCCGTTCGCCCAGGCGGTCGCGCGCAGGAGCTTGAACCGGTAGGGCCGCGTGTCGACGGACATGGCCGTCAGGATGCGCGTTCACCGACGGGGGTGTCAAGGTACGCACGGGAGGCGCACGGGAGGCCAGAGGCCAACCAGAGGCCGGGTGCTTAACAGCGGAGGGGGCCCTCTTGCTGGCTCTTGCTCGTCACGTAGTCGTAGTCGTAGTCGTAGTCGTAGTCGTCCTGTCCGCAGCGACGGCAATCGAACTTCCTCCCGCAACAAATTCCTGCTGCCAACCGACCCCCCTGGCCACACAGGAGGATGCCCCCTACATCGCCGAGGGAGCGGGCCGGTTCGGAGCGCCGGA
>SHYY01000093.1 GCA_009692555.1 Myxococcales bacterium
TATCCGAATACCAAGATGGACCAGGCGCGGATGGTCGCGCTGGTGCAGCAGTACGGCACCGACCGGATCATCGTCAACAGCGCCGCCGACTGGGGGGTCTCCGACCCGCTCAAGGTGCCGAAGACCGCGGCGCTGATGCGGGAGCGGGGAATTGCCGAGGCGGCCATCGAGACGATCTTCTGGAGCAATCCGATCGCCTTCTTCGCGCAGAGCGGTCGGCTCGATGCCGCGGAGTTCGGCGCCGCCGCCCGGGTCGATCAGCGCCAGCTCTGGGAGGGCAACTCGGTGCTCCGCGGGCAGACCCCGATCGTCAACGGCGCCGGCTCGTAGGAGCCCGGCCACCGGACCTTCGTGAGCCCCCTGTCGCTCCGCCCGCTCGGACTGCTCTCCCTCGTGCTCGTGGTCGGGTCCTTCAACACCGACCCCGAAACCGACCGGCCCGCGGTTTTGCGCGAATACGCCGATTCCATCCACGTCAGGTGGCCGACGGGAAACAGCCAGGTCGTGCGCGGCCCGCACAGGTCCGGCCGCGCCGTCGTGGTCAGGGAGTTTTCGTAGCTTGGGCAAGAAATCGCGGCGGAGTCGGGGCTCCTCGCAGGCCGCCGCTGGCGCGCGCGGTGGTGTGCCGAAGCCCGCTCCCGAGGGCGGCACGATCCTCCGCCCCGGACGCGCGCTGATGCTCCCGATCGCTTTCGCGCTCGCCCTCGCCGCTTTCGCCCTCCTGCCCGCCTCCCGGGCCAACACGCGCCTTCTGTGGTCCTTCGTCGGGGCGGCGCTGGTCCTCCTCGGCTGGGCCGCTGCCCTCTTCGCCACCGCCCGCGATCGTCGCCGGTTCACGCTCGCGGTCGTCCTGCGCAAGCAGCACTATCTCCAGGCCTGCGCGCAGGGATCGGTGTTCATCTACTAGGGCTGGCACTGGCGGCAGGTCTACGACTCGGCCCCCCTCATCGTCGCCCAGCTGGTCTTCGCCTACACCATCGATATGCTCCTCACCTGGTCGCGCCGCGACGCCTACACCCTCGGGTTCGGGCCCTTTCCGATCATCTTCAGCATCAACCTGTTCCTCTGGTTCAAGCCCGATTGGTTCTATTTGCAATTCCTGATGGTGGCCGTTGGATTCCTTGCCAAGGAGTTCATCCGGTGGGACAAGGGCGGAAGCCGCTCGCACGTCTTCAACCCGTCGTCGTTCCCCCTTGGCCTCGTCTCGATCCTGCTCATCCTCGCGGGTTCGACGAACCTCACCTGGGGGCCGGAGATCGCCACCACGCTCTTCTACCCGCCGCACATCTACCTGTTCATCTTCCTCATCGGTCTGCCGGGGCAGTTCTTCTTCGGCGTCACGACCATGACCCTGTCGGCGGTGGTCCACCGCGGTCGCCTTCAGCTCCGCCTACTTCGCCACGACGGGAAGCTACTATTTCTTCACCAACCTCCCGATTGCGGTCTTCCTCGGGATGCACCTGTTGTTCACCGATCCGTCCACTTCCCCCCGCAGCGAGCTCGGGCGCATCCTCTTCGGGATCCTTTACGGCGCGAGCGTGGTCGCACTCTACTTCTTGTTCGATCTCCTCGGTGTCCCCACCTTCTATGACAAGCTGGCGCCCGTCCCATTCCTGAATCTTTCGATCAAGTGGATCGACCGGGCCGCCGCCTCGCGGGCGCTGCGATGGCTCGATCCCGCGCGCCTCGGCCCGCGTCTAGCGCCGCGGCGCCGCAACCTCGCCTATATGACGATCTGGGCGCTCGCGTTTGCGGGGATCAGCGCCGTCGACGGGGTCGGCGACGCCCACCCGGGCAATCGGCTGCCGTTCTGGCAGCAGGCGTGCAAGGAGGGTCGCCGCGGCGGCTGCCGCAATCTCGCTACGATGGCGTGGACGTTTTGCAACGACGGCTCGGGATGGGCATGCAACGAGATCGGCATGCTCCTCTCCGAGCGGCGGGTGGTCGTCGAGGCCACCCCCGCGGAAGGATTCGCGCGCGCGTGCCGCCTGGGCTTCAAGACCGGCTGCGACAATGCCGCGCGTCTGCGAACACCGGCCGAGGCGCTGCAGCGTCACGCGCCCCGCCTGATCGATTACAACCTCCTGCTGGAGAGGAAAGGGCACGCGGAGGACCACACGCCACTCCAGCTTTTCGAGCGGGCGTGCGAGCAGGGCTGGGCGGACGGCTGCTTCAGCGCGGGGATAATCCTCGACCGTGGCGAATTCGTTCCGCGGAACGGGACGCGGGCGCGCGAATACCTCCTGCGGGCCTGCAGCCACGACGTCAACGAGGCGTGCGCGGCTCTCCTGACCCGGCCTTGACTCCTTCGCACGCTTCTTTCATTCCCAGATCGCAGGCATTGGCAAAGGCCCGGGCGGCTCGCGCTGGGTCGGGAGGCAGCGCGCTGCGGCCCTGGAACATGTAGCCGGCGTTCATGCACCCGTCGACCCAGCCCTGCGCGCACGCCGCCTCGAATAGATCAATCGATCGATCGTCTCGCGATCAACGGGCAGGTGCTTGTCCTCGATGATCAGGTTGTAGTCCTCGGGCGATGGCGGGACGTGACGCAGGGCGCCCGGAGCCCGTCCGAGGCGGAGCGCGTTCCCGCAGCCCGCCTGGAGGCCACGGCGGCAGGCGAGATCGAATGCCTTGGCGGGCGCCATGGTGGTCTTCGTCTCCGCCTGCCGCTCGGTTGCGAGGATCCCCAGTTCATTGCAGGCCCAGCCCGATCCTCGCTCGCAGAACTTCGACTCCATCGTTGCGAGGTTGCGGCAACCGTTGCGGCGGTGCTGGTCGCAGGCCTGCTGCCAGAACGGCAGTCGATTCGCGGGGTGAAGGTCGCCCACGCCGTGCGCCAGGCGAATTGCGAAGAATACCGGGATCCATACGGCCATGTAGGCGAGGTGCCGGGCTCGCCCGCCGAGTCGGATCCCCAGCCGGGCGGGATCGAATCGGCGTGCGCCGGGGGAGGTCGCCCACCGGTCGATCGCGCGAACGCTCAGATTGAGGAGCGGCACCGCGAGGAGCTTGTCGTAGAAGGTCGGCCGGCCGGCGAGATCGAGCAGCCCGTAGAGAATGAAGACGCTCGTCCCGTAGAGCAGGCCGAAGAGGATGCGCCCGAGCTCGGTCCGCGGCGCTGTCGAGGGGTCGGTGAACAGGAGGAGCATCCAGGAAGACGGCCACCGGCACCGGCCCGAAGAAATAGTAGGTTCCGGTGATGAGGAAATAGATCGCGCTGCACGAGAAGGTGGCGAACATTGCCGGCAGAGTCATCGAGGCCACTCCGAAGAGGAACTGGCCCGGGAGGCTGATCAGGAAGAGCATCTCGTAGATGGAGCGTGGGCGCTCCAGGGAGATGGCGATCTCGTTGCCAAAGGTCAGGTCCGAGCTGTTGGTGAGGATCAGGAAGACCGAGACGATCGCGAGCGGAAACGACGACGGATTGAAAATATGGGCCGGCGCGCCGTCCTTCCTCCAGCGAATCAATTCCTTGACCCCGAACCCCACGGCCACCATCAGGAACTGCAGGTAGAACCACTCCGGCTTGAACCACAGGAACAGGTTCATGCTGAGGATGATCGGACAGGGTCCGAAGCCGAGCTGATAGGTCTCGCGCCGGGACCACGAGAGGAGCATATCGAAGGCGTAGGCGAACAGGAGCTGGGCGAAGATCATCCAGGCGCTCTCGGCCACCTGGTGCCATCGCATGCCCCAGTAGACGTAGATGCTGAGCTGGACGATCGGCTGGAGCCAGTGCGGCCTTCGCAGCACGAATGACACCCCCAGTGCCCGGCGCCCGCGCCCCGAGAGCAGGAGGGCGGCATTCCATCCGAGCAGGACGACGGCGGCGCCGAAGATGGACCCTTGCAGGATCGGCTGCGCCCGCGCCGCAGGCAGGAGCCCGAGCGCGGCCAGCGCGATCGTGAAGCCGAGCGGTAGCGCGAGCACGCGCAGCGACGGAGGGGCCCCGGGTGGCGCACCCGCTCGCTGTGCCGCGGACGCCGCCGGTAGGGGCGTCGCGGGCGGCCTCTGCAGGGCCTTGGAACCGCTTCGGCCGCGACCTCTTTTCGCCACGCGCTACGGTAACACGGTGCGTCACGCCCAGACGAGCGGGAGGCCGTTGACGGTGCGTGGCTTGCCGGAAAAAACCAGTTCGTGCCCGGGCTTGAGCGCGTAATCGGGGATCCGCCGGTGGAGCTGATCGAGCGCCGTGCGCAGCTCCATCCGCGCGAGATGAATGCCGAGGCAGCGGTGGAACCCGTTCCCGAAGGCGATGTGCGGGTTCGGCCGCCGCGCCACGTCGATGGCCAGGGGATCGGGGAAGGCCGCGGGATCGAGGTTCGCGGAGGACCAACAAAGGAAGAAGGTCGTGCCCGCCGCGATCACCTCGCCTGCGATCTCCACGTCGGTGGTGGCGGTGCGAAACCCGGTCTGCACCGGCGACTCGAAGCGCAGAAGCTCCTCGACGGCCCCGGCAAAGAGATCGGGCTCCGCGACCAGGCGGCGGCGCAGCTCAGGAAGACGTGCCAGCCGCGCGATCATGCACGCCAGCGACGAGGCGAAGGTGTCGAGGCCGGCCAGGATGAGGAGGTAGGAGATATCGAGGATGTTCTCCCGCGTCAGGCGCTCGCCCTCGACCTCGGCGGCCATCAGCCAGCCGATCAGGTCATCGCCGGGCTCGGTCCCCGAAGACCCAGGGGACGCTGTGGAGCCGCCTGTGGCGGGTCGATCAGGCTCAGCGCGCACCGCCCGCTCGTCGAGGAGACGTCCGAAATAGGCATAGCAGCGCTCGCTCGCGGCGCGGACCGCCGCCATCCTCTCAGCGAGGGTGAGGCCGGGCGGGAGGTGGCCGAGGATGGCGTCCTTGAAGGAGAGGAACTCGCCGAGATCGCCCGGCGGGATTGCCCATCAGCCGCAGGAAGAAGATCGAAGGCAGCGGCTGGCAGAACGCCTCCTGGAGATCGACCTCCTTCCGATCGATGAAGCCGTCGATCAGCTGGTCGGCGAGCTTCCGCACTTCGGGCTCCAGCAGCGCCGCCTTCTTCGCCGAAAAGAGCGGATCGAGCAGCCGGCGGAACTTGAGGTGCTCGGGGCCGTCGAGGTCGAGCGGGATGAGCGGGCGCTGGCCGCCCATCATCGGTCCGTTCGCGCCCGGTCCAAGCACGTCGTGGCGCCGGTTGACCGCCGCGATATCCCCCATGCGCGTGAGGGTGACCGTCCCGTCGGGGCCGCGGTGGAAAGGACAGCGCCCGGCCAGCTCCCCGTAGGTCGGCTGGGGATCGGCGGCCGCCAGCGCGCGCACCTCCTCGACGCTGAACGGGGCCATCGTGAAGACGTTGGCCGTGTCGAGGTCTGAGACTATCCGCGGCGGCGGCGGAGAAGCGCGAGCCCGATCAGACCGGCGAAGAAGAGCGCCATGCCACCGCGGTTCCGGGAGCCCCCACCGATGGCGCAGGAGCAGCCGTCCACGATGATCACCGGCGTGGCCAGGTCGGCACCCGGGGCCATCGACAGGTCACTCTTCGGGGATTTCGCGAGGTCGGCCGGCGCCTGCATCGACAGGTCGTCAGCGACGGGGGCCGTGAGATCCGCCGCCGCCATCGCCAGATCCGGCTCCGCCATGCTCATATCGAGCGCCGCCATGCTCATGTCCACCGCCGCCATGCTCATATCCACCGCCGCCATGCTCATATCCACTGCCGCCATGCTGATGTCCGCCGGCGCCATCGTGAGATCACCCTTTCCCGTCGAGAGATCGGCCACGCTCGCGAGATCGCCCTTGCCCGTTGCCAGATCGGGGACGGTCGCGAGATCCGCTTTCGCCATCGCCATGTCCACCGGCTTGGTCATATCGGCGATCATCAGCATGTCCGGCGGGGGCGCCAGCGGGCACACCAGCCCCTTGGCCTTCGGGCAGGTGTTGTCCACCGAGACGCCCGCCGCCACCCCCATCGCGAGATCCCAGGTGTCCGGGTTGGCGAGCGGCGCGCCCTCGGCTCGCAGCGTCGATTTGTTCACCATCTGCCACGCCCCGAAGCCCCAGCAGAGCATGCTGTTCTTGCCCACATCGTTGGCGATCTCGGCCCACTGCAGCCGGCACATCGCCTCCTGGCCCTTGACGCAGGTGAAGTACATGTACCCGCACTTCGGGACAGTGTAGTGCCCGTCGAGCATCCAGGTGAAGAACGCGCCGTGGATCACCACCGACGTCGCGTTGGGCTGGTCCGGGAGGAACACCACCTTGCTCGGATAGACGTAGATGCCGTTCGGCGAGCTGGCGTGGGCGATCCCGGGCGCCGCGACGAACCCGACGACCAGGGCGAAGGCGGACAGTGCGAGGCGGGCGGACGTGGTCATGCGTTCTCCTTAAGGCAAAGGGCGATCCGGTGGGGCTCCGCGCAGCGATCCGTGACGGAAGGCTGGAAGACCTTACGGGCTAGCCCGCTGATTCTCGCAGCGCGGGGGGATCGATGTCAAGTGCCCCCTCGGCCAGAGGTGCTTAACGGAGAAGGGGGTCCCTCCGCTCACGTAGTCGTAGTCGTAGTCGTAGTCGATTCCGGGGCACTCGCGCGCGGGGGATCACCTCTCCGGCGCAAGCGCGTGAGCATCTCCACGATGCGGGTCAGCAACTCCATGGCCTGTGACGTCGAGCTTCTGGTAGGCCAGCAGGGGCATCCTCCTGTGTGGCCAGGGTTGTCGGTTGGCAGGATGAATTTGTTGCGGGAGGAAGTTCGATTGCCGTCGCTGCGGACGGGACGACTGCGACTACACGACTACGACTACGTGACGCGCAAGAGCCAGCAAGAGGGCCCCCTCCGCTGTTAAGCACCCCTCGGCCAGTCGGGGCGGCGCGTTGGCGGCGCGTGCTCTTTGTTGTCCCGCTGGCGACATTCCGCTACACTTACGCGCGATGTTGAGCCAGCCCAGCACCGACGGAACCCCACGACAGGCACTGAACCAGGGCGGACGACCCCAGGGTGGTCGGCCAGGCGGCGGCGCTCCCGGGCGCAACGGCGGCGGCGCAGCGCCGGGCGGCGTCGTCGGCATCCTCCACATCATCGGAGGCAACGACCGCGGCAAGTCGCACCCGCTCACCAAGGGCGAGACCAGCATCGGGCGCGGCGCCGACCAGGACTGCATCCTCGCCGACATCGCGGTCTCCCGCCGCCACGTGACGATCCTGATCGAGGGGCCGCGCTACCGGATGCGCGATCTCGGGTCGGGCAACGGCTCGCTCCTGAACGGCCAGCGCACCGACACCGCGATCCTGAACGACGGCGATCAGATCGAGATCGGCAACACCCTGATGCGCCTCGAGCACGCGCCCTCGCGTTCGCACTCCGCGTCCGCTCCCATGCCGGGCCAGGGGCGCTCGGATGCTGCAGCGCACACCATGATGGCCGACGCGGTGAGCTACCCGCCGCCCCAGCAGCAGCCGCGCACCGGCGGCTTCCCGTCGGCGGGGCCGCCGATCAACGATCCCTTCGCGCAGCCGATGCAAGAGCCGCTGCAGATGCCGCCGCCCAACCGGCCGATGACCTCGGCGCTGCCCCAGCCGATCCACACCGGGTCGCACCCGTCGCCCGGCGGGGGCCTGCTCGACACGCCGGTGAAGAAGATCGCCGTCTTCGGGACGATCTTCGTGGTCATGCTTGTCCCCGCTGTATATCTGGTGAAGAAGTTCGTCGGCGGCCCGGCCAAGGCGCAGGAGATGTACCTCGCGGGCGTGAAGCTGTACGGCGAGGGCGAGTACGACAACGCCAAGAAGCTGTTTTCCGAGGCTCTGACGCTGACCCCGGATTCCCCGCAGACCGCAAAATACCTGAAGCAGTGCGATGTCGAGCTGCACGCCAAGGGAGCGCTCAAGACCGCGCAGGGGCTCGCCACGGCGAAGCGCTGGGACGAGGAGCTGAAGGCGCTCGACTCGATCGACAAGTCATCGGCCGCCTTCGAGGACGCCGAGAAGCTGAAGAAGACCGCCGTGCCGAACGCCGTCGCCGCCAAGCTCAACGACGCGCGCGATGCGATGGCCGACGACCCCGAGGGGGCGCAGGCCAAGGTCGACGCGGCGCTGGCGCTCGATCCCGACAACGAGGAGGCGCAGGAGCTCGACAAGAAGCTCAAGGCAGGCGGCAAGCCCGGCAAGGACACGCGGGTGGCCGTGAAGGAGACCCGCGAGCGCCCGGTGAAGGAGGAGGCCGCGCCGCGCGAGCGCCCGGTCAAGGAGACCCGCGTTGCGGTGGTGAGGGAGCGCACGCCGCCCCCGCCGCCGACGGTGAAGGACAAGAAGCCGAAGATCATCGACGACGACGACGACGAGCTGGCGGCGGTGCCCCACGAGGGCGGTGGCGCGGCGGGCGACGTGCTGGCGGTGAAGGGCGCGGCGGGCCCCTACAAGGCCAAGGACTGGAACGGCGCGGCGACGGCGATCCGCATGGCGGCCAAGAGCGAGAAGGGAAAGAACGCGGAGAAGACCATCGCCCTGGCGTCGCAGGTGACGATGCTCGGCGGGATCTACACCAAGGCGGAGGGCGACAAGGCGAGGAACGCCTCGGCGGCGCTCCAGGGCTACCAGCAGGCGATGGCGATCGACGGGCGGATCGGCAAGGGGACCCACGGCGGCTACTTCAAGGGGCAGATCTCCAAGATCGCCCAGGTGGCGGCGGTGCAGGCGTTCCAGGGGCAGAAGTGGGACGTCGCCTACGACAACGTGAAGACCGCGCAGAAGTTCGGCGGCAGCGACGGGGGCGTGATGGGGCAGCTCAAGTCCAAGGCGAACGAGCTGAACTCGAAGGCCGCGTCGATGCAGAAGTCGAACCTGAACGGCGCCAAGACGCTGTGGCGGATGGTGGTCAAGATGGTCCCCGCGACCGATCCCGCCTACGCCACCGCCTACAAGAGCCTGAACACCGCCGCCGCCCACAAGGACGACGACGAGGAGTAGCCGCTCGGGTCGTTGTCGGGTCATTCTCCGCGGGTTGCGTCGACCCAGGTCCCGCGATATGGTTACCCATATGAAGACGACCATCGAGATTGCTTCCCCTCTGCTCCAGGAGGCGAAGGCGGTGGCGGCCGAGGAGCGGACCACCGTGCGCGCCCTCGTCGAGCAGGGGCTGCGTGAGGTGCTGGCCGAGCGTCGCAAGCGCGCCCGCTTCCGCCTGCGCAAGGCGAGCTTCCGCGGCCGCGGCCTGCATCCCGATGCCGCCGAGGGATCGTGGGAGCGCATCCGCGACCTCGCCTACTCGGGCCGCGGCGGGTGATCGCGGTCGACACCAACCTCCTCGTCTACGCCCACCGCGAGGACTCGCCGTTCCACGACACCGCCTCCCGCCTGCTCGCCGGGCTGGCCGAAGGGCGCGCGTCCTGGGCGATCCCCTGGCCGTGCGTCCACGAGTTCCTGGCGATCGTCACCCACCCGCGGATCTACACCCCGCCCACACCGTTCGCGCGGGCCCTCGACCAGGTGGCGGCGTGGCTGGAGTCGCCGAGCCTGGCGCTGCTCTCCGAGTCGGCGCGCTACTTCGACGAGCTCAGCGCTTGCGTCGCGAGCGGCCGGGTCGGCGGCCCGATGGTGCACGATGCGCGGGTCTACGCGCTGTGCCGCCTCCATCAGGTGAGCGAGCTATGGACCGCCGACCGCGACTTCGGGCGCTTCAAGGGCATGAAGGTGGTCAACCCCCTGCTGAAGTAGGTGGCTCAGGAGCGCTTGGCGCGCGACTCCAGCACCTTCTTCAGGCGCGACTCGAGGTCGGCGAAGTCGAACGGCTTGTCGACGTACTCGTCGGCGCCATAGAGCGGCGAGGTGAGCTCGTTCACCTTCTCGCCGATCGCGGTGAGCATGACGATCCCGATGTTGCGCAGCTGCGGATCGGATCGCAGCTCGCGCGCCACCTCCCAGCCGTTCTTGCCGGGCATCATCACGTCGAGGATCACCAGATCCGGCACCTTCTCGCGCGCAAAGCGCAGCGTCTGGATCCCGTCCACCGCCTCGATGATCGTGTAGCCCTTCCGCCCGAGGCGCAGCGAAAGCATGGCGAGAATCTCGGGATCGTCATCGGCGATCAGCAGCACCGGCTTCTTGGCGGTCATGCCCCGACGCTAGCCCAGTGCGCGGGGAGTTTCAAGCGACGCGGCGAGTAGACTCCCGGTGGACAGGCTCGTCTCGGTAAAGTAAACCTAGCCCGTTTTCAGAAGGAGTCCCCATGGCCATCCGCTCGCGCGTCGCCGTCCAGAAGGTCACGCCGCGCACCATCCTCGACGACATCCAGCGCCTGTGCGACCTCGGCGGGATGCGCGAGGCCCTCGACCCGAAGGCGACCACCATCCTGAAGGACAACATCTCGTGGCACTTCCCCTTCCCCGCCGCCAACACCACGCCGTGGCAGCTCGAAGGGACCATCCTCGCGCTGCGCCGCCAGGGCTTCCGCGACGTCACCTGCGTCCAGAACAAGACCGTCGTCACCAACGCGTTCAAGGGCGAGGACTTGAACCACTACCTCCCGATCTTCGGCGCCCACAAGATCCCGGTGCTCTACAACTTCAAGCCCGACGACATGAAGTGGATCACCTACCAGCCGAAGACGAAGATGCGCGTGCTCGACAAGATTTTCCCTCACGGGATCGAGCTCCCGGACTACTTTTTCAAGAAGAACATAGTCCATCTCCCGACGGTGAAGTGCCACATCTACACCACCACCACCGGGGCGATGAAGAACGCCTTTGGCGGCCTCCTCGCCACCCACCGCCACTACACGCACTCCTGGATCCACGAGACGCTGGTCGACCTCCTGGCGATCCAGAAGGAGATCCACGCCGGGCTGTTCGCGGTCATGGACGGCACCACCTGCGGCAACGGCCCCGGCCCGCGCACGATGTACCCGGTGGTGAAGGACTACATGCTCGCCTCGGCCGACCAGGTGGCGATCGACGCCATCTCGGCGAAGATGATGGGCTTCGATCCGATGTCGCTCGACTACATCCGGCTGGCGCATGAGGACGGGCTGGGCGTCGGGCGGCCCGAGGAGATCGAGATCGTCGGCGACGATCCCGAGGCGGTGGCGCGCGAGTCGTGGGGCTTCTCGGTCGGCAAGAACCTCACCCGCCGGATCGGCGGCGACCTGATCTGGTTCGGCCCGCTGAAGCGCTTCCAGAAGCTGTTCTTCCACACGCCGCTGGTGAACGTGTTCATCCTCGGGTCGGAGTTCTATCACGACTTCCTGCGCTGGCCGCTGAACGACAAGAAGGTGTTCGAGCAGTGGTGCCGCAAGACGCAGTGGGGCGAGCTCTTCACCCGCTACGCCTCGGGCGCCGCGGTCCAGCCGGGCGCCTCCCCGCAGCCCCTCGCCACCGCCTGATCTCCTCCCGCGCATGTCGAAGCTCGCACGGGGCCTGACGCTCTCCGCCGCCGCCGGGGCCGCGCTCTACGTCGGGTTCGCCGCGTGGGCGGGCTGGTACAAGGTGGGCGCCGCGCTCTCCGACTTCGCCTGGTCGACGGCCGCCGCAGGGGCCGGCTTGGCCGCCGTCAACTACCTGATTCGCTTCGTGAAATGGGAGTTCTACCTGGCCAGGCTCGGGCTTCGTGTCCCGCGCGGCCGCTCGCTGGCGATCTTCCTGGCCGGCTTCTCGCTCACCGTCACGCCGGGAAAGATCGGCGAGGTGCTGAAGTCCTACCTGCTCCGCGAGACCGACGGAATCCCGATGGCGCGCACCGCCCCGATCGTGGTCGCCGAGCGCGTCACCGACCTCATCGCGCTCCTCCTCCTGGCGGTGATCGGCGCCGGCTCCCTCGGCGCGTCGCAGCGCATCCTCTGGATCGGCGGGGCGCTCGTCGCGTCGCTGGTGCTGGTGGTGGCGGTGCGCCCGCTCGGCGAAGCGGCCATCGCCACCGTCGGGAGGCTTCCCCTCGGCAGGAAGATCGCCCCCAAGCTCAACGAGTTCTACGGCTCCACGCGCGAACTGCTGGCTCCGCTTCCGCTGGTCGTCGCCACCGCGATCTCCATCGTCGCCTGGGCCTGCGAATGCGTCTCGTTCTGGCTGATCCTCGGCGGCTTCCCGGGCGCGGCGGTGCCGCTCATCCAGTGCACCTTCATCTACGCCGCGATGACCATCGCCGGCGCGCTCTCCTTCCTCCCCGGCGGGCTCGGCGTGCAGGAGGGCGGGATGGTAGCGCTGCTCGTCGCTGCGTCGCGGGGAGTCGGCGAGCCGACCGCCTTCGCCGCCACCTTCGTCACCAGGCTCTGCACCCTCTGGTTCGCCGTGCTGGTGGGGATCATCGCCCTCGCCGTCGTCCGCAAGCGCAGCGCCGTCGCCGTCGACGTGGGCGCGCTCAAGGCGGCGCGCAAGTGATACTGTGCGCGTCTTTCCGAAACGCACACAAGGAGCGACGATGCACTTCCGGTTCGAGCATGAGTTCGACATCGACCCCAAGGGCTTCTGGGAGTTCTTCTTCACCGACGAGTACAACCGCGATCTCTACGCGGCGCTGAAGATGAAGGAGTGGAAGGTGGTCGAGCAGGAGGACGACGGCACCACCCTCCGCCGCAGCCTGCGCGTCACGCCGTCCTCCAGCATGCCGTCGGTGCTCCAGAAGGTCATCAGCGACCAGACCTACACCGAGCGCGACGTCTTCCACCGCGCGAAGAGCTCGATGGACGTGGTGATCGAGCCGGCGATGCTGAAGAACAAGTTCGACATGCGCGCGGTCTACAAGGTGGAGCCGGTGGGCCCGGAAGGGAGTGGCCGCTGCAGGCGCAGCTTCGAGGGCGACGTGAAGGTGTCGATCATGCTGATCGGCGGCAAGATCGAGCAGTTCACCATCGACCAGATGCGCACCTCGTACGAGATCAGCTCGGTGGTGACGCGCCGCTGGGCGGCGAAGAAGAAGCCCGCGTAAGACCTGTCGATTAACTCTGCTATTCTCCGCGCCGATGACCTTCGACTTCGATTTCCTGCGTTATGTGGAGCGGCGGAAGGGAGCCAAGGACGCCCAGGCGCGGGAGGGGGCCGCCTACGCCTACGCGGGCGACCTGAAGGTGCTGCGCACGCTCGAGAAGCTGAAGCCGGTGAAGATGGCGCTCGAGGGGGCGGTGGGGCTGTGGCGCGGCACGGCGCGCGCCGAGCTGCTCGGGCCCGCGCTGAAGGCCAGCGAAGGGAAGTTCCCGCGGGTTCACGCCGCCGGAGTGCGCTGCGCGGCGCAGCTCCACATCGCGCCCCCGACGATCTACATCACCCCGGCGCCGATCGCCGGCGGCACGATCAACGCCTACACGTTCGGCACCAGCGACGACGCGGCGGTGCTCCTCCACGCCTCGCTGATCGATCGCCTGAGCGACGCCGAGCTCACCGACGTGGTCGGCCGCGAGTGCGGTCATCTGCAAAACGATCACGTCCTGTTCCGCACCGCGCTCTACTTCCTGCTCCACTCGGCGGGCGGCTTCGTGCGCTGGATCGTCAAGCCCGCGGTGGTGGCCCTCTCCGCCTGGGGCCGGCGCGCCGAGATCACCGCCGATCGCGCCGGCCTCCTGTGCAGCCGCGACCTCGACACCTCCGTCGGTGCGCTGATGAAGGTGATGCTCGGCCCGCAGCTCACCGACAGCGCGCGCGACGAGCTGTTCGGGAAGCACCCCGAAGTGGCGCGGCGGGCCCAGGCGCTCGGTCTGTTCGCCGAGAGCGCCTACTACCTCGGCCTCTCCGGGGCGCAGGGCGGCCTCTCCGGTGAGGAGTGCGATGCCAAGGTCGCGAAGGTGATGTCGTGAGCGGGATCATCCGCGACACCGAGACCAAGCGCGAGCTCTGCCAGACGCTGCGCGACACGGCCACGCTTGCCGAGCAGGTGGGGATGTCGACGCTCGCCCACGATCTCGCCACCGTCCGGCTCCCCAAGCTCGAGAGCGAGCAGTTCCACCTCGTGGTCCTCGGCGAGTTCAATCACGGCAAGTCCACCTTCGTGAATGCGCTGATCGGGGCGGCGGTCCTCCCCGCGGGGATCACCCCCACCACCGCGACGATCAATCACCTCGTGTGGGCCGAGAAGCCCACCGCGCGGGCCTTCCTTACGGATGGTAAGGAGGTGCCGGTCGACCCGCACAAGCTCGCCGACTGGGTGACCATCGAGGGTCGCGAGGTGGGGCACGTCAAGTACGTCGAGGTGGGCTGGCCGGCGGAGATCCTGAAGGAGCGTTTGACGCTGGTCGACACGCCGGGGGTGAACGACATCAACGAGGCGCGCGCCGAGATCACCTACGGCTACATCCCGAAGTCGGACGCCTGCCTCTTCCTCCTCGACGGCGCGCAGGTGCTGAAGGCTTCCGAGCGCGCGTTCCTCGAGCAGCGGATCTTGCGGCGCTCGCGCGACAAGCTGATCTTCATCATCGGCAAGATGGACCTCCTCGCCCCCGACGAGCGCGAGCAGGCGATCGCGTTTTGCCGCACCCACCTCGAGAAGATCGTCGACAACCCGATGATCTTCCCGCTCTCCGCCAAGCGCTGGCTGGCGGGGGGCAGTGAGCGCGAGGCGTCCGGGATGCAGGCGCTGCTCGATCACCTCGGACATTATCTGTCCGAGGAGCGCGGCCGGGTGCTGCTCGACAACGGGATCGGCGACGGGCTGCGCACGCTCGGCTACCTGCGCCAGAACCTCGGCATCAAGCGCCACTCGCTCACCCTGGGGCTCGATCAGCTCGAGGAGCGGATCGCCAAGGTGCGGCACGAGCTTGATCACCGGAAGGCGACGCTCCGGGCGATGCACGACAAGATCCGCGCCGAGTCGCAGGCGATCGCGGCCAACGTGCGCCTCGATCTGGAGGAGTTCGCCCAGGCCTTCATCGCAGCGGTGCCCGCCGAGATCGATCGCGCCGACGCGGGCGACGTGAAGCGCTACTTCCAGCTCTTCCTGCAGGACAAGTGGAAGGAGTGGGCGGAGCGCGAGGGCGAGAAGGTGTCGGCGCTGCTCGAGCGGCTGGCCGAGGAGATCATCCAGGTGACCAACGAGAACGTCGCCGAGGCGATGGCGACACTGGCGCGCGAGCTCGGGCCGGCCGAGACGCGGATCGACCTGGAGGTCGACACCCTGAAGTACGACGTCGGGGTGTTCGCGCTCGGCGCCCTCGGCACCGGGATCTTCCTGTTCGTGAACACCCTCGTCGGTGGGCTGCTCACCCTCGCCGCGCCGATCCTCGCGGTGGTGCTGAAGGAGCGCGCCTCGGGTCAGGTGAAGCAGCAGGCCAAGGACGGTGCTCCCGAGGTGATCCGCAAGGCCGCCGCCGCGGTTGGACCGCGCTTCGAGACGATCGTCAACGACTTCGCCGGGCGCCTCTCCGACTTCGTCACCGCCGCCGGCGACGCGCTGCACCGCGGGATCTCCGAGGTGCTGGATCGCTCCCTGGCCGATCGCCGATCCCAGGGCGTCGATGTCGGCAAGCGCGACCTCGAGATCGCGGCCCAGATCGAGCGCCTCGGCGCGATCGAGCGCCGCCTCGAGGGCCTCCGCGACAAGCTCTGGAGCGCGGCGGCCGAGCCACGCGCGTGAACCACAAGCCATCATGGGCATCTTTGATCGCATCGCCGACCAGCTCGGCGACCTGATCGTCCCCGACGACGTGCGCATGCACGTCGAGATGGGCTCGGCGATGCTCGAGCGGGGCGAGCTCGACTTCGCGATCCGCGAGCTGCGCGCGGCGGTGGCGAAGCGGCCCGATCACGCCCGCGCCGGCTACCTCCTCGGGCTGGCCTGCGCGCGCAAGGGCGACCTTGTCGCGGCCGAGGAGGCGCTGGCGCAGACGGTGGCGCAGCGCGAGGACTTCGCCGAAGCGCTGGTGGCCCTCGGTGAGGTGCAGCGCCGCCAGGGGCGGGTGGAGGGCGCCGCGGAGAGCTTTCGCAAGGCGCTGGAGGCCGGCCTCTCCGACGGTGCGCTGCGCGGCGAGGCCTACCGCGGCCTCGGCGCGGCCTGGCTCGCGCTCGGGCGGACCGACAAGGCGGTGCGCGAGCTCCGCAAGGCGGCGGCCCAGATCCCCGAGGACACCGAGACGCAGGCGCTGCTCGGCCGGGCGCTGCTCGCGCGCGGCGATCTCGACGCGGCGCGGCTCTGCCTCGAGAAATCGACCAGCTCGGGCGCCACGGAGTCGCTCGCCGCCGCGCTCTGTGCCCTCGGCGAGCTGTATGGCCGTCTCGGTCGCTGGAACGACGCGGAGAGCGCCTATGGTCGCGCGCTCACCAGTCTCGGCGGCCCGGAGCGGGCGCGCGCCACGCTGGCGGACGCGCACGACGATCTCCACGCGATCGACGCGCGGCGCTTCGAGGCGCGACTCGGGCTCGCCGACACCCGCCTCGCCGCCGGGGACGCCGCGGGAGCCCACGCCCACGCGCTCCAGGCCCTCACCCAGGCCCCGGAGAGCGCCCTGGCTCATCTCACCGTCGGGCGCGCCCTCGCCCTGGCGCGCTCCTTCGAGCCCGCGCTCGCCTTTCTCGATCGCGCGCTGACGTTCTCCGACGTCGCGGCCCGCGGCCGGGTGCTCGACGAGGCGCTGCACATCGCTCTCCGCGCCGGTCTCGCCGCGCGCGCCGCCGGCTACGCCGAGTTCCTCGTCGCCGACGCCGATAACGCCGGCCTGGCGCCGCCACCGGACGCCCTGGCGGCGGTCGCGCTCCATCGCCTCGCCGCAGGCGATCAGGCGGCGGCCGGCGAGACCATCGCGCGCGCGCTCGGCCGCGAAACGATCGAGGTCCGACTCGCGCAGGCCCGGATCCACCTCGCCGCGGGACAGCCCACCGCGGCGGCCGTGGCGCTCCGTCGGGCCGTCGAGACGGCCCCCGAGGATGCGCGCGCGCGGACGCTGCTCGCCGAGGTCTACCGCGCCGCCCGCGAGCAGCCCCCGGCCGATCTGCACGGCCTCCTGCGCAGCGCCCACCGGGTGCTCCTCGCCACGCCCGAGCTCGGCGATCTCGCGCCGGAAGCGGCCCGCCTGGTCGAGATCGTCGATCGCCCGCTGCTCGTCACCGTGATGGGCGAGTTCAACTCTGGAAAATCCACCTTCGTGAACGCCCTGGTCGGCGAGGAGGTCGCGCCGATGGGGATCACCCCGACCACGGCGACGATCAACGTCCTCAAGTACGGCGCCGAGCGCGGCGGCCGGGTGGTCTACCGCGATGGCGGCACGCGCGAGGTCCCGTGGAACGATGTCCCGTCGCTGCTGAAGGGCCTCGACGAGGCGGAGGCGCGGCGGATCCGGGTGGTCGAGGTGCTCTACCCGCTCGAGGCGCTGCAGCGGGTGAACGTCGTCGACACGCCGGGGCTGAACTCGATCCTCCCCGAGCACGAGGAGACCGCGCGCGAGTTCATCGCCCAGGCCGACGCGATCGTCTGGCTGTTCTCGATCGGCCAGGCGGGCAAGGCGTCGGAGCGCGAGGCTCTCCTGCGGATCCGCGACGAGCACAAGAAGACGCTCGGCGTGGTCAACAAGATCGACCGCACCGACGAGGAGGGACTGAAGGAGATCCTCGCGCATCTCGCCACCAGCTTCGGTGATCTGGTGGAGGCGATCGTCCCGTTCTCGGCGCGCGACGCGCTGCTCGGGCAGAAGGAGAAGGACAAGAAGAGGCTCGCGAAGTCGAACCGCGAAGAGCTCGGCCGCGTTCTCGAGGAGCGCTTCTTCGCGCGTAGCCACTCGATCAAGCGCGAGGCGGCGGCGCGTCGCCTCGGGGCGCTGCTCGACCAGGCGCTCGCGCGCGGCGAGCAGGCGCTCGCGTCGACGGCGCAGTCCGAGATCGATGCCGCGCTCTCATCGGTGCGCGCCGACCAGGTGGTGTTCGCGCGGCGCTTCGTCGCCGAGGAGCGGCTCCGCCTGGTGGCCGATCTCGACGCGCTCTACACCGCCGCCTCGCGCGAGATCCTGGACTTCGTTCGACCCCGTCGGTGGGCCTTCGGATCGAACCAGGCCGCCCCCGCCGATCGCGACTTCCTCCTCGCGCTGGTCGACGACCAGCTCGCGGGCCTCGCCGCCCGATCGCGTGTCCGGGTGCTTGCCGAGGCCGAGCGCACGCTGGCGGCGCAAAGCGCAGTCGCGGGAGTCGCCGCCGGAAGCAACCTCGAGCGTCTCCGGATCCTCGACGAGCAGGTCTACGGCCGCTTCGGCGCCTTCGCCCGCGGCTATCTGCGCGGCGGCCGCGTCGACGACTTTTTCACCCGCGTGCTCCCCAAGCTGGAGCTCTCCGAGGCATCGATCCGGCGCGCGCTGGAGCGCGACATGCCCGACGTCACCGTCGCTGACGCCGAGCTGCTCCTGCCGCTGAAGGCCTGGGGAGAGCGCTTCTTCGGAGGACTCCTGGCCCGCCTGCGGCGCCTCGCCGACGCCGAGGAGCTGCGCCGCTTCGAGGTCGAGGAGCGGCTCCTTGGCCCGGTGGCGGCCCTGCGTGCCGCGCTCATCCCCCACGCCGCCCCGGCGACGGGATGACCCACCTTCGCGCGTGCTGACCGTTGATCTGGTGCTCGGGATCGACGAGGCCGGGCGCGGCCCGATCCTCGGCCCGATGGTGATCGCCTGCGTCGCGCTGCGCCCGCAGAAGGCCGCCGCGCTCACCCGTGCCGGGGTAGCCGATTCCAAGCGCTTCGGCGCGGGGGAGGAGGGGCACGCCGCGAGGAGCGCCCTCGTCCCGCGAATCCTCGACGCGGCGACGCACGTCGAGGTGATGGTGGTTGATGTGTCCGAGATCGATCGCCGCACCCGCCGCGGGGAGCTGAATCGCCTCGAACAGGAGCGCGCGGCCGTGCTGATTCGCCGCGCCCCGGAGGTGCGCCGGATCGTCGCTGACGGGGAGAAGCTCTTCCGCCCGCTGTGCGCCCGCCACCCGCACCTCGAAGCCGTCGATCGCGCCGAGGAGCGCCACGCCGCCGTCGCCGCCGCGTCGGTGCTGGCCAAGGTTCGCCGCGACGAGCTGTTCGGCCGGATCGCCGCCCGCTACCAGCCGCACTTCGGCCCGATCCGCGGCGGCGGCTACATGAACGACGCCACCCGCGCCTTCCTGCGCGCCTACATCGAGCGCACCGGCGCGCCGCCCCCCGAGGGAAGGCGGAGCTGGCCCTGGGAGTTCGCCCGCGACCTCCTCGGCGCCACCTACGACCCGCTCGCCGAGATCCCCGACGACCGCCCCCAGCTCACGCTCTTTTGATCAGAATGCCGTATCGGCGTCGGCGGGCTTGGCGTTCTGGCTCGGCTTCGCCGCGGCCTTCTTGGCCCGCGGGGGCGCCGGAAACGGCGCCTCGGCCGCGCGCTGTGGCTGCTCCTCCATCTCGAGCAGCTTGGTCTCGCGATCGATCCTGCCGCGCAGGCTGGGCGCCTCCTGGAGCAGCGAGTTCAGCTCGTTGCGCGCCTCGGAGTAGTTGCCCAGCACGCGCTGGCACTTGGCGTGATCGAGGCGTCCCTGCGGCGTCATCCGCTCGGGAAAGTGCTCCTTGATCTGCCGGTAGGTCGCGTCGGCGCTGCGGCAGTCCTGCCGGTTCGTCTGCTCGCCGTGCCGCTTCAGCAGCACCTCGACGTCCGCCGCCTGCTCGTCACGCGCGGGCTGCTTCTGCGCCGGGTTCGTCGCCAGCGCCTGCGACGGCGCCGCCGGCTGGGGCATCCCCTTGCTGCCGATACCTTTGCGCTTCTGTTGCGCCAGCGCGTCGAAATCACGCCGCCGCGCCTCCTCCATGTTGCGCTGCATCACCTGCTGCCCCTCGGCCACCGCAGGCTCGTCGAGCTCGCGCTGCTCGTAGGCCGACAGCGCCCGCGGCATCACCGGCGGATCGCTCTTCGCGGGCGGAGGCGGCGTCGCGACCGGACGCTCCTTCTTCCCCGACGAAGCGATTTGTCCGATCGGGCCGGAGGGCGGCTGCGAGGAGGGCCCCGGGGCGCGCTGGTCGTTGTAGCGCAGGCCCGCCACGCCCCGCTCGTTCTTCGCCAGGTCGCCGATCTTGTTCTCCGTCGCCGGCATCACCGCCGGCTTGGCGACGACCGGCGGCGGCGCCTCCACCGGGACACCACCCGACGGCACGCCCGCGTTGGTCACGTCGACCGCGTCATCGAGCGCCTTCGAGGCGTGCCACTGCATCTTGTCCGCAGGGGCAGAGGCCGCCTTCTCCTTTGTGGCCACCTCCCGCGGCGCCCGCGCGGCGGCCCCGTCCTCCTTCGTGTTGTCCTTGCCGCCAAAACCCGAGCTATCCATCCTTCCGCGTCCGGCCGACTTCCCGTCGACCGTCGTCCCCAGCGTCGTCTCCATCCTCGTCGCCACCGTCGTCTTTGAGGCGGCAGAGGCCGCCGCCGCGACGGGCACCGCCACCGGAAGGTTCACCTCGCCCTCCGCTGCCGCGAGCTGGCCCGCGCCCGCCTTGGCCACCGTCCCCTTGGCCGCCTCCGTGCCTGCGGCCTCCTCGTCCAGCTGGCGCTGCGCCGCCTCGACGGCGATCGGCGACTGCGGCATGTCCATCTTGTGGTTCAGGAGCATCCAGCCCGCGATGCCACCGACGACGACGAACGAGGCCGCCATCGCGTAGGCCGGGTGATGGACCACGCGCTTGAACAGCGGGATCACCACCCCGCGGCGCGGCGCGAGCTGCGCCGCCTGGTAGAGCAGCTTCGCCGAGGCCGCCTGGGGCGCCTCCGCCATCGTCAGCGACTTCGCCGCCGAGCGAACGCGCCCGAAGGACTCCATCTCCATCTTGCAGCGCTCGCACCCCTCGAGGTGCGCCTTGAGCGTCTCGTGCTCGCGGCTCTCCAGCTCCTCGTAGAGGTAGTCGAGCAGCTTCTCGTCGAATGATTTGCAGTCGCTGGTCATTGTGCAGCCTGTGCCAGATCGCGGTACTCCTCGAGCGCCTCCCGGAGCTTCTCGAGAGCGTACCGCATCCGGCTCTTCACGGTATTTTCGGGACAGCCGACGATCACGGCAATTTCCTTGAACGGGAGGTCCATCACTTCGCGCAGCACGAACACCTCGCGCTGCTCCTCGACCAGCTTGTCGACGGCGCACTGGATGCGCTCGCCGAGCTGCTTGCCGATCACCTGGCGATCCACGGTCCCCTTCTGGTCGGCGACGCGATCGAGCAGCGTCGCCGAGCCGTCCTCGGCGTCGAGCGGCGCATCGAGGCTGTCGGCGCGGCGATGCTTGGCGCGCCGGCTGGCATCGACGCACAGGTTGCGCGCGATGGTGTACAGCCAGGTAGTGAATTTCGCTTGGCGCTCATAGCTCTCCGAGCCCTTGATCACGCGCAGGAAGGTCTCCTGGAGGAGATCCTCGGCCTGGGCCCGATCGAGGACGAAACGCAGGATGAAGTTGTAGATCGGCCTCCGATGGCGGGTCAGGAGGACCTCGAAGGCCCTCACCTCGCCGTGCCGGTAGCGCAGCATCAATGCTTCGTCGGTGTCGTCCCGCACGGCCTCGCCTCGCGCGCGTCTCCACGCGGCGCTTGCGGCCAATCCTAGTTGAAGGCGGGGCATCGATCAAAGCCTGGCAACGCTTTTGCTTTTCCTTGGGTGGTTCAACGCGCCGGAGCCAGGTTCGATCTATCGCAGTAGTTTCCTAACGTTGGCAGCGCGGGCAGAAGAAGCTGGAGCGCGCGCCCTGCACCAGCCGCCGGATCGGCGTCGCGCACCCGCGGCACGGCTCGCCTTCGCGTCCGTACACCGCGAGGTGGTGCTGGTTGTCGCCGCCCACACCGTCGGCGTCGACGTAGTCGCGGAAGGTCGTGCCACGCCGCTCCACCGCCGCGGCGAGCACTTCCCGGATCGCCTGGTGGAGCGCCACGATGCGCCGCGGGCCGAGTCCGTTGGCGCGCCGCCGCGGCGAGATCCGCGCGACGAACAGCGCCTCCGAAACGTAGATGTTGCCGAGGCCGGCGATCCGCCGCTGATCGAGCAGGAAGCTCTTCACCGCCACGCCGCAGCTCTCCTTGGCGCACTCGCCGAGGTAGCGCGCGGTGAAGGACGGGGAGAGCGGATCGGGCCCGAGGTCGCGCAGCTCGGCGGAGCGCTCCAGCTCGGAGGCGGGGTACACCGCGAGCACCCCGAAGCGCCGTGCGTCGACGTAGCGCAGCTCCTCGTCCCCGTCGAGAAACAGCACCGCGTGGGTGTGCGGCTCGCGCGGCGTGCCGGCGGCGGCGAAGGCGAAGTGGCCGCTCATTCCGAGGTGGGCGAGCAGCGCATCGCCGCGCGAGAAGTCGATCACCAGGTACTTGCCGAGGCGCCGCACCGCGACGACGCGCGCCCCCTCGCAGGCGCGCACCAGCCCGAGGTGCGGGATCGGCGCCCGCAACTTGAATCCGCTCGTCTCCACCCGCAGGACCAGGCGCCCCGGCAGGCGCGCCCGGAGCCCGCGCGCCACCGTCTCGACCTCGGGCAGCTCCGGCATCGAGGCAGTCTAGAGCATCGATCAGTTTCCCGCTCCCGTCGCCGGCCGGTCCCATTTTGCGCCCGGCTTCGGGGGGCTTGCCCCCCTTCTGTAGACTTGAGGGGAGGCTCGTCGGTCACAGGCCGCCAGCCTGCTTCCTCCTCGCGCCTCACCGGACG
>SHYY01000094.1 GCA_009692555.1 Myxococcales bacterium
GCGATCTGCGACGCAAGGGCGAGGAGCTCGATGGCGCGGCGATAGACGTCGAGCTTCTGGTCGGCCAGCAGGGGCATCCTCCTTGGAGGCCAGGGGGGTCGGTTGGCAGGAGGAATTTGTTGCGGGAGGAAGTTCGATTGCCGTCGCTGCGGACGGGACGACTACGACTACGCCTACGAGTACGACTACGACTACGTGACGAGCAAGAGCCAGCAAGAGGGCCCCTCCGCTGTTAGGCACCCAAGCCGCGGGGCAAGCTGGACGGACCCCGGGCGCGGTGCTAGCGTCCGCGGCGATGGACACGCCAAGCTTCGGCGAGCAGCGCGTCTACTGGCAGGGCGTCGACCCGGCGCACTTCGCGTGGCAGACCGAAGGCCCCTACATCGCCGCGACCGAGGCGGCGCTGCTGGCGGACGTGGAGGTGTCGCCCGGGGAGAGCCTCCTCGAGATCGGCTGCGGCGAGGGAGCCAACCTGCATCACCTCGCGGGGCGTGGGGCGCGCCTCTTCGGCGTCGACTTCACACCGGGAAAGGCGCGCTTTGCGGCCGAGCGGACCTCCGCCCGCACCGCGTGCGCCGACGCGCAGCATCTGCCTTTTTGCGATGCAGCATTCGATGCGGTGCTGGTGCGTGATCTGCTCCACCATGTGCCCGATCGCTTCCAGGTGCTTGCCGAGGCGGAGCGCGTGCTCCGGCCGGGCGGCCATCTCACGGTGATCGAGCCGAACCGATGGAACCCGCTGATCGCCGCACAGGCGACCGCCATCGCCGCCGAGCGGGGGATGCTCGCCTCGACGGGAGATCGTCTGATCGGCGAGCTGCGCCGCGCCGGGTTCGAGGGTGTGCGGCTTTCGCGGGCCCAGCCGATGCCGCTCTCGCGGGTGGTGCTGCACTACCAGCTGGGCGCGCCTTGGCTCGGCGGGATCGCGCCGGTGGCGTGGGCGCTGCGCGGCGTCGAGCGCGCGCTCGCGGGTCTGCCCGGGTCGCTGTGGGCCTACCTGATCGCGCACGGGAGGAAGCCTTGCCAGGAACCGTGATGGATCTGACGACCCAGCGCGTGCTCGTCACCGGCGGCGCCGGGTTCCTTGGCTCGTTCGTGGTCGAGGCGCTGCGGGCGCGCGGGGTGCGGGAGATCTTCGTCCCGCGCTCAACGGAATACGATCTCGTCGACGGCGCGGCGGTGCGAAGGCTGCTCGCCGACGCGCGCCCGACGTTGATCCTCCACCTCGCGGCGCGGGTGGGCGGCATCGGCGCGAACCGCGAGAACCCGGGGAAGTTCTTTCACGACAACCTGATGATGGGCGTGCAGCTGATCGAGGAGGCGCGGCGCGCGGGGGTGGCCAAGCTGGTCCTCACCGGGACGATCTGCGCCTACCCGAAGTTCGCGCCGGTGCCGTTCTCCGAGGACGATCTCTGGAACGGCTACCCCGAGGAGACCAACGCGCCCTATGGACTGGCGAAGAAGATGCTGCTGGTGCAGGCCCAGGCCTACCGCCAGCAGTACGGGACGAACGCGGTGGTGCTCTTCCCGGTCAACCTCTACGGACCGCGCGACAACTTCGATCTCGAGACCTCGCACGTCATCCCGGCGATCATCCACAAGGTCGATGCTGCAATGCAGCAGGGGCGCGCCACCGTCGCGCTCTGGGGCGACGGCACACCGACCCGCGAGTTTCTTTATGTCGCCGACTGCGCCGAAGGATTGGTGCTGGCCGCGGAGCGCTACGACGAGCCCGACCCGGTCAATCTCGGGAGCGGGCGCGAGGTCACGATCAAGGATCTCGCTGAAGTGACCGGCCGCGCGATGGGCTTCAAGGGCCGCTTCACCTGGGACACGAGCAAGCCGAACGGACAGCCCCGTCGCTGCCTCGACGTCCGGCGGGCGAAGGAGCGCTTCGGGTTCGAGGCGCGCACCTCGTTCGAGGAGGGGCTGGCGCGCACCATCGCCTGGTGGCGCGAGCAGGGCGGGGCGCGGTCGTGAAGCGCGCGCTGATCACCGGCGTCACCGGGCAGGACGGGAGCTACCTCGCCGAGTTGCTGCTCGCCAAGGGGTACGAGGTGTACGGGATCGTGCGCCGCTCGTCGTCGTTCAATACCGGGCGGATCGACGCGATCTACCAGGACCCGCACGAGGAGGATTACCGATTCAAGCTGGTGTACGGCGATCTCAATGACGCCTCGTCGCTGAACCGGATCCTGCGAACGGTGCGGCCCGACGAGATCTACAACCTCGGGGCGCAGTCGCACGTGCGGGTGTCGTTCGATGTTCCGGAGTACACCGGCGAGGTCACCGGGATCGGGACGGTGCGCCTGCTCGAGGCGATCCGCGAGAGCGGGATCAATCCGCGCTTCTACCAGGCGTCGTCGTCGGAGCTGTTCGGCTCGGCGCCTGCGCCGCAATCGGAGACCACGCCCTTCCACCCGCGCTCGCCCTACGGCGTGGCCAAGCTCTACGCCTACTGGATCACGATCAATTACCGCGAGTCGTACGGGATGTATGCCTGCAACGGGATCCTGTTCAATCACGAATCACCCCGTCGCGGCGAAACGTTTGTATCGAGAAAAATCACGCGCGCGGCGGCGCGGATCAAGCTCGGGCTGCAGGACAAGCTGTTCCTCGGCAACCTCGATGCGAAGCGCGACTGGGGATTTGCCGGGGATTACGTCGAGGCGATGTGGCGGATGCTGCAGCAGGAGCAGCCGGACGACTTCGTGATTGCCACCGGCGAGACCCACACCGTGCGCGAGTTCCTCGACGCCGCCTTCGGCCGCCTCGATCTCGACTGGAATGGCCGCGTGGAGATCGATCCACGCTACTTCCGGCCGGCCGAGGTCGACGAGCTGTGCGGCGACATGGGGAAGGCGCGGCGCCTGCTCGGCTGGGAGCCCACGGTGCGGTTCGGCGAGCTGGTGGAGATGATGGTCGACGCCGATCTCGCGGATCTGAAGAAGCGCGGAGACCGGCCCGATCCCGACCGGCGCTGACCCTTCGACTCCGCGCTCCGCTCAGGGCGAACGGATTCTGGCTACTGGCAGTTGAGGAGGGACTGGATCCAGGCGTCGACGAGGGTTTTGCCGGTGCCGTCGACGATGCGGCTGGCGAGCGGGGGCATGCGGTGGACGTCCTGGCGCTTCATGCGCAGGGAGACGATCGATTTTCCCGGATCGCCGGGGGCGATGGGCCGGGCCCCCGGGACGCCGAGGGTGCCCCGGTGGGGGCGACGCCGCAGGCGCCGGTGTTGGCGAGCGCGATGCCGAACCGGAAATCGGCGGGGCCCTGGCCGGTGCCGCCGGGACGGTGACAGTTGCCGCAATTGGCGTGCAGGTAGCCGCGGGCGCGGGATTCGGCGGAGGCGTTGGAGCCGGCCGGCGGATCGTGCGGGAGCAACTGCGGGGGCGGGGCGTCGAACAGGCCGATGTAGGCCAGCGTGGCGACCTGGTTCCAGGTGCCCCCGGGGTAGGTGAACTCGCCGTTCAACTGGCCCGTCTCCAGGCCCAGGGTGCGGCCGGCAGCGTCGGTGTGGCAGGCGAGACACTCGGCGCGCGTCGGGAAATACCAGGTCTGCGCGCCGATCGCCTTCGACTTGCCGGCGGGCAGCAGGACGGCGTCGGTCTCTGCGTCGTTCCATTCGTAGGTGTAGCCAGCCCACGCGCCGTCGTCGTGGCGCATGAAGAGCCGCGTCTCGATGCGCTTGCCGGCGAGCAGGAAGGTCTTCGCCCGCACGGTGCGATCGGGAAAATCCCAATCCCCGTCGGCGTTGACGTGGGTCTTCCCACCGTCGGGGAGGGCCATGAAGCGCTCCTTGGTCGCGCGGTCGGACCAGAGCGGGACATTGACGTCGTAGGGGATCAATCCGGGGGCTGGCTTCCTGGGATCGCTCTTGTCGAAGCAGCCCGTGGCGGAGAGGGTTTTCGGGAAGGGATCGGGCGCCGGATTGCCGCCCGGGACGAGCTTGTGGATGGTGCCGGGGCCGTAATCGAGGAGATAGAGCTCCTTGTCGTCGCCCTCGCCGAAGGAGGAGATTGACCGGCCGCTGCTGAGGAGGAGCTGCGGGGCGGCCTTTCCGGTCACCTTGTCATTGACCACCGCCCAGATCCTGCCCGAGCCGAAATCGGCGAAGAGGTATTTGCCGGCCAGCGACGGGATCGCCGCGCCGCGGTAGACGTGGCCGCCGGTGACCGAGATGCCGGCGGCGTGGGTGTACTGAACGATCGGTTCGATCAGGCCCGGCACCTTGCACGGGCCCTGCGCGTAGCACGCTGCGCCCTCCTTGATGTTCCAGCCGTAGTTGCCGCCGAGGACGATCTTGTCGACCTCCTCGATTTTGCTCTGGCCAACGTCGCCCGCCCACAGATCGCCGGTGGTGCGATCGAAGCTGAAGCGCCACGGGTTGCGCAGGCCGAGGGCGTAGATCTCGGGCTTTCCGCCGCCCTGCGCGAAGGGATTGTCGGGCGGGATCTTGTAAGGGCTGCCGCCGTCGACATCGAGGCGCAAGATCTTGCCGAGCCAGACATTCGAATTCTGTCCGTTCTTTTGCGGATCGCCGGCGCTGCCGCCGTCGCCGACGCCGATATAAAGGAATCCGTCATTGCCGAACGCGACGTGCCCGCCATTGTGATTCGCGTAGGGCTGATCGAGGGTGAGGAGCTTCACCTCGGAGGCGGGATCGAGGGTCAGCCCGCCATCCTTGCTGGTGAAACGGGAGAAGGTGGAGCGCAGGTTGACCGGTCCTCCGAAGCCGGTGCAGGAGAGGTAGGCGAAGCCGTTCTGGGCGAACCCGGGGGGGAAAGCCATTCCGAGCAATCCCGCCTCGTTCGGGCCCGAATTGACCCGCGCGGTGATATTGACGAAATCTGCGGTGGTCTTGACATTCGGGTCATTGGCAAAGCGCTTCACCACGCCGCCCTTTTGGACCAGGTAGAAGCGCGTGCCATCGCCGGGCGATTGGAGGAGCAGGATCGGGAGGGTGAAGGCGACACCGGGGAAGGCCGGGGCGAGCGCGAGCGCCGGGTTGTCGACGGGGCGGGCGGGCGCGAGGCAGGTGGGATTGGCGGGTCGCTTTTCGATGCCGGAGGGGATCCCGTCGGGCGGCAGCGGGAGATCGCGATTGCGGAGATCGGCGGGCGAGGTGAGCTCGGGCACGGCGAGGTCGCTGGGCGAATCGGCATCTCCCGTCGCTGGCGAGTCGTCGCACCCGGCCACGGGCAAGAGAGCGCGCGAGGATCCGCGCCTGGATTCCCGCGCCGCGAGGGCGAGTCACGGGCCGGTCCGGAAGCCGACGCGCCCCGGGGGAGCGGGCAGCCCCGGCGGGCCGTCCGGACCCCTCCGCCCGTCGAGACCGCGCGCTCCGTCGGAGGCGGCGGCGATGCTGTAGCTCTGGCCGTTGGCGTAGCAGGTGACGCTCGATCCCCCGCGGCCGCCGGATCCGCCGGTGCCGCCGGCCCCGCCCGAACCGCCGAAGCCCGCCGCGCCGCCCTGGCTGTAGACGGTCAGCCGGAGGAGATCGAGGATCGCGCCGCACGGGTGGCTGCCGCAGTGGACCTGGACCGTGATGTCGCCGCCGCGCCCGCCGTTGCCGCCTGGGCCGGCCAGTCCGCCGGGGCCGCCGTTCTCGCCGGGGGCGCCGGGGCTGGCTGCGGTGGAGGGGCAGCTGGCGTTCTGTCCGTCGCTGCCGCGCCGCCCATCGTAGCCGCGCTGCCCGCGCGCCCCGGATGGGCCCTGCCGCCCGGCGCTGACCACGTGAAAGCCCTGCGCCTCCGCCATCTCGACCACCGCGAGGTAGGACGCGCCTCCCGCTCCGACGGTGTAGACCAGCCGATTCGCATTGCGGTTATCGACGCTGACGCCGAGGTTCGGGCCCTCGTCGCCGGGCGGACCGCCGGAGAGCACGAGGTTCTCGGGCTTCTCGAACCACAATCCCCAGTTGAGCGTGAGGAGCGGGTGGCGTGCGACGCTCACCGGGAGGAGAAAATTACCGCCGCCCTGCGTGAGCACCACCGCGTCGCGCATCGCGACGTGCTCGACGAAATGGAATGCGCCATCCTGATCGAGATAGGCCATCGGGTTATCGAGCTTGACCTCCTCGGCGGCGACGCACGGGGTCGGGTCCACGTCCTTCGCCGGGCCGCACAGCGTCACCGGGCGGCTGATTCCAGCGAGCTCGATCTGGAGCGCACCGCGGAGCGACAGCTCGGGCAGCACCGATACGCCGGGGCGATCGCCGCCGTAGCCGAGCAGGGTCACCGTCTGTTTCAGGATCTGCTGGCGCACCAGCACGCCGCGGATCGGGATCCTCGTGGCGTCGAGCGAGGCGCTGCGCGGCGCGAACTGCACCGGCGAGACCGGGTAGCGGCCGAGCTTGATCACGATGTCCTCGACGGTGCGCGCGTTGTTCCGCACCTCGGGGAACTGCGAGGCGGCGATGTGCAGCCGCACGATCCGACGGAGCGCCTGCTGCCGCATCGCCGGATCGGGGAGGCGCGCGGCGAAGCGCCGGAGGAGCTTCTCGTTGCCCATTGCCTGGAGCGCGTCGAGCGCCGCCTCGCGCACCGGCTTGCCGCGCCACAGCCCCTGCTCGAGATCGACGGTGGCGAGGAGATCTTTGCCGTAGGTCATCGCGATCGGACCGAGCCGCTCTCGCTCGATCGCCTGATCGAGCTCGGAGAGCCAGCCGTCCATCAGCGCGGGGTGCGCGGAGAGGCCGTTCGGGCGCTCCAGGAACATCTCGTGGAGCACCGCGAGGCGCTTCTGGAGGAGCGGGTTCTGCTCGAAATCCCCGTCGCGGAGGAGCGCGCGGTAGGTGGTGCCCATGACGTCCATGAGACCCACCGCCTCCGGCCGCTGGAGCCCCTTCAGGAGCGCCTCGATGCAGCGCCGCCACAGCTCCGGCTTCACCCGCCCCTCGCGGAGGCCGTCGCCGAGCAGCTCGAGCGTCTCGGCGTTGACCAGCGTCAGGTGCGGGCCACGGTTCGCGAGGTCGCACACCGACGGTCCGGCGTCGGGCTGGCCGAGGTAGGCGACCAGCGCAGCGCCGCTGTTGGCTTGCGCGAACTGGGTCGCCGTCATCGGCATGGGAAAGACCGGCACGCAGCCGCCGGCGACCAGCGCGACCGGGAGCAGGAGCGGAATCGCGAGACGCATGGGGAAGTTAGAGCACATCGGGAGCGGGACTGCGAGCGCGCCCGGCGCTGCCGTGGTGCTCCCGGCATGGTACGTTCGCGCTCTTCAGGTGGAGGATGCCGTGTCCGAAGAGCGCGTGGTGGTGTCGATCGAGGGGCGCGTCGCGCGGGTGACGCTCAATCGACCGGAGAAGCGGAACGGGCTCGACCGGGCGCAGTTCGAAGGGATCGTGGCCGCGGGCGAGCGGCTCCGGCGCGAGCGCGGAGTGCGCGCGGTGGTGCTTCATGGCGCCGGGAAGGCGTTCTGCGCCGGGCTCGACTGGGGAGCGTTCATCGGCGCGGGCCCGGAGGTGCGCGAGAAGCTGCTCCTGCGCGCGAAGGACAGCCCGGGCAACGTCGCGCAGCGGGCCTGCTGGATCTGGCAGGAGGTGGGTGTGCCGGTGATCGCCGCGATCCACGGCGTGGCATTCGGCGGCGGCCTGCAGCTCGCGCTCGGGGCCGATATCCGGATCGTCGCGCCCGACGCCCGGCTCTCGGTGATGGAGGTGCGCTACGGCCTCGTGCCCGATATGGGAGCAACCCGGACGCTGCTCGGTCTGGTGCGTGACGACATCGCCCGCGAGCTCACCTTCACCGGCCGGATCGTCGACGGGGAGGAGGCGGTGCGACTCGGTCTCTGCACCCGCGTCGCGGCCGATCCGCTCGCCGCGGCGCTGGCGCTGGCCCAGGAGATCGCGGTCCAGTCGCCCGACGCGCTGCGCGCTGCCAAGCGGCTCTACCAGGCCTCGCGCGGCCTCGATACGCGCGCCGCCTTCGAGCTCGAGACGGCGGCGCAGCTCTCCCTCCTCGGTACGGCGAATCAGATGGAGGCGGCGATGGCGATGCTGGAGAAGCGCGCGGCGACGTTCACCGACGGGGATTGACGGACTCGGCTACCGGTTGTTGAGCAGCAGGCTGATGGTGTTGCCAAACTGGTTGGCCACCACGATGTCGTTGCGGTTGTCGGTGTTGTAGTCGCCGACGGCCACCGAGTAGGGAGCGAGGCCCGCGGCGAACTTGAGGGCGGTCTGGAAGGTGCCGTCGCCGTTGCCGAGGTGCACCGTGACCCCCGCGCCGGCGTTGGCGACCACCAGGTCGGCGAACAGATCGTTGTTGAAGTAGCTGACCGCGACGTAGATCGGGCTCTTGTCGGCGGGGATGAACCTGGGCGCGGCGAAGGTGCCGTTCCCTTTGCCGAGGATGACCGCGAGGTTGCTGCCATTCAGGTTGGCGGTGACCACGTCGAGCCAGCCGTCCTCGTTGAAGTCGCCCGAGGCGACCGAATACGGGCCGGTCACGCCGGCGCCGAAGATCGGCCCGACGTTGAACTTGCCGGGGCTGGCGGTCTGCGCAAAGAAGTACAGGTTGTTGCTGTCTGCGCAGGCCACCACGAGGTCGATCCTGGCGTCGCCGGTGAAGTCGCCCGACGCGATGGAGGTCGGGCCGGTGCCGGTGGCATAGGTGGTCGCGGTCGCAAAGGGGCCCATCGCCTCGAGGCGCACCGAGATCGTGTTCGCCCCGTGATTGGCCGAGACGATATCCGCCCGGTTGTCGGCGTTGAGGTCGGCGAAAAGGACATCGTAGGGGCTCGCCCCGACGGTCCACCCGACGGCGATCGAGTAGATCGGATTGGCGGCGATGCCCCGGTTGCCGAGCCAGCTGACGCTGCTGCTGTTGACGTTGGCGGTCACCAGCTCCGGGTAGCCATCGGCCGTGGAGTCGGCCGCGGCGATGCCGAGCGGGCTGGTGCCGACGGTGAAGTAGATCGCATCCGCCAGCGTCCCGTTGCCGGCGCCGAGGTACACGCCCACATTGTTGCTGCCCTTGTTGCTCACCGCCACGTCGCGCTTCCCGTCGCCGTTCACATCGACGGAGACGATGCTGTAGGGATTGACGCCGGCCTTGTAGTCGAGCGGCGCCGCGAAGAGCGTGCAGGCGTTCTTGTAGCAGTCATTGTTCAGGCAGTCGGCGGCCACGAAGCAGGTCTGCGTCTCGCCACACTTCGGGCACGCCGCGCCGCAGTCGACGTCGCTCTCGCTGCCGTTCTTCACCTTGTCGGCGCAGGTGGGCACCTGGCACTGATTGGCCGAGCAGACGGCGCTGATGCAATCGGTCGCCAGGGCGCAGTTCTTCAGATTGGCGCACTTGGCGCAAGTGAGCCCGCCGCAGTCCAGGTCGGTCTCCTTGGCGTTCTTGACATTGTCGGCGCAGGTCGGGATCGCGCACTTTCCGGCGGTGCAGACGCCGCTCTGGCAATCGGCGGCGCCGAGGCAGGTCTTCAGATCGATGCATTTCGTGCACGTCCCGCCGCAGTCGATATCGCTCTCGGTCTGATTCTTGACCGCGTCGGCGCAGGTCGGCAGGGCGCATACGAAGTTGGTGCAGACGCCGCTCGTGCAGTCCGCGGCCACCAGGCACGCGACGCCCGGGCCGCACTTCGGGCAGGACCCGCCGCAGTCGGTGCCCGTCTCGTTGCCGTTCTTGACCTTGTCGACGCAGCCCGCCGCCGAGCAGATGCCCATCGAGCAGACCATGCTCTGGCAGTCCACCGCCATGGCGCAGACCTTGCCATTTCCGCACTTGACGACGCACGCGCCGCCGCAGTCGATATCGGTCTCGGTGCCGTTGCGAACGGTGTCGATGCAGCTCGGAACGGCGCACTTTCCGCCGGTACAGATTCCGCTCTGGCAATCGGCCGCCGCGCCACAGACCTTGCTGTTCGCACACTTCGAGCACGAGCCGCCGCAGTCGATATCGGTCTCGCTGCCGTTCTTCGCCCCGTCCATGCAGGTGGGCGCGGCGCAGCGGTTCATCGCGCAGACGCCGCTCTGGCAATCGCTGGCGAGCCCGCAGAGCTGGTTGGTGGCGCACCTGGTGGCACAGGAGCCGCCGCAGTCGATGTCGCTCTCGGTGCCGTTCTTCGCCAGATCGTTGCAGGTCGGGGCGGCGCACTTGGCGGCGCCGCACACGTCACTGGCGCAATCGGCGGCGAGGCCGCACCCCTTGCCATTGGCGCATTTCGGGCAGGAGCCGCCGCAGTCGACGTCGCTCTCGCTGCCGTTCTTCACGAGATCGATGCAGCCGCCCGTCGCGCAGGTGTTCATCGCGCACACGCCACTGGTGCAGTCGGCTCCGCCGCCGCACGTCTTGCCATTGTCGCATTTGTTGCAGCCGGGGCCGCAATCCACGTCGGTCTCGGCGCCGTTCTTGACCCCGTCATTGCACGAAGGCGCGACGCACTGGAGCCCCGCCACCACCTTGCACGTACCGCTCTGGCAATCGGCCCCGTCGCCGCAGCTCTTGCCGACCACGCACTTCGTGCAGGAGCCGCCGCAGTCGAGATCGCTCTCCGCGCCGTTCTTGACGCCATCCATGCAACTCGCCTGGATGCACAGGTTCGCGGTGCACACCAGGCTCTGGCAGTCGTCTTTGGCTCCGCATCCCTTTCCCGTGCCGCACTTCGGACAGGAGCCGCCGCAGTCGGTGTCGCTCTCGGTGCCGTTCTTCACCCCGTCGACGCAACCCACGCCGGCGCACTGGTTCATCGCGCACACCGCGCTCACGCAATCGGCCGGGCCGGCGCACGCCTTGCCGGTGGCGCACTTGCCGCACGAGCCGCCGCAATCGACATCGGTCTCGGTGCCGTTCTTGACCGCGTCCATGCAGGTCGGGGCGGCGCACACCAGCGCCTTGCAGACCCCACCGGCGCAGTCGGCAGCGACGGTGCAGCCCTTGCCGGCTCCGCACTTCTGGCAAGCGGCGCCGCAGTCGACATCGGTCTCGTTACCGTTCTTCACGCCGTCCTTGCAGCTCGGGGCGGCGCACCGATTGCCGACGCACGCGCCGCTCTTGCAGTCGCCCGGGACGAGGCACGCCTCGCCGTTGTGACATTTCCCGCACGAGCCGCCGCAGTCGGTGTCGGTCTCGCTGCCGTTCTTCTTGCCGTCGAGACAGCCGGCGGCGAGGGCCATGTCGCCCGCCATCGTGAGATCGTTCGTCACCCCTGCGAGGTCCTGCTCGATCGACTGATCGATCCCGGAAAGATCGACCCCAGCGAGGTCGCGGTTCACCGCCGCGTCGGCGGTGGGGCCGTCGCCCGGGAGCGCGCCGCCGAGGAGGACCTTGATCTCGCTCGCCTGGCTGGGCTGGACCTCACCGACGGCGCGACCGCTCGCCAGGACCGTCCCCGCGCCGTCGAGGGCGTCGACCGTGACGGTGATCGATCCCTTGCGGTCGGCGGCGAAGGCGAGCGTGTAGGTGATCGGGGGCGGGATATCGACCGAACCGCCCGGCAGCTTGAGCTCGATCGGCGCGGCGCTCTGGCCCTGGTTCTCCACGCCGATGCGAAGGCGGGCGACCCCCTTCACCGGAACGGCGCTGTCGACGGTGATGAACACCGTTCCCCGTCCCGGCGCGCAGCTCGCGAGCACGGCCAGGAGCGCGAGCAGGGGGAGGGATCGACGAGAAATTGCCAGGCGCATCGTGTCTCCGCAGGCGAAGGTCATGGGAACATCACCATCGTCGCGCCCGGGATCGTCCCGTCGCGCGCCGCGGCATCGTTGGGCACCGTGAAGAGGACCGCCAGCGTCACCGCCGCCACCACCGCCACCGCGCCGCCCACCGCCACCCCGATCCACAGGCCGCGCCGCGACGGCTTCTCGGCCCCCGTCTCCCCGGACGGCGAGGCCACCACGGAGGCCGCAGGGGGAGCTTCTTTCGGGGCCGTCACCGACGGTGAGCCCTCCTTTGGCGCGGCCTCGACCGGGTCCGGGGAGCGCATCACGCCGGTCGGCGGCACGTTGGCGGCCTTCTCCTTGATCTGCTGCTCGGCGGTGACGATGAAGCCTTCCACCGCGGCGCGGTTGGGCGCTTCCGGACTCTCGCGGAGGTAGGCGCGATACTGCCGCACCGCGCCCTCCGGCTCGCCCATCTGGCGATAGCACTGCCCCATGTTGAACAGGAAGACCGCGTCGGCGCGGGCGATGTACGCCTGCTTGAACGACTCGAGCGCCTGGCGGAAGTCGCCGACGTTGTAGTACCGCGTGGCGGCGGTGTAGTGGGCGCGGGCCTTCTTGGCGTCCTCGTCGTCGGCGCGAGCGTTGCCGACGGTGGCGAGGAGAGCAACGAGGGCGACGGCGAGGGCGACGACGGTTTTTTTCATGGCGTATAGGACCCCGACCGAGTCGGCCGACTGCCTACCACCGAGGGGAAGCGATGGCACGCCCGTTTATCGGGCTCGCGCTCACAGTGGTGCGGCGACGAAATCTTGCTTGCGGCGGCGCGCTCGGGCATTTTGGGTGGGTATCCCCTTCAACTTGAGGAGACGACCATGGCCAAGGGACAAGTGAAGCAGGGCAAGAAGAACAAGGAAAAGCTGACCACCAAGGAAAAGCAGGCGAAGAAGAAGGAGAAGGAAGCGAAGAAGTAGGCGCTCGCCTCACGGTGCGCGATCTCGCTCGCGCCCCGTCCTCCCTTCCTGGGCGCCGCCGTGCTAGGTTGCGCCGTCGTCTGAATCTGATCGCACCGGGAAACTCACTCGCCACACGAACTCACGAGGTAGACGTCCAAGGGAAATCCGTTTTGCCACATCGAGCTCAGCACCGGTGACACGTCGGCCGCGACCAAGTTCTACAAGAAGCTGTTCGACTGGAAGCTCAGTGACATGAACATGGGTCCGGGGATGACCTAAGGAGCGAGCGGTGTGTCATTTTTCTTTCCTTATTTGACGGAGGAGCTTCCCCTCAAGACTACAGAAGGGGGGCAAGCCCCCCGAAGCCTGCCGGGATGGATCGGCCGCGAGGGCGACTGAGTTGTCCATTCGCGGGCCCTAAGGCTTTCGCAGAGACAACTCCGCGGACACGAGATTCGGGACATCGGGCACCCGTGCGCCATGTATCCTGCCGGGAGGAGGTCAGACGATGACGACCACAGCAAGCGCCGGCTACGAGTTCACTGCGGAGCAGAACGAGACGTTCAAGGGACTGGTCCGCAACATGGCCCGGTCGGGGGTGGTGGTCGTCGTGGCGAGCGTCATCCTCCTCGGCTACAACGCGATCGAGCACTTCGGCATCTCGCTCGGCGGCACCCCGTCGCCGGCGGTCTATTCCCTCGACCTCGTGCTCTGGTGCCTGATCTCGGCGATGGGCGGCGTGGTCGGCGTCCTCCTCGTGAGGGCGACGGCGGGGTTCAGCGCGGTGATCAAGACCGAAGGCAATGACCTCGAGCACCTGATGAGCAGCATGGCGCGGCTGCGCGACATCCTCGGCCTGATCTTCTGGGCCGCGACAGCCGCGTCGCTGCTCCTGGCGGTGAGCTTCATCCTGCGCCTGACATACGCCTGAGGGCTACAGGCGGGCGGCGAGGTTCGACATCGCCGTGCTGACGTCGTTGTTGATGATCTCGAGGATCTTCATCGTCTTCAGATCGATGATGAAGTAGGTCTCGCGCGGCTTGCCGAAGTAGACCTGCATCGTCGCCTGCGGGGCCACGCCGTCGAGGGTCCACGTGTGGGGCGTCTTCGCGGCGCCGATCCAGGCATCGAGGTTGCTCTTGGTGGCGACGTTCACGTGGGTCGTTCCCTCGACGAGGATGCCCATCAGAAAACCGCCCTTCGGGACCAGCTTGGGAGCGTTGATGGCCAGATCACGGGCCGCCTGCTGGCACGCGGCTCAGGAGTAGCCCGCCAGCATCACGAGCAGGTACTTCGCTCCCGACGTGCGGACCATGTCGAAGGTGACGTCACCGTAGCCCACTTCGGTGGCCAGGCCGGTGGTCTTCCCCGGGGCGAAATAGCCCTGGAAGGTGAAGTTCGGGACGACGCTGCCGACCGCGTTGCCGTAGGGGCCGACGGGGTAGGGGGTCTTCAGGTCGGGTGACATCGCCAGGTCGACGGGCTGGGCGAGGTCGGCGGGCTGGGCGAGGTCGGCGAGACGCGCCAGATCGGCGGATTTGGCCAGGTCGGCGACGGCGAGAAGATCCGCTGGAACAGGCGTGACGAGGTCCGCGGGCGCGGCGAGGTCGGCGACGGGCGCGAGGTCGGCCGGCACCGCCACATCGTGGGCGGCGAGGTCCGCTCGCTCGGCCAGGTCGGCGGGCAGCGATCGATCGACAGGTCCGGCAAGATCGGGCACGCTGCCGTCGCTGGCGGCGATCGCCAGGTCGATCGCGACGTGGTCTTGACCCGCTCCATCGCCGCCGCCGCAGGAGGTCGCCGCGAGCAGCGAGGCGGCGAACAGCAGGCGGAGAGAGCGCGCGCTCATGAGACGACGGTCCGGGAAATCCCGGGTCAAGTCAAGCTCCGCTGGGCTGGCCGATCGGGCCCACGCCTCTCGCACGACTCGCGATCCGGACGCCGGCGTGCGGTCGGGAGGGATCGCGAAGAGTTCGGGATCAAGGTGGGAAAGCGGTGCGGCCGCGAGCTGCGGGGCGACCCGTGAGGAGCGGGCGGGCGAGCTACGTGCCTGCCGAATAATCGGTCGCGTAGGTCTTCTGCTCGGGCGTCAGCGTGTCGATCGCCATCCCCATCGTCGCCAGCTTGGTGAACGCGATCTCCTGGTCCTGCTCGCGCGGCAGCTCGTACACCTTCTTGTCGAGGGTGCGACCCTCCTTGGCGAGCTTGAGCAGCCCGAGGAACTGATTCGCGAACGACATGTCCATCACCTCGGACGGGTGCCCCTCGGCGGCGGCGAGGTT
The DNA here is from genome assembly GCA_009692555.1 of Myxococcales bacterium. GTDB lineage: Bacteria > Myxococcota_A > Polyangia > Palsa-1104 > SHYY01 > SHYY01. Next base: position 14,850 of record SHYY01000094.1, read on the forward strand.
GATCAGGCGCCCCTGCCCGAGCACATACACCCGGCGACCGTCGATCAGCGTGTACTCCTCGTTGTTCGCCCGCATCTCGCGGCGCCCCTTCGAGCGCTGCTCGAGATCCACCAGGTTGATCTCGCAGTCGTAGTGGCCGGTGTTGCACACCAGCGCGCCGTCCTTCAGCGAGTCGAAGTGCCGTCCGACGATGATGTCCTTCATCCCGGTGCAGGTGATGAAGATGTCGCCGATCTTGGCCGCCTCGTCCATCGGCATCACCCGGAAGCCTTCGAGCACCGCCTTCAGCGCCGCGGTCGGGCTGATCTCGGTGACCACCACGTTGGCCCCCATGCCGCGCGCGCGCGACGCCACGCCGCGCCCGCAGTGACCGTAACCAGCGACGACGAACGTCTTCCCGGCGATCAGCACCGACGACGCGCGCAGGATGCCATCGAGCGACGACTGCCCGGTGCCGTACACGTTATCGAAGTCCCACTTGGTCTCCGAGTCGTTGACCGCGATGATCGGGTAGAGGAGCTTCCCGTCGGCGGCCATCGCGCGCAGGCGGTGCACCCCGGTGGTGGTCTCCTCGGTGCCGCCATAGATGTCCTTGGCGAGGTGCGGGTGCTTCGAGTGCACCGTGAAGATCAGGTCCGCCCCATCGTCCAGCGTCAGCGTCGGCTTGAACAGCAGCGTCTGCTCGATCGCCCAGTAGAACTCCTGCTTCGACAGCCCGTGCCACGCGTAGATCGACGTGCCCTCGGCGGCCAGCGCGGCGGCCACGTCGTCCTGCGTCGAGAGCGGGTTGCAGCCCGACCACGACACCTCGGCCCCGGCCGCGCGCAGCGTGCGCACCAGCACCGCCGTCTCCTTTGTCACATGGATGCACCCAGCGATCCGGTGGCCCTTGAACGGCCTGGAATCCTTGTACTTTTCGCGCAGCGCCATCAGCACCGGCATACGCGATTCCGCCCATTCGATGCGCAGCTTGCCCTTATCGGCCAGCTTCAGATCGGCCACTTTGAAGTTCGACATGGTGCAGTTCTCCTGGTTCTTGTTGGTTTGAAAACGCGCTTGACTAACGCAATTCACGGCGCGAAGTCAAGCGCCGGACGGGGTTGTGCAGGGGTTGTGCTAGGCTCGCGGACCGATGCAGGCGACCGGCTTCTCTGCCGTGCTCCAGGACGAGCTTCGGGAACACGCGAGCGCCGTCGCCACCGCGCTGATCTGCCTCGCGCTGCTCGGGCTCCTGCGCCTCCTCTTGCGCCCGCCGCGCCGCCCGCCGATGGCCTTCCCGCTGGTCTGCCTCGGCCTCTACATCCTCACGCTGCCGACCAACGCGATGGTCCATGCACTGAATCTCGGTGGGCGGCATGACTGGGTTGACCTCCCCGCGTCTGTGCTCTTCGCGCTCGGGATCGTTCAAGTCGCCGCGCTGATCCTCTTTGACATGCTCGGCCGCAGCATCCGCAAAGTGCGCATCGTGCGGACGGTGGTCTCGACGGTGGCGGCGATCGTGATCGTGCTCGCGCTGGTCCATCACGAAGGGGTGAACCTGTCGGCGATCTTCGCCACCTCGGCGGTGCTGACCGGCGTGATCGGCTTCGCGCTCCAGGAGACGCTCGGCAACGTGATCGGCGGGATCGCGCTCCAGCTCGAATCGACGGTGGCGATCGGCGACTGGATCACCGTCGGTGAGGTGACCGGGCAGGTGGTCGAGGTGCGCTGGCGCTCGCTGTCGATCGTCACCCGCAACGACGACATGGTGATCATCCCGAACGGCCTGCTCGCGAAACAGTCCTTCGTGAACCTCTCGCGCCCGGTGCCGTGGCATCGCCAGTGGGTCCACTTCGACGTCCACTACCGCCACCCGCCCAACGAGGTGCAACAGGTGGTCCTGGAGGCGGTGAAGGGCATCCCGAACGTGCGGGACGAGCCGGTGCCCGACTGCATCTTCTTCCGGATGGAGCAGGATCACGCACACTACGCGGTGCGCTACCGCCTCGCCGATATCCGCCACGACGACGGCACCGACTCCGAGGTCAAAAAGCGGATCTGGTACGCGCTGCGAAGGCATGGCATCGAGATCCCCTACCCGTCGCGCAACATCTTCGTCACCGAGCTCTCCAAGGAGCGCGCCGACGCCAAGTGGCAGAAGCAGCACCACGCGCGCCTCGCGTCACTGCGCAAGGTGGCGATCTTCGCCCCGCTCGACGAGGAGCACCTCGAGCTGCTCGCCGACCGCTGCCGGGTGGAGGTGTTCGGGACGGGGGAGATCATCCTCCGGCAGAGCGAGCCGGGCGACTCGCTGTATGTCATCCGGCATGGATCGGTGTCGATCCGCGTTGCGGTCGACGGGGTGGAGCGGGAGGTGGCTCAGCTCGACGAGGGGCAGATCTTCGGCGAGATGTCGCTCATGACCGGCGAGGCGCGGAAGGCGACCGCCATCGCGGGCACCGACGCGGAGTGCTACGTGATCGACCGCGCGCTGTTCCAGGAGGTGCTCGCCACGCGCAAGTCGCTGGTCGACGAGATCAGCGCGATCCTGGCGGCGCGTCAGGTGGAGCTCGAGGGGGAGGTGGCGCAGCTCGGCGCGGCGCGGGCGGGGGCCGGCGCGGCACACCACGCCGATCTGCTGGATCGGATCCGCGGCTTCTTCGGCCTCGGCGGCGACGCGGCGGAGGGTGACAAGAAATGAGCGCGCGCGATCCGGTGTGCGGCCAGGAGGTCGACATGCTGCGCGCCCGCGCGGTGGCGATCGTCGACGGGCAGACCTGGTACTTCTGTTCGGCGGAGCACAAGGAGACCTTCCTGCGCGACCGGACCCAGCGCGCCGCTTCTCCCGCCGCTCCCGTCTCCGCTCCCGTCGCCGTTGCCGTTCCCCTCGGCTCCCGCCGAGACAACTCCGCTGACGCGGTAAAGGAAGTTGGCGTTTCCGTTGCCGTTCCTGTTCCCGACGCGGTCCCCGAAAGCGCGGAAGACGAGGCGCCCGCGGCGCGCCGGCCACGCACCACCCTGGTCGTGACGCTCGCCCTCGTCGCTGCGGGCCTGATCGCCGCCCTCCTGGTGCTCGCGCGCTAACCGGAATCGAGCGATCAGCGCCGGAACGCCACCGCGATCGGCAGCGCGAAGCCCGGGAGGTTCACGCTCTCGAGGATCTCCCCGTCGAGAAACTGCCGTGCCAGCACCAGGCCTCGATCGGCCAGCTCGTAGCGCTCGATCCGCCGCGCCTGGGTGTCGGCGATCCAGTACTCGCTGACGCCATTGCGCTCGTAGAGGCGCAGCTTGTCGCCACGATCGCGCGCCGCGGTCGACGGCGAGAGCACCTCGACCACCAGGTCCGGCGCCCCGAAGATCCCCTCGTCGCAAATGATCTCGGCGCGTGCCGCAGCGACGAACAGGACGTCCGGTTGCACGACCGTGTCCCACGCGAGACGAACCCCCGTCGGTGCGACAAATACCCGTCCGGCTTCGGTCCGTCGCGCCCACTCGGTCAGAGCGAAGAAGATGTTGCCGACGGCGTCCTGGTGACTCGTGGTCGGCTCGGGCACGAGAAACACCTCCCCTTCGATCAGCTCCTCGATCCGGTTCGTCTCCGGCCGCTGGCTCCACTCCACCGCCGAGATCCGTTTGCGCGCGGGCACCATGCCGGAAGCATACTCCCACCCTTCCCGCGCGTCACCCGCGGTTGACGCAACCACCGTCGCCGACTAGGCTTGCTTTTCGGCCTGCGGCCTCCCCGTCCTGCGGCGGGGGCCCAGCCCGACCGCCGATGCCCACCTGCCCGATCTGTCAGACGGCATTTCCGCCGGCGACGGTGATCTGCCCCTCGGACGGCTGCGCCCTCGCGGTCGACCCGGCGCTGCTCGTGACCGCCCCCGGCGACCCACCCTCCGCAACCAAGGCGCCCGACCCGCTCATCGGGACCACCCTGGTCGGCCGCTTCAACATCACCCGTCGCATCGGCGAGGGCGGCATGGGCGTGGTCTACGAGGCGACGCACGCGGTGATCGGCCGCTCCGTGGCGATCAAGATCCTCCACGAGAAGTACGCCGAGAAGCCCGAGATCGCAGCACGGCTGACCAACGAGGCCCGCCTCGCCTCGTCGATCCACCACGATCACATCGTCGACATCTTCGACGTGGGCGAGACCGCCGACGGGCGCGCCTTCGTGGTGATGGAGCTGCTCGACGGCGAATCGCTCGCGCAGCTGATCCGTCGCGAGGCCCCGCTCCCCGAGGAGCGCGCGATCGACCTCGCCCTCCAGACCGCCAGCGCCCTCGGTGCCGCGCACGAGCAGGGGATCATCCACCGCGACGTCAAGCCCGAGAACATCTTCCTCGTGCGACGGAGCGGCGCCGAGTTCGCCAAGGTGGTGGACTTCGGGATCTCCAAGGCGATCCGCCCGGGCCCCGACGGCGAGGTCACTCCGCGCCTCACCCACACCGGTCAGGTGCTCGGCACGCCGCTCTACATGTCGCCCGAGCAGGCGCGCGGCGAGGAGGATGTCGATCACCGGATCGACGTGTACGCCGTCGGTGTGATCCTCTACGAGTGCCTCACCGGCGAGGTGCCTTTCAGCGCCACCAACTACCTCGGAATCATCTCCAAGGTGCTGAAGGACACGCCGATCTCGCCGCGCAAGCTCCGGCCCGAGCAGCGGATCAGCGAGGGGATGGAGCGCGTCGTGCTGCGGGCCATGGCGCGCTCGCGCGACGACCGCTACGAGTCGATGGCGGAGCTGGAGGTCGATCTCCGGCGCGTGGTGGCCGGCGAACCGATCGCCGCGCTCGCGTCGGAGATCCTGCCGGCGCCCGCGGTGGAGCGGCCACGCCGCCTGATGCGAACGCTCGCCACCGTCGCTGCGCTGGTGGTCGCCGGGGGGATCGCCACCACCGTCGTGGTGCTACGCACCGGGGAAGTGCCGGTGCCGGTGGCCGCTGCGCCGCGAAGCGACATGGTGGCCCTGCCGCCTCCGCCAACACCCCCGCCGCCCCCTTCACCGACGGTGGTGGTCAAGGTGACCAGCACTCCGAGCGGCGCCGAGATCTTCGATGGCTCGCGGAGGCTCGGCGTCGCCCCGGGGCTGATCACGCTCACCCGCTCCGATCAGGCGGTCCACCTCACGTTTCGGCTGGCCGGCCACGAGGACGCGGTACACGACCTGCTCCCGAAGATCGACGGCGAGGAGCTCAACATCGCCCTCGCCGCGCTCAAGAAGACGCCCCGCCCGCGCCCCCAGCGCCCGTCGGTGGAGAGCCCCAAGATCGCCCCGATCGACCCGCCCCCGGCGCCGAATCCCTACACCAAGAAGCAGGTCCCCTCCCCATGACCCGCCTCCGCAAGCTGCTCCTCGGCCGCGCCCTCGGCCTCGCGGTCACCGGCGGCGGCCTCGCGGTCCTGCCCTCCCTCCTCTGGAACGACGGCGTCGACTACTCGCAGGCGGTCTCGATCCGCGCGACCCGCGAGTTCCAGGACCCGGCGCTGCTCGCCCGCGCTTTCGGCCTCCCCGTCGCCCTGCTCTACCAGCGCGGCGGGACCGACTTCCAGGGCAACGGCAGCTTCTGCGGCCCGACCAGCCTCGTCAACCTTCGCCGCTCGCAAGGGCACGCGGCCGATCAGGCAACGATCCTCGAGGGGACGGGCCGCTCCACCTGGTTCGGCCTCCTCCCCGGCGGGCTCACCCTCGACGAGCAGGCCGACGTCGCAAGGAAGGCCACCGGCCAGAAGGTCACCCTCCTCCGCGATCTCGACCTCGCCACCTTCCGCAGACACGTCGCCAGCACCAACGACCCGTCTTTGCGCTACCTCGTGAACTTCCATCGCGGCCCGCTGTTCGGGCGCGGCGGCGGCCATCACTCGCCGATCGCCGGCTACCTCGCCAGCGAAGATCTCATGCTGGTTCTCGACGTCAACAAGACCTACCGCCCGTGGCTGGTCAAGACCGATCGCCTGTTCGCCGCGATCGACACCATCGACCCGGTCAACAAACGGAAACGCGGCCTCCTGCGGGTCGAGTAGGCCGCGCCCGAGGGAGACCTTGCTCTGCGTTCGTGGATCGGGCCACATGGGGCCCGGTGCCTCGTCCCCCCGCCTGCCTCCTCGCCGTCGCGCTCCTCGCTCCGCCTGCCGTCGCCAAGGCGAGCGGCTACGAGACCACCGTCACCGGGGCTGCCAAGGAGGAGGAGCTGCCCGAGGAGCGCGCCACCAGCGAGGTCACCCGCGCCGACCTCGACCGGCGCGTCGCCCGCTCCCTCCCCGAGGCGCTCCGCTACGAGCCCGGCGTGTTCGTCCAGCAGCTCGCCCACAGCCAGGCTGCGGCCTACCTCCGCGGCCTCACCGGCCAGCAGACCGTGCTCCTCTTCGACGGCGTCCGCCTGAACAACTCCACCTGGCGCCAGGGCCCGAACCAGTACCTCTTCACCGTCGACCCGCGCACCGTCGGATCGATCGACGTCCTGCGGGGCGGCGGCTCGACCCGTCACGGCTCCGACGCCCTCGGCGGGGTCGTTCTGGCCCACCCGATCGAGCCCCTCCTCGTCGCTTTGGGGCAATCCGCCTCCGCCCGCGTCTTCGCCCGCGCCGCCACCAGCGACTCCGAGATCGGCGGGCGCGCAGAGGCCTCCGCCAGCCTCGCCCGCCGAGGGTTCACGCTCGGTCTCCTCGCCGGTGTGGGGGCGCGCGGGGTCGGCCTCCAGGAGAGCGCAGGCTCGGTGAAGAACCCCGATCCGGACACGCCCATCGGCCCCTACCCCGAGACCCCCGCCTTCGCCTCCGACGGACGCACCCAGCTCGGCACCGGGTTCAAGGAGCTCACCGCCGACGGGCGCCTCGTCCTCCGCCTCTCGCCGACGAGCGCCTTCACCGCCGCCGCCTACCTTTACCGACAGTACGACGCGCCGCGCACCGACCAATGCCCGCCCCCGGCGGCGAGCTTCAACACCTGCCTCACCTACGAGGAGCAGTTCCGCCACCTGATCTACGCCGCCTGGGAGGGGCGCGCCGGCCGCGTCGCCACGAACGCGCGCATCACCCTCTCCTTCCAGCGCCAGCACGAGCGCCAGCGCCTCGACTACCCCTTGCTCTACACCCGCCACCTCGGCCTCGACGACGTCGACACCCTCGGCCTCGCCGCGCACGCCGTCACCGCCACCTGGCGCCCGCGCCCCTCGGTGGCGATCGCCCTCCTCTACGGAGTCGACACCTACCTCGACCTGGTGCGCTCCTCGGCCACCCTCTCCTTCACCGACATCCCGCTCTCCTCGAAGCTCCCGCGCGGCGCCTACCTCGACGGCTCCTCCTACCTCTACGGGGGCGCCTTCCTCGACGGTGAGGTCGGCTTCTCGCGCCGCCTCTTCCTGCGCGCCGGCGCGCGCCTCTCCTGGTTCGCCGCCGAGGCGCCCGCCGATCCCGAGTCGCAGAGCCGCGCCATCTCGCGCAGCTTCGTCCCTCTGGTCGGCCACGCCGGCATCGAATGGCGCGCCCCGCTGGCCGCCCTCTCGTCGCTGCACCTGCTCGCCAACGTCGATCACTCCTTCCGCGCTCCCAACCTCGACGACCTCACCGCGCGCCTCCAGAGCGGCCCCGGCTTCCAGTTCGAGAGCCCCGATCTCGCGCCCGAGCGCTCCAC
>SHYY01000095.1 GCA_009692555.1 Myxococcales bacterium
GAACTCGATGGCGCGGCGATAGACGTCGAGCTTCTGGTCGGCCAGCAGGGGCATCCTCCTGTGGGGCCAGGGGGGTCGGTTGGCAGGAGGAATTTGTTGCGGGAGGAAGTTCGATTGCCGTCGCTGCGGACGGGACGACTACGACTACGTGACGAGCAAGAGCCAGCAAGAGGGCCCCCTCCGCTGTTAAGCACCCCTGGGCGTCACGGCGCTTCCAGTTTTCCCATGGGTCGGCTAGCTGCTAGCCTCGCCCGGTTCAGGGGATACCCCCAGGAGGACGGGATGGCGCGCTCGACGATCGAAGCATTCTTCGCGACGGCAGCACGGTGCAAGACGGCGGTGGCCCTCCGGCACCGCGTCGACGGGAGCTGGCAAGACCTCACCTGGGAGGGCTACGCGAAGGTGGTGCGGCGCGCCGGGCGGGGCCTGATCGCCCTCGGCGTGCCGGCGGGCGGCGCGGTGACGATCATCGGCCCGAATCGCCCGGAATGGCTGATTGCGGACTTTGGCGCGCTCGCGGCCGGCGCGGTCCCGGCCCCGATCTACCCGACCTCGACCGCCGAGCAGATGGCGTACATCGTCGCCCACTCCGAGGCCACGGTGGCGATCCTCCACGACGAGCGGCAGCTCGCGAAGCTGCGTGCTCAAAAGGCCGAGATCCCGAAGCTGACCCGCTTCGTGCTGATGGAGGGCGCTTCGTCGGGCGATGATGTCCTCGGCTGGGAGGCCTTCCTCTCCCTCGGTGACACGATCCCCGACGCCGATCTCGATGCCCGGCTCGCGGCGATCGACAGCAAGGGCCTGGCGACGCTGATCTATACCTCCGGCACCACCGGCGTTCCGAAGGCGGTGATGCTCAGCCACGGGAACCTGGTCGCCGAGGTGGAGGCGACGCGCGGCCTGCTCGACCTCACCGAGCACGACAGCCTGGTATCGTACCTCCCGCTCAGCCACATCGCCGAGCAGGTGCTCTCGCTGCATGGTCCCGCGGTGCTCGGGTGCAGCGTGGTGTGCTGCGAGAAGCTGGAGCAACTCGCCGACACCCTGCGCGAGGTTCGCCCGACGGTGTTCTTCGGCGTCCCGCGGGTGTGGGAGAAGCTGCAGGCGAAGATGACCGAGGCCGCCGCCGCCGCCCCGCCGCTCCGTCAGAAGCTGCTCGCCTGGGCCCGCGGGGTCGGGCTGCGCGCCGGGAAAGCGCGCGAGGAGGGGCGCTCCCGGCCGCTCCTGTTCGGAGTCGCCAAGAAGCTGGTGTTCTCGAAGGTGGCCGCGCGCCTCGGCCTCGATCGCGCCCGCGTGTGCGCCAGCGGCGCCGCGCCGATCGCCCGCTCCACGCTCGACTTCTTCCACTCGCTCGACCTCCCGATCTACGAGGTCTACGGGATGAGCGAGACCTCCGGCGCCACCACTGTCAACCACCCCGGCGCCTTCCGGATGGGCACCGTCGGGCGCACCGTCCCGGGCGCGGAGATCAAGCTGGCCGCCGATGGCGAGATTCTGATGCGCGGCCCGATGATCTTCCAGGGTTACTACAAGGACGCCGCGGCGACGGCGGAGGCGCTCGATTCCGACGGCTTCCTCCACTCCGGCGACGTCGGCGAGTTCGACGCGCAGGGCTACCTCCGGATCACCGATCGCAAGAAGGATCTCTTCAAGACGGTCGGCGGCAAGTACATCGCGCCGCAGAGCCTGGAGGCGCTCCTGAAGGGCATCCCCGGCGTCGGGCAGGCGGTGGTGATCGGCGATGGCCGCAAGTACTGCGTCGCGCTCTTCACGCTCGATCCGGAGTCGGCGGCGCGAGTGGCCGGGGGCGCGGCTCGCCCGGTCGCCGAGCTGGCCGCCGACAGCGGGCTCCTGGCGCGCTTCGACGAGGGGGTGCAGCGGGTGAACGGCGGCCTCGCCAAGTACGAGACGATCAAGAAGTTCAAGGTGCTGCCGAGCGAGTTCACGGTCGATTCCGGCGAGCTGACACCGACGATGAAGATCAAGCGCAAGGTGGTCAACCAGCGCTGGGCGAAGGAGATCGACGAGCTGTATCAGTAGTCGCTATAGTCCCGCCCGTGCTGCGCGCCGTCCCCGATCGGGAGCTGGATGACATTCTTTCGGGGGTCTCGCGATCGTTCTACTTGAGCCTCGCGATCCTGCCGAGCGCGGTGCGGACGCAGCTCTCGGTGGCCTACCTCGTGGCGCGCGCTGCCGACACGATCGCCGACACCCACGCGGTCGCCGCCGAGCATCGTCGCTCACTCCTCGATGGGCTGCGCGGCGCGATCGACGATCCGCGGCGCGGAGGAGAGATCGCGAGGGAGGTGGCCCTGCGGCTCGAGGGCGCGACGCCGAACCCGAAGGAGCGAGTTCTCCTCGAGCGGCTCGGCGAGTGCCTGGCGATCCTCGGCCGCGCCTCTTGCGAGGACGGCGCGCGGATCAGGCGCGTGCTGGGTGCGTTGATCACCGGCATGGAGCGTGACCTGGCGCGCTTCCCCGGCACCGGAGGCCCCGCGGTGGCGCTCGGCTCGCTGGCGGAGCTGGACGAGCACTGCTACCTCGCGGCGGGCTGCGTCGGCGAGTTCTGGACGGAGATGACCGCGGCGCACGTCCCGTCGGTGGCGCACCTCGGCCAGCCGGATCTGATCGCCCGCGGCGTGCGACTCGGCAAGGCGCTGCAGATGATCAACGTGATCCGCGACGCGCCGGCCGATCTCGTCGAGGGCCGCTGCTACGTTCCCGCGCCGCTGCTGGCGCGCCACGCGCTCACCGTCGCCGATCTGGTGGATCCCATGCGTCGCGGCCGGGCGGGCGCGCTGCTCGACGAGCTGCGCGGAATCGCGCTCGATCACGTCGACGCCGCGTGGCCCTACGTCGAGGCGATCCCGGCAACCACGCCGCGCCTCCGCCTGGCCTGCATCTGGCCGCTCTGGATCGGCCTCGCCACGCTGGCGCGCCTCGTCGTGAGCCCCGATCCGCTGGACCCGCGCGCGCCGGTGAAGGTAGCGCGGCGGGAGGTCTACCGGCTGGTCGCCGAGTCGGCGGCGGTGGTGACGATCGGTCCGCTTCTTTTGCGATCGCATCAAAAAAGGCGCGCGGCGGCGGAGGGCGCGAGGTGATCCGCCGCGGCCTCCTGCTGATCGTCCTTTGCGCCGGCTGCTCGGTCGAAAGCGAACCGCCGGTCACGACCGGTGACGAGGGCGCAACCACCGACGGCGGGGCCCCCGATCACGCGGTCGCGCCGGCCGATCGGGATCTGGCGCTCACTCCGGTCGACGCCACGCACGACGATCTTTCGCGCCTCGGCCCGGCCACCTACCTGCTGCGACTCGACGCGGGCGCTTTCCCTCCGACGAAGGCCCATCCGAGCGCGCTGGTCTACCTCCCGAGCAGCTTCCGTCCCGCGCCGCCGATTCCGGTGATCGTCTTTCTGCACGGCTGGAACAACTGCGTCGAGAACGTGGTTCGCGACGCGGGCGCATCGTGCAACCCGGGACCGGGCACGCCTTCCAGGCAGGCCTACAGCCTCGCCGCGCAGCTCGAAGCCTCGGGCAAGAACGCGCTCCTCCTCTGCCCGGAGGTGGTGTTCGATCAGCCGACCGGCGACCCCGGCAACCTCGGCAAGACCGGCGGCTTTCGTGCCCTGCTCGACGAGACGCTGAAGAACCTCGCGCCCCTCCTCGGGCCGCTCACCGCCGACGATGTGGGCCCGGTGGCGCTCGCCTCCCACTCCGGCGGCTACCAGGCGGCCGGCGCGATCGCCACCCGCGGCGGCGTCCCGGTCGCCGAGATCTTCCTCCTCGACTCGCTCTACGGCAACACCGCCGACTTCGACGCCTGGGTGAAGAAGGACCTGCCCGCACTCGCCGGCGCCAACCCGGCGCGCCGCTTCGCCGATGTCTACACCGCCGGGGGAGGCACCCTTCAGAACAGCCAGCAGATGGCCGTCCGCGCCAAGAGTTGGGTGGTCGGCGATCCCGGGATCCTGGTCGACGATCGCACCCAGGCCGACTGGCCCGCGGCGACCTACCACCACGGGCTTCTCTTCAAGTACTCCGGCCTCAGCCACGACGGCGTGGTGCGCTACTACTTCGGCCAGCTCGTCGCGAGCAGCTCGCTCCCCGCCAAGTAGCCGGAGCGGCGCCCGCCATTCGGGGCTACTTCAGCCCCTTGCCCTTCTCGCACGGACCGCCCACGCGGGTCTGCACCACGTTGCCGTCGGGCCGGAAGAACAGCCGCATCTGCTCGATCGCCTCGGGCGGGCGCCGTACCGCCTCGTGGGCCTCGTTGTCGTCGCTGGGTGGCACGTTGTTCGCGGCCGGAATCGGCGAGGCGTGCACATCCGACGACGTGAAGGCCGAGTCGAGCGCTCCGTCGGCGCCCGGCAAGAGGGTGATCGGATAGACCGGCGGATTGAGCGCTCTCACGCCCTCCTCGCGGGCCATGATGTGGGTCGCCACATTGGCCACCTGGGCGTCGTGGCGCCCCTCGTGGAACCGGATCCGCTTGGGCGCCATCGGCCTCCGAGCAACCGGCGGCCAGGAGGAGCGCCGCGACCAGCGACGAAGACCAGTGCATGGGGCGCGTGTATACCCGCGCGGACAGGGCCGATCGCTCTGACCGGGCAATTGACTTCCCGGGGAAAGCGACCGTGACTATCCCCATGCCGCGCCTCGTTCCGCTCCTCGTCCTGCTCTCGCTGGTCGCCACCTCGGCCGCAAATCCTGCCGTGTGGTTCGATCCCGATCGCGGCTGCGGGCGCGGAGAGGTGTTCGTCCGCACCGGCCGGGTCGCCGATCTCCCCGGCTGCAGTGGCACGCTGCCTCCCGCCGCGCCCCCCGTCGAGGGGATCCTCCACGACGCCAAGCGCGCGCTCGTCGACGCGGATCGACTGCTCGATCGCGGAGCGGTCGACAGCGTCGATGCGCTGCTCGACGGGGCGACGCTCCGACTGGCGACCGTGACGGCACCGCACCCCGAGATGCCCGATCGTCTGACCAGCGCGCGGCCCCTCTACGAACAGGCCCTGGTCCGCCTGCGCGACCGCCGCCGGTTCGTCCCGCGCCTGGGCCGACTGCGCGATGCCCACCGCGCCGCCGTCGACGCGGGACGAACCATGACCGCGCGCGAGCGGGAGGGGGGCGCCGCGGACACCGTGCGGCTGGCGCGTGTCTGCCTGTCCGAGCTGGCCGAGGCGCGAGCGGCTGGCATCAACTTCACCACGCCCGTCGAGCTGACCCGCGACCGCCAACGCCCGCTCGACGATGCGATGGCCGACTGCGAGGCCGCCCGCGCCGCCGCCGAGCCGCTCGCTCGCGCACAGGAGATCGCACTCCGCACCCGCCGAGCCGAGTGGCGCAAGGCGATGCGCGGCGACCGTTTGAAGGTCTTCGATGCCCACCCTGACGCACTCCCGGAGTGCGCCGCCACCTCCCGCGGCGCGCGCGCCACCGCGTCGGCGAAGGAGTGGTGCTACACGACGTCGGCGGGCCGCGAGGTCTACACCTTCCAGGGGAACCGCCTGCTGCGACGCTGACAGGCTCAGTCCCCGAGAACCCAGGGGACGCCGTGGTGCCGCCTACGGCGGGTCGATGAGGCTCAGTGATCGGCCGCACACCGACCGTTGATATGTTACTTGACCGGCGCCCATCCCTCGTCTAAGGTCTCGCCCGCATAAGAAGGGATTGCAGGGCCGGGTCTTGAAAGCACGGCAAACAACCGTGCGAGTTGGTTAACTCATTGGAAGGAGAGAAACGATGCGCAGAAAGTGGGTAACGGTTTTGGGAGTGCTGGGGGCGATCGGCTTGGCCGCGCCGCTGGCCCAGGCAGCCGACCATCTCGACGGTCCGGGTGCCGTGGGTCTGGTCGATAAGTCGGGTGACATCGCCGACGTGTACGCCTGGATGTCACCGGACGCCAGCAAGGTCTACCTGGTCATGGACGTCGGCGCCGACACCAAGGTGGGCGAGAAGTTCTCCGACAAGGTGAAGTACGTGTTCAACGTGGTCAGCCGCGCCGGCTTCGCCGACGTGCTCACCGGCAAGCCCCCGATCGACGTCAGCAAGGTGATCTGCACCTTCGACGCCGCCCAGGTGGCGAGCTGCTGGGTGTTCGACGCCAAGGGCATGAAGGTCGTCGACTACGTGACCGGCGACGCCAAGGCGACCACCGGCATCGAGAGCGCGAGCAAGAAGATGAAGCTGTTCGCGGGCGTCCGCAACGACCCCTTCTTCTTCAACCTCGAAGGCTTCCGCGACGCGGTCAAGTACGTCCAGGGCGGCAAGGGCCTGATGGACAAGCCCTTCACCCTCGACGGCGCGGGCTGCCCGACCAACGTCGATCCCGCGGCGGCCACCAAGGTGCTGAAGAGCACCGCGGGCGGCACGGCGGGGGCGAAGGACTTCTTCGCCAAGTTCAACGTCCTGTCGATCGTCATCGCGATGGACAAGGGCCTGCTGACGGCCGATGCCGCGAAGGCGCCCGTCCTGGGCGTCTACGGCAGCACCCACAAGTAGAGAGAGGAGCCAATTAAAATGACCACAAGAATGATGATGATCTTCTCGCTCCTCGCCCCCCTGGCGGCGGGCTGCGGCGACTCCACCCCGGCCGACATGGCGCCCGTCACGAACGACATGGCGAAGGCCGGCGACATGGCGATGGCCACCGGCGACATGGCGATGGCCACCGGCGACATGGCGATGGCCACCGGCGACATGGCGATGGCGGGCTTTCCGGCCCCGCCGATGCTCGGCGCGCAGATCGACCGCATGGCGCGCGCGGGCGTCAACACCGCGCTCACCTGCCCGTTCGAGAAGGACAAGGCGATCCAGGACAAGTGCAAGGACGACTACAACCAGAACGCCGACCCCACGATGTGGGGCGCGAAGTTCGGCCTCGCGATCCGCGGCAACCTCGGGATCCTCGACGGGCTCGACGGCAAGTGCGGCAATCAGGCCGGCGCGAATCCGATGGTGCTGGACGCCAAGCGCTACGACACCCTCACGGGCGCCCTCGCCGACGACGAGTTGTACGTCAACACCGCCACCGGCACCTGCAAGTTCTACCTCGGTGTGGAGCTGAAGGCGCTCGGCGCGATCATGTTCGACGATTGCGGCGGTCGCACCCCGACCCAGGACACCATCGACGCGACCTACTCGCTGCTGGCGGTCGGCGCCCCCTCGGGCGTCTCCGACGGCATCGACAAGGACGGCGACGGCGCGCCGGCGACGCTGGCGGCCGACACCGGCTTCCCGTTCCTGGGCACCCCGAACTAGTTCTCGGCACGTGATTCACCCCGCCCAGGCAGGGGGACGCCGCGCCATCGTGATTGGCATCCTCGGCGGTTCACTTCTCCTGGCGGGTTGTCGCAGCAAACCAGCGCCCCCCGCGCCATACGACGCGGGGGGCGTTGTTCTTTCCGCCCCCGCCCCTGTTCCCACCACGTCACCGCTCTCGCAGGACGCGCTCCCGACGACGGCGAGCGAGATCGCGCTCGGCAACCTCGACATCCAGATCGCGGCGCACGAGAAGGACCTCGTCGCCCAGCCGCGCTCGGTGCGCGTGCTGACGGCGCTGGTAGGAGCGCTCACCACGCGTGGCCAGTACCTCGGCCAGATCGCGGACTACGAACGCGCCGAGGAGCTCGCGGAGCGCCTGGTCAAGGAGGCGCCCGCGGATTCCAGCTCGTACCTTTTTCGCGCCGGCACACGCTCGACCTTCCATCGCTTCCAGGAGGCGCTCGCGGACGTCGCCCAGGCGGAGAAGCGAGGAGCGAGCGGCGAGCGCGTGGACGGGGTGCGCGCGGCCGCGCTCACCGCCCTCGGCCGCACCGACGAGGCACTCCGGTTGCGCCAGGTGATGGCGGACCGCCGCAACAATCTCGTCAACCTCGGAAGTCGCGCCGCGCTGCTCGCGGAGCTCGGGCGTATCGACGAGGCGGAGAAGCTGTTCGTGGAGGCCCAGCACCACTTCCCCGATGTGTCGCCCTTCCCGGTCGCCTGGCTGTGGCTCCAGCAGGGCCTGATGTGGGAGCGCCAGGGAAAGTTGTCGCGAGCGCGCGAGCTGTACGAAGCCGCGCAGAGCAGGTTGGCAGGCTACGCCCCGGCGCTGGCCCACCTGGCGGGCGTGAAGGCAGCGATGGGAGAGCGCGACCAGGCCATCGCGCTGCTGCGCCCGCTGGCCGGGCGCAGCGACGATCCCGAGTATGCCGGGCAGCTCGCGGGGCTGCTCCGCGAGGCCGGTCCCGCGAATCGTGCCGAGGCCGACGCGCTCCGCGAGCGCGCCCGCGACCGCTACGAACAGCTGCTGGCGCGCCACCCGGCCGCCTTCGCCGATCACGCCGCGCGCTTCTTCCTGGGCGCGGGCGCCGATCCACCGCGGGCTCGCTCGCTGGCCGAGCAGAACCTGAAGGTTCGCCCGACGGTCGAGGCGCACCGCCTGCTCCTCGAAGCCTGTCTCGCTGTCGGTACGCCGGCCGCTTCTGCCGCCTGCGAGGTGGCCGAACGCGCCCTCTCGTCCTGCGCCGCAAAAGGGCCTCCCGGCGACGGCGGCATCGTCCCCGCCGCACGGTGCACCCCTCATCTCCACATCCTCGCCTCGCGCGCCTTCTCTGCCTGCGGCCGCGCCGACCGCGCCGCCGCGGAGCTGCAGGCAGCCGGCGCCGCGCAGTAGCCGCCCGCGGCGCTTCTGTTACCCTCGGGCGCATGGGCCCCGCTACCATCGAACTCACGCAGATCGCCGCGATCACCTTCGACTGCTACGGCACCCTGATCGACTGGGAGGCGGGCATCCGCGCCTACGTCGCACCGCATCTGCAGCGCGCCTCCCGCGGCACCGTCACCATCGATGCGTGGTTCGCCCGCTGGGAGGAGATCCAGTTCTCGCTCCTGACCCCGTGGCGTCCCTACCGCGACGTGCTCGCCGAGAGCTTCGACCGCACCATGCGCGCCTTCGAGCTCGAGGTGTTCGCCGACGGTGGACCGGGCCTGGTGCACTCGCTCGCCGAGTGGCGCCCGTTCCCCGACACCGTGCCCGCGCTGCGCCGCCTCGGACGCGGGCGCAGGCTCGGGATCATCTCCAACATCGACCACCTCTTGCTTGCCGACACGCTGGGACAGCTCGCCGCGCCCTTCTCGCTGCTGGTCACCGCCGAGGAGGCGCGGGCCTACAAGCCCGACCCTGCTCCGTTCCGTCTCGCCCTGGCGCGGATCGGCGTCCCGCCGTCGTCGATCCTGCATGCCGCGTTCGGGTGGAAATACGACCTCGCCGCCGCGCGCGCGGTCGGGATGCGCACCTGCTTCGTCAACCGGAGCGGCGGCCCACGCCCCGCAGGCGAGCCGCCGGACCTCGAGGTGCCGTCGCTGGCCGCCCTCGCCGCCGCGTTCGCAGGCTGACCGTCGATGCGCGCGGGATCGCCGCTGCTGCTCCTGGCTGTCCTGTCCGGCTGCGGCGGCGACGAGGGGCCAGCGCTCACCGCGACGCCTGCCGACTCCTCGCTGTTCGGCCATCAGGAGGTCACTCTCTCCGGTGACGTCGCGTCGCTCGGAGAGATCGTCGAGGTTACCGTCGGTGGCGTGCGCGCCTACGACCTCCGGCCAGCGCCCGGCGCGATCACCATCACGCTCCAGGGATCGCTCGATCCAGGCCCCGCCGACCTCGTGGTGATCGGCCGAGGAGCGCGCTCGGTGCGCCGGCGCCTCTTCACCTACCGCTCACCCGCTTCGGGCGTTCCCCTCCGCTGGGTTGCCTTCGGCGCGAGCTTGACCCAGGGCGCGCAGTCGGGCGGGATCGATCCCCACGGCCAGGTGCACGGCGTCTCGGGCCAGGTGGCGCGCGCCGCGTCGGTGTACCTCGGGCTGCCGCTGCTCACCCGCGCGGTGCTGCCGCCGCTCCGCCCGCAGGATCTCGGCCCCGACTGCACCGCGAAGCCCAACACCGGCGCGAGCTACGCCACCCTCACCGCGGCGATCACCGACCAGGCGACGGGGCTGTTCGACCTGCGACGGGCGCGGATCGACCCCACGCTCACCTCGCGCAATCTCGCCATCGGCGGCTCCAAGCTCGACGAGATCCTCCACGGCGCGGCCAACTCCGGCGGCGCGATCATCGAGCACATCGTCGAGGCGCCTGACACCCCGCCCGCGGAGATCCTCTCGCGCATCGACCGCTCGCAGATCGATCGACTGGAAGCGCTCGATCCCGATATCGCCTTCTCCGCCGACCTCCTCGGCAACGACGTCGACCCCGCGGTGGTCGCTCCCGATGACCTCTACCCGTCGCGGATCACCCCGCTCGCCACGGTGAAGCCGCAGATCGAGGAGGTCGCCGCGCGCCTCGGCCGCCTCCACGGACACTACTTCATCGCCAATCTCCCGTCGCTGAGCTTCCTCCCCAACGTCGCCGCCCTGCGAGCGATCCGCCTCGCCGCGGGCACCGACACCACCGCCACCTTCGACGCCAAGCTCGCGGCGATCGAGGCGCTCGCGGATTCCTACAACGGCGCCCTCGCCGCCGCCCTCGCGCTCCACCCGAACCTCCACCTGGTCGATCTCCACGCCGAGGTCGAGTCGCTTCGCGGCGGCGTCACCGTCGCTGGACAGCCCCTCACCACCCGGCGCTTCGGCGGTCTGCTCAGCCTCGATCACCTCCACTTCACGGACACCGGCTACGCCCTGCTCGCCGATCTGTTCATCCGGGCGATCAACGACACGCTCGGCCTGAAGATCCCCGCTCCCGACCTCGCCGCCGTCCACGCCACCGACGAGCTCTCCCCCTCCGCCCTCCGCGCCGCCGGCCTCACCTGCCCTCCGTGATCCCGACGTTGGCTATGCAAAGGTGACGACCAGCGGTGCGTGATCCGAGGGCAGCTTGCCCTTGCGCGCGTCGCGGTCGATCTCGGCGCCCACAGAGCGCGCTGCCAGCGGGGGCGTGGCGAAGAGGTGATCGATCCGCAGCCCCTTGTCCTTCGGGAACGAGAGCATGCGGTAGTCCCACCAGGTGAAGCGGCCACCCTCTTTGTGATGGATGCGGTAAGTGTCCTCGAGCCCGAACGCAGCGACGCGGGCCAGGGCGGCGCGCTCCGGGGGCGAGCACAGCACCTGGCCCTCCCACGCTGCCGGATCGTGGACGTCGATTGCCTCGGGGGCGACGTTGAAGTCGCCGGCCAGGCAGAGCGGCTGATCGGGGCGATAGCGGAGGTCGAGGTGGGCGCGCAGCCGCGCGAGCCACTCCAGCTTGTAGGCGTACTTGTCGGATCCCACCGCCTGGCCGTTCGGGACGTAGGCCGAGATCACCCGCACGCCACCGACGGTGGCGGCGATCAACCGGGCCTGCGGATCATCGACCCCGTCGTCGAGCCCGCGCGCGACGTCCGACGGCGCCTCGCGCGCCGCGATCGCCACGCCGTTGTAGGTGCGCTGCCCGGAGAGCGCCACCTCGTAGCCCGCGGCGCGGAACTCGTCGACGGGAAAGCCGTCGTCGACGACCTTGATCTCCTGCATGCACAGCACGTCGGGTTGCGCCGCGGCCAGCCACGCCAGCACCCGCTCCAGGCGGGCGCGGACCGAGTTCACGTTCCAGGTGGCGATCTTCACGATTCTCTCCTGATCCGAGGTCAAACCGGCCGCGCGCGGGCGATGATCATCTTCAGATAGCGACCCTCGGGGAACGCCGGCAGCGACGGGTGGTCGGCCGGCTGGCCGCGCACCTCGAGCACCCGGAGCGAGCGCCGCGCCTTGTGCGCCCCCTCGCGCAGCGTGCCCAGGAACGCCTCCGCGCCGACATGGCTGGAGCAGGACGCCGCCGCCAGCACGCCGGAAGGCGCCACCACCGCGAGCGCCGCGGCGTGCAGATCGCGATACGCCGCGAGCGCCTTCGGGACCGCCTTCTCCGACGGGGCGAAGCTTGGTGGGTCGACGATCACCAGCCCGAACCTCCGCCCTTCGTCGCGGGCTCGGGCGAGCCACTCGAAGGCATCCGTGCAGGCGAACTCGTGGCGCTCCGGGTCGAGTCCGTTGAGGGCGAAATTGATGCGTGCACCGTCGAGGGCCGCCTTGGCGCTGTCGACCGAGACCACCCGCGTCGCGCCGCCCAGCGCGGCGTTCACCGAGAAGCCGCCGCTGTAGGCGAACAGGTTCGCCACCTCCACCCCCGAGGCGTAGGGCCGGATCGCGCGGCGGTTCTCGCGCTGGTCGAGGAAGGTGCCGGTCTTCTGGCCGTGCAGCACGTCGACGGCGAAGCGCACCCCCGCCTCGCGCACCTCGACGATCGAAGGCGGCATCCCGCCGTGCAGCGCCTCGCCGCGCGCGCCGCGGGATCGCTCGTGGACGTGGCTCACCCCGAGCGACCGGCCGATCTCCACCACCGCCGCCACCACGTGGTCGCGCAGGCTGCGCGCCGCCTCACCGTCGAGTCGCAGCACGGCCACGCCCGCGTAGAGGTCGACCACCACGCCCGGGAGGAAGTCGCCCTCGCCGTTCACCCAGCGGAAGGCGTCGGTCTCTCGCGCGTCGATCGCCCCGCGCCGCGCAGCGAGCGCCTCGGCGACCCGGCGATACACCAGCGCTCCATCGACCGCCTCGTCGGGATCGAGCGTGAACACCCGCACCGCCAGCGGCGAGCCCGCGTCGTAGAGCCCGCGGGCGAGGAACTTCCCGTCGCTGCCGACGACGTCGACCACGCTCCCCGTCGCCGCATCGCTTGGCGCCAGCGCATCGGCGTAGATCCAGGGGTGCCCGGCGCGCACGTGCCGCGCGAGGTCGCGCGTGAGACGTACCCGGGGCGGCCGCACGCGCGGCATGTTGCACCCGCGGTCGCACTTGGGCAAGGTAGACGCCCCATGCCACTCCCCCTCGAGATCATCGGCCTCCATCGCCCCGACATCACCCTGGTGTGGGAGGACGAGCACCGCACGGTCTTTCCCGCGCGCGATCTCCGTCTGCGCTGCCGCTGCGCGATGTGCATCGAGGAGATGACCGGCGCGCCGCTGCTCGATCCGAAGCGGGTCCCGGCCGATGTCTCCGCGCAGGGGATCGAGCTGGTCGGCCAGTACGCGATCGCGATCCGCTGGTCCGACGGGCACAACACCGGCTTCTACAACTTCCGCGATCTGCGCGAGGCCTGCCCGTGTCCGGAGTGCACGCGCAGGCGAGCGGGCTGATCGGATCGCTCACCGCTGATCAAAACAGCCGCTTCGAGTCGAGCAGCAGCGTCACCGGCCCGTCGTTGGTGAGCTCGACCTCCATCATCGCGCGAAAGCGGCCGGTCTCGACGGGGAGACCGCTCGCGCGGAGCCGCGCGACGAAGGCGTCGTAGAGCGCCTCGGCGGGCCCGGGCGCGAGCGCATCGACGAACGAGGGCCGCCGCCCCTTGCGGCAGTCGCCGTAGAGGGTGAACTGGCTGACCGCGAGGATCGCTCCGCCCACATCGGCGAGGGCGCGGTTCATCTGCCCCGCGTCGTCGGAGAAGATGCGGAGCGAAGTGATCTTGCTGGCCAGCCACGCCGCGTCCACGTCGCTGTCGCCCTGACCCGCGGCGACCAGCACCACCAGCCCGCGGCCGATCCGTCCGACCACCTCGCCGCCCACCCGCACCTCGCCTCGCGTCACCCGCTGCACCACCGCGCGCATCCGTGTCGGCTACCATCGCGCACGGGCGGTGTCAAAGAGATCGCGCTGTCGGCCTGCTATCCTGTCGCGGCCGGATGCGCCGCCACTGGATCGCTCTCCTCGTTCTCGTGCCCACCGTCGCTGCGGCGCGCCCGCCCCATCTCGCGGCCCGCCTGCGCGTGGTGACGGAGGGGAGGATTCCAGGAATGCTCCGGAGCGCTGATGGAAGGGTCGCGGTGAGCATCCGGCTTGACGATCTGCGCCCTGCCGCCGCGCGCCTGCGCGCCCTCGGCATCGCCGCAACCGACGGCGCGCCCGGGTTCGCCTACGCCCGCCTCACCCCCGCCGAGCTGCGCCGCCTCACCACCACCGACGGCATCGCCTCCATCGCGCCGGTTCTCCGCCTCACCCCCGCGCTCGATCGGTCGCTCCCCGCCACCGCCGCTCCCGTCGCCCGCGCCGAGCACGGCCTCGACGGGGCGGGCGTGTTGATCGGCACGATCGACACCGGCTGCGACTTCCGCCACGCCGATCTCCGCCGGGCCGATGGAAAAACGCGCATCGAGGGACTCCTCGACCACGCCCACGCCGCCGACCTTCGTCACCCCGGCGCGGCCCACGGCGGCGCGGTCTGGTTGCGCGACGAGATCGACGCCCAGCTCGCCGCCGACGCGGGCGGTCCAAAGCCGGCCGTCCCCGTCGCGGAAGTGGACGTCGACGGCCACGGCACCCACGTCATCGGGATCGCCGCTGGCAACGGGCGCGCCACCGGTCGTCAGCTCCCCGCCGGCCGCTACCTCGGCGTCGCGCCGGGCGCCTCGATCGTCTGCGTCCAGGCCACTCGCGACGGTCACACCTTCCTCGAACCCGATGTCCTCGAGGGTGTGCGCTTCATCCTCGATCGCGCCCGCGCGCTCGGCCGTCCGGCGGTGGTCAACCTCAGCCTGAGCGCCGAGGGTGGCCCCCACGACGGCACCACCCCCCTGGAGCAGGCCCTTTTGGCCCTCGTCCCATCGGATGCCACCGGACAGGTGCTGGTGATCGCCGCGGGCAACGGCGCCGACAAGGATCGCCACGCGGGCGGCTGGTCGCAAGGCGGCCCGATCGAGCTCAGCCTGCCGATGCCGAGCGATGGCAAGTCCGACACCGTCCTCGCCCTCGACCTGTGGTTCTCCGGGTCGCCCCCGTCGCTGACCCTGGTGGCTCCCTCGGGGCGCGTCTTTGGCCCGGTCGCGGCGGGCGATCGCCTCGACGCTGGCGCCGAACCCGCCGAGGGGCGCGTGGACATCGACAACGCGCTCGGCGCCGATCCGCAAACCGGCCGCCACGGCGCCTACCTCGACGTCGAGGGCAACCACGGCAAGCCCCCGGCGGGCGGCACCTGGAAGCTGATCCTCGACGGGCGGGCCGCGCGGTGGGACGCCTGGCTGCTCGGGGTGCCGCCGGGCGCGTCGCTGCCGCGCTTCCTCGATCACCTCGACGAGGAGACCCGCGGGCAGACCCCCGCCTTCACCCGCTCGGCGATCGCCGTCGGAAGCTTCGTCAGCCGCAACGACTGGCGGAGCCGCGACGGCACGCTGGCGATGCGCAGCACCGTCGTCGGGCGGGCTTCGGCCTTCTCCGGCACCGGGCCGACCGCCGATGGCCGCTTCTTCCCCGACCTCGCCGCTCCGGGGGACTTCATCGCCTCGTCGCTGTCGAGCGCGGCGCTGCCGGACCTGCCCGGCTCCGCGTTCCACGTCCCGAATGCGCCCGACTACCTGTGGGCCGACGACGGCGTGCACGCCCTCCTCCGCGGGACCTCCCAGGCCGCGCCCCACGTCGCCGGGGCGATCGCGCTGCTCCTCCAGGTCGATCCGACGCTCACCCCGGAGCGCGTGCGCGAGCTCCTCCGCGCCTCCGCCACCGTCGAGCCCGGAGCTCCCGGCTACACCTCGCGCGGCGGCTTCGGCCACCTCGACGTCGCGCGCGCGGCCTGGCTCCTCGTCGGGCGCGCGACCGGTGCCGTCGACGCAACCGCCTCCACCGTCGGTGCAAGCCGCGACGCGGTGCCCCCCGGCGAGACCCTCGTACAGATCAGCGTGGTGCCGCGCGACGCGGCGGGCGATCCGATCGGGACCGGCCGCGCCGTATCGATCGACGCCCGCGACGACGGGGCGGGGATCGCCGGAGCGTGGGACGGCCCGGTCCACGACCTCGGCGCGGGACGCTACGAGCGCACCCTGCGCGCCGCGGGGCCGCGCGGAACCGCCTTCGCGGTCACCGCCACCGTCGACGGAGTCACGCTCGCTGCCCACCCGACGGTGTGGCTGGTCGCCGACCGCTCCGATATCGGCCGCCCCTTCGCGGCTGTGGGCGGCTGCGCCGTCGGTGGAGCCGCCCCCGCGCCGAACGCGCTCTGGCTCGCTGCCGCGCTCCTCGTCCTGCTCGGCCAGGCAAAGAAAAGGAGAGTCTCCTTGGAGGCTCGAACCGTTGCTCGAGGTGGTCGCCGACCTGCGGAAGGTGAGGCAACCCGAATGCCAGCTTGCCCGCCAGACCCACCATGAGCCTCGCCACGCGCCTGCTCTTGCGACGCCATTGGGGCGGCGCTACTCTCCGCCCGCCCATGCGCTCCTTCCTCTCCCTCGCGGCCATTTTCGCGCCGCTCCTCGCGCTCGCAGCCGGCTGCAGCCGCAAGGTCGGAGATCCCTGCGTCACCAACACCGACTGCAGCTCGCTCGGCGACCGCTTCTGCGACGTCTCCGCGCCCGGCGGCTACTGCACCGTCGAGGGCTGCGACGTGATCACCGTCGGAGACGAGTTCAAGGACACCTGCCCCGAGGATGCGGTTTGCGTGCGCTTCTTCCAGCAGATCGGCCGCGGCGTGGCCGACGGCCCCGGCGTGCAGGACCGGCTCTGCAATCCCACCACCGTATTCACCCTCTGCGCCCCCGCCCCTGGCGGGACAGGAAAGCTTCCCGAAGGCTGCTGCGCGCCCAATGAGCGCTGTCTGTGCGACGAGGCCGACTCGAAGAACCCCGGCCAATGCAAGCCTACCTCCGAAAAGGACCTGCCAGGCCACTGCGCCCCGGAGTCGAGCGAGCGCCGCACCTGCCTCCGCAAGTGCGAGAAAGACGCCGACTGCGGGCGCGCCGACTACGCGTGTCGGCAGACCGGCACCCACGGCGCCGAGGCGGTGCCGACGCGCCGCGAGCCTGCCACCGACCCCGACGGCAAGCAGGTCACCCTCCCATTCGGCACGCCCGCCATGTTCTGCGTCCAGAAGCCGGCCCGCCCCGACGCGGGGATGTAGCCCGGCTTGCGAACGTTCCTCCTCCGCCGCCTCGGCACCAGCCTGCTCGCGGTGGTCGGGGTGTCGGTGCTGGTGTTCCTCCTGGTCCACCTCATCCCGGGCGATCCCGTCGACAACATGCTCGGGGAAGGAGCCGACCCGCGCGACAAGGCGGCGCTCCGCGCGTGCATGGATCTCGATCAGACCCTGCCGGTGCAGTTCGCGCGCTTCGCCGGCCACGTCGCCGATGGCACCCTCGGTGTCACCTGCCACGACCCGCTCCACCCGCGCACCGTCGCGTCGCTGATCGGCGAGGCGCTCCCCGAGACCGTCGCCCTCGCCGCCGCGGCGATGCTGGTGGCGCTCCTCCTCGCGATCCCCCTCGGCGTGGCGGCGGCGCTCCGTCCCGGCACCGGCCTCGACGCGGCGGCGACCGCTTTTTCGCTCGCCGGGATCTCGATGCCCTCGATGTGGCTCGGCCCGCTCCTGCTGGTGATCTTCTACATCCACCTCCGCTGGCTCCCCGGGCCCGCCGACGACGCGCCCGGCCTCGCCGGCCTGGTGCTCCCCGCGGTGATGCTCGGCACCCACCTCATGGCGATGCTCGCCCGCATGACCCGCTCGTCGCTGCTGGAGGTGGTGGGCGAGGACTACATCCGCACCGCGCGCGCCAAGGGCCTCGGCGAGGGCGTGGTGATCACCAAGCACGCCCTCCGCAACGCGCTGGTCCCGGTGATCACCGTCGCCGGCATCCAGTTCGGCTCACTGCTCGCGGGCGCGGTGGTCACCGAGAAGGTGTTCGCGCGCGCCGGCCTCGGGACGCTGCTGCTCGACGCGATCGCCCAGCGCGACTACCGCGTGGTGCAGGGCTGCACCCTCGTCACCGCGCTCACCTACGTCCTGGTCAACCTGCTGGTCGATCTCGCCTATGGCCTGGCCGACCCACGGATCCGGCTCAAGTGATCGCCTTCCTCCGTCGCCTCGGCCCCGGCCCCGCCCTCGGCGCGATGCTGCTCGGCGCGTTCGTCCTGGTCGCCCTGGTCGGTCCGCTGGTAGCCCCCTACTCCCCGACGCTGCAGTCGCTCGATCACCTCCTCGAGTCCCCATCGCGCGCCCACTGGCTCGGCACCGACGAGAACGGCTGCGATGTGCTCTCCGAGATGCTCCACGGCGCCCGCCTCGCCGCCTGGATCTCGCTCCTCGTCACCACGATCTCTCTCCTGGTCGGGATCGCCTTCGGCACCGTCGCCGGCTACTTCGGCGGGCTGCTTGACGACGCGATGATGCGGGTGGTCGATATCCTGCTCGCCTTCCCGGGGATCCTCCTGAACCTGGCGATCGTCGCCCTCGTGCCGCGCCCCGGCGCCGGGCACCTCGTGTTCGCGCTGGCGGTCAACGGCTGGGTCGGCTATGCGCGGGTGGCCCGCGGCGAGGTCCTGCGCCTGCGCGAGCGCGAGTTCGTGCAGGCCGCGCGGGCGATCGGCGCCTCGCCATGGCGGGTGATGGCACGCCACGTCGCCCCGAACATCCTGACGCCGCTGGTTGTGCAGGCCACCTTCGGCTTCGCCGGGGTGATCCTCGTCGAGGCCAGCCTCTCCTTCCTCGGCATCGGCCGGATGG
Organism: Myxococcales bacterium; assembly: GCA_009692555.1. GTDB lineage: Bacteria > Myxococcota_A > Polyangia > Palsa-1104 > SHYY01 > SHYY01. The sequence goes on from SHYY01000095.1 coordinate 18,478, forward strand.
CAAGCTACTCGTGGGGCTCCATGCTCGCCCAGGGCACCACCTACCTCTGGCGCACCCAGCACCTCGCGCTCGCTCCCGGCCTGTGCATCGCGGCAGTCGTCCTCGGCTGCAACCTCCTCGGCGACGGCCTGCGCGATCACCTCGACCCGCGCCGCGTGCGCCGCTAGCGGCGCCGCGCGCCGGCGACCTTCCTACGAGCCGACGGAGCGGAACGCCAGCATCATCAGCGCCCCGAGCGCCGCCGCGACTGGGAGCGTGGTCACCCAGGCGAGCAGGATGGTCACCGCCGTCCTCCAGCGCGCCGTCCCGGTGACCGCTCCGATCCCGAATAGACCGCCGGTCGCGACGTGGGTGGTCGAGACCGGCAGCGAGAAGCGCGAGGCGGCGATCACCAGGGCAGCGGTGGTCAGGTTGGCGACGAACCCCTGCCCGGCGTTGAGCGAAACGATCTTCTTCGACATCGTCTCGGCCACCTTGCGCGCGCCGAGAACCCCGCCGATCGCCATCGCCAACCCGACGGAGCCGAGCCCCACGTTCGCCCCCACCGCCCGCGCGCCGATCAGGATGCCGACGATCTTGGGCGTGTCGTTGAGCGCCCGTGCAAAGCACACCGCCCCGGCACCAGCCCCCTGCCCGAAAAGGTCTTCACCAGCCCCGCGGCGAGCACCAGCGTCAAGAGCGATCCGGCCAGCGTGGTCAGGGTGGCCCAGGCGAGCGCCTTGCGATACGTGGTGGTGCCCGAGCCGTAGAGCGTGGCGACGCCCTTGAAGTTGTCGTTGGCCCCGTTCGACCAGGCGAGCAACAGCACGGCTGCGAAGACGATCAGCGCCATCGGGCCCCTGCCTACCCGGGCGCCCAGTAAGTGTGATCGACGTAGCGATCATCGACGAATCGGAGGCTGGTGATCGATCCGTGGGAGCAACGGACGCGCGCCAGCCACGGGGGAAGGGAGGACTCGAACGCGCGGCGCGCGACCCAGATCGGCGCTTGATGGGACACCAGCACGATCGCGCCTCCGGGGTGTGGCGCGCGCAGGTCGGTGATCGCGGCGTGCACGCGTCGCACAATGTCGACGAACGGCTCGCCCCACGACGGCCTGAACGGATCGGGAAACACCCGCCAGTTCCACGGCCAGAGGGGGGCGGTTCGCGCCAGGCCATCAAACCGGCTCGTCGCCTCGATCAGGCGCTGGTCGGTCTCGATCGACACCCCGCCGAGCTGCTCCTGCACCAGCGCCGCGGTCTGCTGCGCGCGCTCCAGCGGACTCGAGACGATCCGCGCGATCGCGCCGCCTCGCGCACGCAGCAGCCGACCGGCGGTGCGCGCCTGACTCTCCCCCCGCAGCGACAGCCGATAGCCGTTCAGCCGTCCATAGCGGATGCCGGCGGGGTTCCAGACCTCGCCGTGACGGATCAGATGGACCAGCTGCTCCACGGGCCACCGATGATGGACGAGTCACGGGCCGGTGTCAGCAGCGCGGATCGCCAGGAAGGCCCGGCGGAAGCCCATGTCTGCCCACCCGAGGCGCGGGCGTGACACGAGCCTGACACGGGGATGACCGACAACCGGCCCGGCGCGAGGTAGCGTCCCCGCCGATGGACATCGCCGTTCTGGTCAATCTGAAGGCACGCCGGGGCAGCGAGCGGGTGGCCTCCGCCTGCCGCGCCGCGCTCCCCGGCGCGCGTGTTCTCTCGTCGCACACGCTCGCCGACGCGGCCGGCTTCGCGGAGGAGCTGCGGGCCCGTCCCCCGAAGCTGGTGGTCTCCGCCGGCGGTGATGGCACCGCGGTGGCGCTCCTCAACGCCCTCCGCGCGCCCGGCCGCTCGGGCGAGCACCCCGCGCTCGGGATGCTGGCGCTCGGCACCGGCAACGGCTGGGCCCACGCCACCGGGGCCCCGCGCTGGCGGACCGCCGTCGGTGCGCTCGGGCGCCTCGCGAACCAGAGCGCGCTCCCCACCCGCCTGTGCGAGCTGGTGGAGATCTGCGGCATCCACGCCCCCTTCGCCGGCACCGGCTGGGACGCCGAGATCATCGACGACTTCCACGGACAGAAGGAGGGGCGCGGCGTGCTCCCCCAGGGCTCGCGCGATGGCCTCCGCGGCTACATGCACGCCCTGTTCACCCGCACCATCCCGCGCCACCTCGTCTCCCGCGCGGGTCAGGTCGAGGTCGAGGTGACCAACATCGGCGAGGAGGCGATCACCGTCGACGAGAGCGGCCGGCCGGTGCCAGGCCCCGCGCGCGGGGAGCTGCTCTACCGCGGCAAGGTCAGCGTCTGCGCCGCCGGCACCTCGCCCGAGTGGGGCTTCGGCTTCCGCGCCTTCCCGTTCGCCGGCCTCGTGCCGAGCCGCTTCTGCCTGCGGGTCTACGCGGGCGACGTCGTCCACGCCACGCTGCGCATGAACAAGCTGTGGCGCGGTGCGCACCCGATCGCGAAGATGCACACCTGGATGCTCACCCGCTGCCGCGCCGTGTTCTCGCGCCCCGTGCCGTTCCAGGTGGGTGGTGATCGCCTCGGCTGGCGCAGCGAGGTCGAGTACGGTCTGGCCAGCGAGCCGGTCCAGGTGCTCGACTGGCGCGCCCTCGCCGCCGCCTGATCGTCCTCAGCCCGCGGCGGAGTTTCGCTCGCGTCGCCAAGGGCCGGCGAATGGACAACTCGATCGATGATCGCGGCCGAGGCGTCCGGATGGCGAGGCGCGACGACGGAGAATACTCTCTGTATTCTTGATCAAATCAAGGGACGGTCAGAAATCCATCACCGCCGCCGCCTGATCGCCCTCAGCCCGCGAGGCTCCACGCGAACAGGAGCTGCGCGCCGTAGTAGAGCGGCAGCCCCCACAGGCGGTTCGCGAACCCGGGCGCGACGAAGCGGTCGCGGGCGACGGAGAGGTCGGACAGAAAGAAGGCGATCGCCGCACCGAGGAGGATCGGGTGGCCGTGCGCAGCGACGGTGCCGGCCGCGAGCGCCACCATCGCGCTGATCACCGCGATGTAGGCCACCACCGGTCCGCGCATCTTCGCCTCGACGTGGGGGAGCAGCCAGCGCCCCACGAACCACGCCACCCCGGTCAGCGCGACCAGGGAGAAGCCGCTCCAGCGCAGATCGACCCCGCGCAGGACGAACGCCGCGGCGAACGCGACGTGGCCGAGGAGGAACGTGAACAGCCCGGCGCGAAACGAGGGCAGCGCGCTCGAGATCAGGAACACGTCGCCGACCAGCGAGAGCGACAGCCCGGCGAGGATCGACAGGCCGAAGCGCGACTCGAGAGCCCCCGCGGCGAGCGCCGCAGCGACGAAGCCGAGCGCCGCGATCGGCTTCGTCAGCCAGCGTCCGGCCACCGAATTCCGCCACTCGGCAAACAGCAATCCAGCGATGGCGACGACGGTCAGGATCGTACAGGCGAGCAGCATCGCGCGAGTATAGATCTCTGCGCGCCCCGCGATCGAGCGGGGCGGCGATAGTGGGTGCTTAACGGAGAAGGGGGTCCCTCCGCTCACGGAGTCGGAGTCGTAGTCGTAGTCGTAGTCGATTCAGGGGCACTCTCGCGGGGGATCACCTCTCCGGCACATGCGCGTGAGCATCTCCAGGATGCGGGTCAGCTGTAGAAGCGGGCGCCATCCGGCGCTCCGAAGCGGCCCGCTCCCTCGGCGATGTTCCAGGGGATGGAGAGCGCCGCACGGTTGAGCTCTTCGGTGAGAAACGAGTTCTCCCTGGGGGCGCTCGTCGCGATCTGCGACGCAAGCGCGAGGAACTCGATGGCGCGGCGATAGACGTCGAGCTTCTGGTCGGCCAGCATGGGCATCCTCCTGTGTGGCCAGGGGGGTCGGTTGGCAGGAGGAATTTGTTGCGGGAGGAAGTTCGATTGCCGTCGCTGCGGACGGGACGACTACGACTACGACT
>SHYY01000096.1 GCA_009692555.1 Myxococcales bacterium
CGCGACCAGCGCCCCCAGGGGGAACTCGTTTCTCACCGAAGAGCTCAAACGTGCGGCGCTCTCCATCCCCTGGAACATCGCCGAGGGAGCGGGCCGGTTCGGAGCGCCGGAGGGCGCCCGCTTCTACGGCATCGCCCGGGGCTCCGCGATGGAGTGCAAGGCGATCGTGGATGCCTTTGCGGTCCTGCAACTCGCCGAGGAAGACACCCGGGCGACGGGCCATGGAGTTCCTGACCCGCATCGTGGAGATGCTCACGCGCTTGTGCCGGAGAGGTGATCCCCCGCGCGAGAGTGCCCCTGAATCGACTACGACTACGACTACGACTACGTGAGCGGAGGGACCCCCTTCTCCGTTAAGCACCGCCAAGTCGCCGCGCGGTTGCGCCCCCCGCGCGCCCCATGCTAGCGTCGCCGGCTGTAGATGCGCGTCAAACCTCCCGGTTCCGGGGCTCCCCCCGTCGACGAGACCAGCGGGGCCACCGGTCCCACGGGCCCGACCGGAGTGGGCACGCCCGAGGGCGCCCCGGCCGTCGCAGCGACGAGCGGAGCGCAGGCCACCGGGACCGCCGACGCGGTCGCCGAGGTCGCGCGGAAGCTGCGCGCCGGAGAGATCACTCCGCGCGAGGCGGTGGAGCTGCTGATCGACGACGCAGTGAGCCGCCAGGTCGGGCACGCCACCGCCGATCGCCCTGCCCTCGCCGACGAGCTGAAGGACATCCTCCGCCGTTACACCGAGACCGACCCGTACCTCTCCTCGAAGGTGAGGCGGCTTGGAAAGCCATGAGATGAGACGACCGCACAAAGCCCCGTTCCATGCCGCGCCACTTCCGGTGCTGGCCATCGCCCTGGCGCTGGCCGTCGCTGCGCCCGCCGTCGCGCAGCAGCCCCCGGTGGAGCCGCCGGTCAAGGTGACGACGTTCGCGATGAAGCACCCCGGCGTCCCCGACGAGACCGTGATCGGTGCCATGCGCGCCCTCGAAGCGGGGCTGAAGCGCAACGAGCGCCTGGAGATGAAGGACCTCGACACCCGCCTCGCCGAGTTCGCCCAGGAGGTGCCGCAGGACACGATCGACACCGCGCACGTCGCGCTCAAGGAGGGGCAGGAGGCGCTCAAGGCGCTCAACATCGCGAAGGCGATCCAGAGGCTCCAGGAGGCCGTCGAGGGACTCTCCAAGGTGCTCCCGTACATCAAGAAACAGGAGCTGGCCGACGCGATGGCCGCGCTCGCCGTCGCGCAGTACGAGGGCGGCGACAAGAAAGCAGGCAAGGAGCAGTTCATCCGCCTCCTCACCTGGCGCTCCGACTACCTCTACGATCCGACCACCCTCCCCCCCAAGTACAAGGACAAGTTCGACGAGGCTCAGCTGGTGGTCGACACCGCGAAGAAGGGCTCGCTGGAGATCATCTCCGAGCCGGCCGGCGCTCTCGCCTACGTCGACGGCAAGCAGGTCGCCAACCTCACGCCCTGCATCGCCGACACGCTCACCGTCGGTGAGCACTTCGTCACCTTCAAGAAGGAGGGCTACAAGAAGTCGGTGATCCCGGCCCGGGTGAGCGCGAAGAAGCAGGAGAAGGTGCTGATGACCCTCGACCGGTCGGACAAGTACCTGCTGGTCGAGCAGGCGCTCGAGAAGGTCGAGGAGACGCTGGGCGCCGACATGTCGGATCCCGACACCGACAACCTGAAGCAGGTGCTTTTCATCGACCACGCGGTGTTCGTCCGGGCGAAGCCCGCGGGCGACGACAAGGTGGAGTTCCAGGTCTACCTCTACGACCTCCGCAACCATCGAAAACTGTCGTCGGTGCTGAAGACCGTGCCGCGAACCCAGGCCGAGGCGCAGCTCGCGCAGCTCGCGGCCAACCTCTACCTGAACGTGAGCTACGAAGCGGAGCTGATCGTGCCGAAGGACGACCTGCCGAAGCAGAAGCTGGCGCGCACCCCGATTTACAAGGCGTGGTGGTTCTGGACCGCGGCGGTGGCGGTGCTCGGCGCGGCGGCGGGCACCACGGCGGCGATCGTGCTGACGCGCGCACCAAGCTGCCCCGAGGGTTCGGCATGCATCCACATCACGAATTGAGCCCGCGATGAAGATCGACGACACGCTTCGGGAGCTCGAAGGGGTGGCCGGCAAGAAGGGCATCCGCGTCGCCTACGAAGCGATCGGCGGGGACCTCTCCAACGGCGGCGGCGGGCTGTGCAAGGTGAAGGGCGAGTACCGGGTGATCATCGACAAGCGGTCGACCCCGGGCGAGCGCGTGACGGTGCTCGCCCAGGCCCTCTCCACCTTCTCGCTCGACGACGTGTTCGTCGCCCCCGAGGTCCGCGATCTGATCGCGAAGGCAGCCGCCTTCCGCCGGACCTGACCGCGGGTGCGGTTCCCGGTTGTAGGGACAGGCGGTGGGCCCGGGATCGTCTCCCTCTCCCGCTGGAGGGACAGGGAGACAACCCGACCGGGAACGATTGACCAGCACTCGTCCGCTTTCCCTGCAACCGGGAACCGCGCCCCCTGACCGCCCCCCGTTCCCGTTCCCGTTCCCGTTCCCGTTCCCGTTCCTGTTCCCGTTCCCGTTCCCGTTCCTGTTCCCGTTCCCGTTCCCGTTCATGTTATGTAACGCCTCGTGATCAATACCCTCATCCTCGGTGGCGGCATGATCGGCACCGCGATGGCGATGGACCTCGCCCGTCGCCCCGGTTTCGCCGTCACCGTCGCTGACCTGCGCCCCGACGTCCTCGCCCGCATCGCCGCGCGCTACGGCGTCGCCACCTTGCAGGCCGACCTCTCCGACCCCGGCATCGTCGCCAGCATCGCCGCCCGGTTCGACATGGTCCTCGGCGCGCTGCCGAGCCGCTTCGGTCTCCAGACCCTGCGCGCGGTGATCGAGGCGGGTCGCAACTACTGCGATATCAGCTTCATGCCCGAGGACGCGCTCGTGCTCGACGGGCTGGCGCGCGAGCGCGGGGTCACCGCGGTGGTCGATTGCGGCGTCGCGCCGGGGATGAGCAACCTCCTCGCCGGCTGGGCGGCGAGCCGCCTCGATCCCTGCGAAAGAATCGACATCGTCGTCGGTGGACTGCCGGTGATCCGGCAAAAGCCGTTCGAGTACAAGGCGCCCTTCGCCCCCTACGACGTGATCGAGGAGTACACCCGCCCGGCGCGCATGGTCGAGGGCGGGCGCGTGGTGATCCGCGAGGCGCTCTCCGGCGTCGAGCCGATCGACCTCCCCGGCATCGGCACGCTCGAGGCCTTCAACACCGACGGGCTGCGCAGCCTGATCACCACCCTCCCGCAGGTCCCGACCATGACCGAGCGGACGTTGCGCTACCCGGGCCACGCCGACCTGATGCGCGCCTTCCGCACCGCGGGCCTGTTCTCCCAGGAGCCGATCACCGTCGCCGGCCAGACCCTCAGGCCGTTCGATCTCACCGCGCGCCTGCTCTTCCCGCTGTGGACCTACGAGGAGGGTGAGGCGGACCTCACGGTGATGCGCGTGCTCGCCGAGGGCCAGGAAGGCGGCCACCAGGTCCGCTACGAGTGGACCCTGTTCGACCGCTACGATCCCGAGACCGGCCTGCGCAGCATGTCGCGCACCACCGCCTTCCCCGCCACCATCGTCGCCGGGCTGATCGCATCGGGGCGCTTCCGCCGTCCCGGCGTCCACCCGCCGGAGGTGCTGGGCCGCGAGCCCGGCCTCCCCGAGACGATCCTCGAGCAGCTCGCCGAGCGCGGCGTCCGCTACACCGCCACCGTCACGCGCTGCTGATCCGGCGCCGGGAGGTCGATCCATGAACACCGCCGCGCGCCGCGCTTCCCTGTTCGCGCTCGCCGCCCTGGCGGGTTGTGGACCCCAGACCGCGGGTCCGCACCCGCAGGTGGACGAAGGCTGGACCTTCGACCTCTCGGTGATCGACGACAGCGACGGTGGAACGAAGCAGCAGGACCTCGCGGTGCCGACCGACACCGACGCCGCGCCGCCGGAGGCCGATCTCGCGGTCAGCCCCGACCTCGCCGTCTTCGCGTGCGGCGTCCCGCTCACGATCAAGCCCGCCGATCACGTGATGCTGGTCGATGGCGTGCACGCCTTCACCGTCAAGCACCAGGTGCTCTGCAAGGCCGCCGATGTCACCCACCTCGCCGCGCTCACCCTCGACGACGTCAAGCTCGGCGCCTTCAAGAACGACCTCTTCACCTCCACCGCCGGAGCCGTCGGCGTGAGCACCGTGCGCGCCACCCTCGGCGCCGACAAGGGCGCGACCTCCCTCACACTCAAGCTGACCACGGCGATCATCACCCCCGGCACCGATCCGCTGGCGCCCGGCAAGTTCGGCGGCGCGGCCGATCCCAACCTCGCCCCCGAGTGGGTCTACCCCGCCGACGGCGTGCTCGTCCCGCCGAACCTCTCCGAGCTCGAGTTCCACTTCCTCCCGAAGGGCAACACGCTGTTCGAGCTCGCCATCACCGGCAACGGCGCGACGCTGAAGATCTACACCAAGTGCAACCCGATCGCCGCCGGCTGCGGCTACCTGCCCGACGAGCCGACCTGGGCCCTGCTCTCGCAGGCATCCAAGAACAAGACGCTCACCCTGACGCTGCGCGGCACCTCGGGAAACGCGGTGGGCGCCGCCGCGGGGCGCAAGCTGGCCTTCGGCAACGATGACATCACCGGCGGCCTCTACTACTGGGCCGCCTCGAACGGCGGGATCTACCGCTACGACTTCGGCCTGCGCGGCCAGAAGGCCGAAGCGTTCTACACCCCGCCCCAGGCCGGCGCGATGTGCGTCGGCTGCCACGCCCTCTCGCGCGACGGCACGCGGATCGCCGTCGGGATGAACATCCCCGGCCCCGCGCTGCTCCGCACCCTCGACGTGGGCACCAAGAAGAAGCTGTTCGACTTCGGCGGCGGCATCGGCCCGCTCGCCACCGGCTCGAACTACGAGGCGCTCACTCCCGACGGCACCACGATGGTCACCACCGAAAAAGGCGGCCTGACCGTGCGCGACGTCGCCACCGGCCAGGTGATGGGCCAAAACCCCGCCGTCGACAACGCCAACATGCCGGACTTCTCTGCCGACGGGAAACAGCTCGTCTTCGCGCGCGGCACGCCGCTCTGCATGCTCGGGTTCTGCAACACCCTGGGCGTCGACAAGGCGGGCCTCTACACCGTCCCGTGGAACGGCGGCGCGTTCGGCGCGGTCAAGAGCCTGGTCCCTCCGGGCAACGGCAACAACTACTACCCGGCCTTCGCCCCCGACGGAAAATCGGTGGTCTTCAACCGTTCGGCGGTCGAATCGTTCGACGCCAAGGATGCCAAGGTGATGGCCGTCTCCACCGCCGGCGGCAACCCGGTCGAGCTCGCCGCGCTCAACAATCCGGTCGGCAGCTCCTGGCCGAAGAGCGCCCCGTTCGTCCACAAGTTCGACGGCAAGAACATCTTCTGGGTCACCTTCTCCACCCGCCGCCCGTACGGATTGCGGGGCGGGACGAGCTCGCAGATCTGGATGGCCGCCGTCGACGGCGACAAGGTGGCCAACGGACAGGACGGCAGCTACCCGCCCTTCTGGCTGCCCTTCCAGGACTTCGCCACCGGCAACCACATCCCGCAGTGGGCCGAGAAGGTGGTGCGCGCCCCGTGCACCGAGGGCCACCCGATGGACTGCGCCCAAGGCGAGTGGTGCGTCCGCGGCAAGTGCGTCCCGAAGTAGTAGCCCCCTACCTCGTCGACTTGTCGAGATCCAGGATCGTCGTCGAGCCGACGTAGGCCTTGATCTCGTAGCGGGTGATCTTCCCGATCTTGCGGACGATCTCGGCCATCCGCTCGGCCTCGCGGAGGATGATCTCCACCGCGCGCATGTTGCCATCGTCGGGCGCCATGCGCTTCTTGAGCAGCTCCGAGTAGCCGATCACCGACGTGAGCGGCTGGTTCAGCTCGTGCGCGGTGGTGCCCGCCAGTTCGGCGATCAGGGCCTGCTTCTCGGTCAGCATCAGCTTCTCGTGGGCCTGGGCGAGCCGCTGCTCCATCCGCAGCCGATCGCGCAGATCGCTGATGATCCCCACCGACGCGATCTCGCGCCCGTCCTCGTACATGATCGACGCGGTGAGCGACACCGGCACCACCTCGCCCTCGTTGGTGAGGATCTCGCGCCGCGACGGGGAGAGCTTCCCGACGCCCCCGAAGTCGTCGGAGCGAAGGTCGAGCATCACCTGCTTCGCCACGCCCTCGGGGTAGAGCCGCGTGACCGGGAGGACGCCGATCACCTCATCGGCCGGATAGCCGAAGGCCCGCTCGGCGCCCTGGTTGTACACGATCACGTTGCCGTGCACGTCGGCGGCGATGATCCCGTCGACGGTGGAGTCGATCAGCTTCTCGAGGAAGTCCTTGGTCTTGCGGAGCTCCTCCTCGAGCGAGCGCGCCAGCGTGACATCGCGGAAGGAGAGCACCACCGCGCCGTGCTCGGCGAGCGCCGCGGAGGTCGACATCGAGAGCAGCAGCGTCTCGCCGGAGGTTGTGGTGATCGCGAGATCGAAGCCCGCGATGTAGACCCCCTGCGCTGCCTGCTTGACCACCTCGGTGAGCGCGTCGCGATCGTGATCGGGGATGATGTTGTGGAGCTTCCGCGCCTGGAGGCCGGAGCGCGAGTAGCCGGTGAGCTGCTCGGCCGAGCGGTTCATGTAGAGCACGCGCCCGTCGCCGTCGAGGACGAAGACCCCGTCGGCGGCGCTCTCGAAGAAGTCGCGCAGCTGGTCGACCGCGCGCAGTCGCCGCTCCTCGTCGTAGCTGGCGAGCGAGAGGCGGCGGGTCTGCTCGCGCAGCGCCTCCACCACCTTCCCGCCGCGCACCGCGAGGGCGAAGGCCCGACCGGCCAGCGCGCACAGCCGGCGCGCGCGCTCATCGGGCGGCGGGCGGTGGGTTTGCGAGCGCAGAAGAAGCGCGCCCACCGGCCGCTGCTCGACCAGAAGGGGCACCACCAGCAGGCTCTTCCCGCCGTGCTCGGCCGCCTGCGCCGCCCACTCGCCGAGCAGGTCCGAGGAGGCCGTGTCCTCGACGAACACCGGCTCGCGGGCGTCCATCGCCGCGCGCACCTCGGGGTAGCGCTGGAGATCGAGCGGCAGGCGGAACACCGCCGGATCGTCCGACGCGGTGGCGATCGAGGCGTGGTTCGGATCGTCGCCCACCAGCGCCAGCACCACGCAGCGGGTGAAGCGGAGCGCCTCGGCGAGCCGCGTCGCAGCGTCATGGAGCCCCTCGATCGCGTCGCCGGCTGCCAGCGCCGCGACGATCTCCTCTCCGTCGGTGAGCGCGCGCTGCACCGCCTGCAGGGCCGCGCGCGTCCGGGCCTGCGCCACGCCCGCGCGCACCCGTCCGATCAGCATCCCCGGCTCGGGCGGCGCATCGATCACATCGTCGGCCCCCGCGTCGAGGCAATACTGGAAGAGCAGCCCCTTCGACGCGCGCGGCACGAACGCCACCACCTGCGCCGTCTCCGAGGCCGCCCGCGCCCCGCGACACCCCGCCTCGAGGTCCTCGCCACCGACGAGGATCAGCTCGACGTCGCCGAGGTCCATCGACAGGCCGTCCACCGCCCCGGCGGCGAATCCGGCCGCCTCGAGCGGCTCCACCACCTGCTGCATCGCCTCCCCCGAAATCCCGAGGATGAGGACCCGCGGTCGAGAATCCACGGCGCGGATCGTACCACGGAACGGGCTCGGTCCTACCGACGGTACCAGGCCGCCAGCGCCTCGGCGAACACCCGCTTCACCGGCACCCCGGCCCGCGCGGCAACCGCCCGGCAGGCCTCGTACTCCGGCGCCACGTTCAGCTCCCCACCGACGGGACCGGCCACCTTCACCGCCACCTTCCCGAACGGCGTCTCCACCTCCACGATGCGCCGCGCGAGCACCGCCCGCTCCACCTCGTGGGCGCGCACACCGAGGGTGGTCGACTCACGAAACAGCGCCGCCTCCACCGCCGCGCGCCGCTCGGGGGCGGCGATCGCACCGACGAGCAGCGCCGGCCGTCCCTTCTTCATCACGATCGGCTGGAGCCACGCATCGCGCGCCCCGGCCAAAAGCAGCGCCTCGACCAGCGGCGCGGCCAGCTCCGGCGACATGTCGTCGATATTGGCCTCGATCACCACCGCCCTCTCGACCGTCGCCTCCGTCTCCGTCGCTGCGCGCGACTGGCCAAGGATCACCCGCAGCAGGTTCGGCCGGTCGGGGAGCTCGCGATCCCCCGCGCCCCACCCGACCGCGGCCACCTCCAGCGGTGGCAGCCCGCCATATTCCTGGACGTGGGCCGCCAGGATCGCCGCCCCGGTGGGCGTGGTCAGCTCGGCCGCGACGCCTCCCTCCTCCACCGCCGCCCCGATCAGCAGCTCCAGCGTAGCCGGCGCCGGAATCGGCAGCCGCCCGTGCGCGGTCATCACCGTCCCGCGCCCGAGCGGCACCCGCCGCGACGTCACGCGCGCAGGCGCCAGCCAGTCGAGCGCCGCCGCGGTGGCGACCAGGTCGACGATCGAGTCGATCGCTCCGACCTCATGAAACGCGACCTCCTCGATGGTGACGCCGTGCAAGCGCGCCTCGACGAGGGCGATGCGATCGAACATCGCCAGCGCGCGCGCCCGCACCCCTTCGCCGATCGGCGCCCCGACGAGCAATGCCCGGATCTCAGCGTAATGCCGATGGGCATGATGCGAATGAAGGTGCTCGCCGTGGTCACTCTCGTTCCCGTTCCCGTTCCCGTTCCCGTGCTCGTGCTCCTCCGCGTGCGCGTGCTCGTGCGCGTGCTCGTGCGCGTGCGCGTGCGCGCCCTCCCCGTCGATCCTCACCCGAAACTTCCGCCCCATCAGCGCCCCGCGCTTCACCCGCTCGAACTCCACCGTATACCCATCGAGCGGCAGCGCCGCCAGCGCTCCCCGCACCACCGCCTCGGGCACGCCGAGATCGACCAGCGCCGCCACCGTCATATCGCCGGCGATCCCCGCGAAGCAATCGAAGTGCAGCCACCCGCCCTGGAGCGCGCTCATCCGGCTCCCTCCCCGGCATCGACGATCCGGTTCATGAGGGCCGCCGCGTAGCCCGCCCCGAAGCCGTTGTCGATGTTGACCACCGTCACTCCCGCGGCGCACGAGCTCAACATTCCGAGCAGCGCCGCGATCCCACCGAAGCTCGCGCCGTACCCGATCGACGTCGGCACGGCGATCACCGGGCACCGCACCAGGCCCGCCACCACCGACGGCAGCGCGCCCTCCATCCCCGCCACCGCGACGATCACCGATGCCCGCACCAGCTCCTCGCGCCGCGCCAGCAGGCGATGGATCCCCGCCACCCCCACGTCGTTGATCCGCACGACCTTGCTGCCGCCCAGCTCCGCGGTGAGCGCCGCCTCGTCCGCCACCGGAAGGTCCGACGTGCCGGCGCAGACCACGATCACCGTTCCCCGCCCGGTCACGACGATCGGCTGCTGCTCCACCACCACTGCCCGCGCAGCGACGTGATAGCGCGCCCCCGGCAGCGCGGCCCGGACGATCTCGAACTTCCCCGGGTCGACGCGCGTCGCCAGGAGGTTGGCGCCGCTCCGCGCCAGCTCGACGAGGATCGCCGCGATCTGCTCGCCGCTCTTGCCGATCCCGAGGACCACCTCGGGGAACCCCTGGCGCAGCAGGCGATGATGGTCCACCTGCGCGAACCCGAGGTCGCGGAACGGCAGGTGCTCGAGCTCGCCGAGCGCCTCACCGACGGTGCGCTCGCCCCTGGCCACTGCTTCGAGCATCTCGCGCAGGCGGGTCGGATCCATCAGCCGGAACCCTAGCACGAGCGGGAGAGTCCCTCACGGGGCCCGTGCTAGAGTTTCGCGCATGTTTTCGGTGAACCTGGCAGTGGCCCTGCTCTCGGCCGCCGGGATCGGCTGCTCCCACGGCTCGCCCCCGTCGCCGCCGGCGGCCCGCGTCCGCCAGCCGGCGGTGCTCCTCACCCCCGAGCGCGGGGCGGAGGTGCGGGTGATGGTCGAGGTCGCTCGGACGCGCGAGCAGCAGGCGCGCGGGATGATGTTCCGCGATCGCATCGCGCCGGGCACCGGGATGGTGTTCCTCTTCGACCACCCCCAGCAGCTCAGCTTCTGGATGCACAACTGCTACATCCCGCTCGACATGATCTTCATCCGCTCCGACCTGCGCGTCCTCGGCGTGGTCGAGCGCGCCGAGCCGATGACCGACGACTCGCGCGCCGTGCCCGGCGACTCGCAGTACGTGCTCGAGGTCGCTGGGGGCTTCGCCGTCGCCCACCAGATCGGCCCCGGCACGCGCGTCCAGTTCCTCGACATCGAATAGTTCGCCACCCACCATCGTCTGACCCATCCAGGAGGCCCTCCCCATGAAGCGCATCAATCCCTCGCATCGCTCGCTGCTCCCGCTCCTCGCCGCCCTGCTCGCCCCCGCCCTCGCGCGCGCCGATCAGGCCCCGCCCGATCCCTCGCCGCCCGTCCCGATCGCCGCCGCGGTGAAGGGGATCGCCGGCAAGGGCCAGCTGGTCGCCAAGCTCGACATCGAGAGCGCCGGCCTGAAGGGCACCTTCGTCTGCGAGCTCTACGAGGACAAGGCGCCGCTCACCGTCGCCAACTTCGTCGCCCTCGCGCGCGGCCTCCGCGCCTGGAAGGACCCCAAGACCGGCCAGTTCGTGAAGCGCCCCCTCTACGATGGCACGATCTTCCACCGGGTGATCCCCGAGTTCATGATCCAGGGCGGCGACCCCGATGGCAGCGGCCGCGGCACCCCCGGCTACGAGTTCGACGACGAGGCCCGCCCCGACGTCACCTTCAGCAAGCCGGGCCTGCTGGCGATGGCCAACAAGGGCAAGAGCCCGATGACCGGCAAGGGCACCAACGGCTCGCAGTTCTTCATCACCGAGGGAATGCCGACCTGGCTGAACGGCAAGCACACCATCTTCGGCGCCTGCGACAACCTCGACCTTGAGAAGAAGCTCGCCCGCGTCGCCGCCGACCCGAGGGGCAACCGCCCCAACGCCGACGTGGTGATCAAGAAGGTCACCATCCAGCGCGCCAAGAAGTAGGTTACTCTTTCTCCGGATCCTCCGGATCCTTCGGATCCCTGGAATCCTTCGCGTCCTTCTTCCCCGCCCGCTTCACCGTCACATGCTTCTTGATCTCCGGCTTCACGCCGCCGACCGACTCGTCGTTCGGGATGAACCGGATCTCGGTCTTGATCTCGAACGACAGCGACGTGAGGAGCTTCTGCAACTCCTGGTTGAGGTTGACCGTCTCCAGGAAGGACCGCAGCTCCTTGGCGACGATCCGGAACAGCTCGTCCTTCGACGTCGCCGCCTGCGAGATCAGGTAGGTCGCCACGTCCTTCGGGAGATGGAAGTCCGAGGCGATCTTCCGGATCCCCTCCTCCGTCGAGAACACCGCCCCCAGCCCCGCGTAGAAGGTGCGCTTGACGATGTCCGGCAGGAGCTGCTCGAGCCGGCCGCGCACGCCGGCCTCGTCCCGCTCTCCACCCTGCTCGTCGGGCGGCTTCGCATCATCGCTCGGCATTCGCCATTGGTAGCACAAGCCGGGACGGAGGCGCTACACTCCCGCCCGTGAACGCCAAGGCGATCGCGCCCGTTCGGGAGCTGCCGGATCGACCTGCCCTGCCCACGGAGGCGAGCCTCGTGCCTCGCCCCCTTGGCCGTCCGGTGGCGAAGAACATGCGCTTCCTGCAGGCCTACTTCGTCACCTTCCAGGTGGTCGCCAGCTACCTCTCCCTCAAGTTCCAGGCGAAGTTCCGCTCCGCCGCGACGATCGAGCGCCTCGCCCGCAAGAAGCACCTCCGCAACGCGCGCCGGATCGAGCGCGCCGTCGCCCGCCTGCAGGGGCTGTTCATCAAGGTCGGCCAGCTGATCAGCATCATGACCAACTTCCTCCCCGAGGAATTCCGCAAGGAATTCCAGGGCTTGCAGGATCAGGTGCCGCCGCGCCCGTTCGCCGATATCGAGGCGCGCTTCCGCGAGGAGTTCGACGGCCACGGACCGCGCGAGGTGTTCGCCGAGTTCGAGGAGACCCCGGTCGCCTCGGCGTCGATCGGGCAGGTCCATCGCGCGCGCACCCACGCCGGGGAGCGCGTCGCGGTGAAGGTGCAGTACCCCGACATCGAGGAGATCGTGCGGATCGATCTCACCACGCTGCGCCGGATCTTCGGCGTCATCACCTGGTTCCTCCCCTACCAGGGCCTGGACGGCGTCTACCTCGAGATCCGCGCGATGATCATGCAGGAGCTCGACTTCCGCCTCGAGGCCGACCACGTCGAGCGCGTCGCGGCCAACTTCGTCGGGCGAAAGGACATCGGATTCCCGTCGGTGCGGCGCGAGTTCTCGACGGCGCGCGTGCTCACCACCGAGTGGATCGAGGGAGCCAAGGTCTCCGACAAGACCAAGCTCGCCCACCTCGGGGTGGACCCGGAGAAGCTCGCCCGCACCATCGTCGCTGCCTACTGCCAGCAGATCTTCACCGACGGCGTCTACCACGCCGATCCGCATCCCGGAAACCTCCTGGTGCAGCCGGGCGGGCGGGTCGTCTTCATCGACTTCGGCGCGGTGGCCGAGGTGTCGGCGACGATGCGCAAGGGGATCGTCGATCTAATCCAGGCCGGACTGGCGCGCGACACGCCGAAGCTGATCCTGGCGATGAAGGACATGGGCTTCATCGCCCGCGGCGCCGATCCGGCGATCTTCGAGACGGTGGTCGACTACCTCCACCAGAAGTTCCAGGAGGACATCCGCCTCGACTCCTTCTCGCTGAAGGACGTGAAGTTCGACCCCGAGCTTGGCCTCGAGCGGCTGGCCGACCTCCGCCGGATGGACGTCTCGCTGCGCGACCTCGCCGATCATTTCCACATCCCCAAGGAGTGGATCATGCTCGAGCGGGCGGTGCTGCTCCTGATGGGGCTGTGCACCGAGCTGGCGCCCGAGATGAACCCGATGGAGGTGATCCGCCCCTACCTCGAGGAGTTCGTCCTCGGCAAGGACCGCGACTGGCAGGCCTTCGCGCTGACCACCAGCAAGGACCTGGTGCTCTCGGCGGTGGCGCTCCCGGGCGAGCTGAAGAAGTTCACCGCCAAGGCGCTGCGCGGTGAGATGGAGCTTCGCGTGCGCGGCCTCGACGAGCACGCGCGCCTGCTCTACCTCCTCGGCCACCAGGTGATCTACGCCGCGCTCGCGATCACCGCGGCGGTGTTCTGGCTGGTCCTCGACGGGCGGGGGCGGGCAGTCGAGGCGCTCTGGGCGAGCCGCGGGGCGACCGGCTTCGGGATTCTCCTCGCGCTCTCCTTCCTCTTCAACCGGTCGCGTGGGCGACGGCGGCGACGGTAGCTTGCCCGCCTTGCAGGTGTGCGATACATCTCACCCGCACCCTGCCCCTTCGTTCCCAGCTTTTCAGGAGAACCACGATGACGCGCACCCTGTTCGCCCTGGTCTCACTCTGGGCGTTCGTCCCCGGTTGCGGTCGCTCGGGCCTGCTCGGCGGCGATGCCGAGTGCCCCGCGGGCCAGGTGCCCGACCGCAACGGCGATTGCGTGGCCGGATCCGACATGGGGCGCGACGGCTTCACCAGCCGGGACATGCGCGGAGACAGCGGCAGCGACTCCGATGTCCCCTGCGAGCAGCGCCTGGAGATCTGCAACAACAATTTCGACGATAACTGTAACTCCTTCAAAGACTGCGAAGACCCCCAGTGCGCCGGCGCGCCGAACTGCTTCAAGCCGGGCCAGGAGATCTGCAACAACGGGATCGACGACGACACGAACGGCAAGGTCGACTGCGCCGACGAGGCGTGCGAGACCTTCCCGGGCTGCGAACCGCACAAATGCAACCCGAAGAAGCCCGACTGCGCCGATCCGGCGTGCGTCGATCACCCGAGCTGCAAGAACCTCATCTGCAAGCCGACGGTGAACTTCGGGACCCTCAACAAGAACGACTCGAAGGCGCAGAAGATGGTCTCCACCGTCGGCACGATGGACGTGGCGCTGACCCCGTGCGCCCCCGGCGGCGGCGGGATGGTGGTCAGCGAGTTCACCGTCGCGATGAGCAAGACCTCGGTGCGCCTCGACTTCACCCAGCCGATGGGCGCCGACCACGTGTTCGGCCTGTTCCGCGAGGGGGTGAACCAGAAGTGCGACGCCAACCCGCTCGGCTGCTACGACCCGAAGGGAGCCCTGAAGGGCACCACCACCTGGACCCTCGACGCCGGCCACTACTTCCTGATCATCCAGGCCTTCACCAAGAACCACCAGGGCGCCGCCGATGTCACGCTGACCACCCCGCCGATCCAGAAGCCGGAGATCTGCGACAACGGCGTCGACGACGACGGCAACAACCTCCTCGACTGCGCCGATCCGGCCTGCTTTGGCAGCGTGCAGTGCAAGAATCAGCAGTGCAACCCCGACATCAACGTCGGCACGCTGGTCCTGAACGATCCGCCCAAGCACGCCGGCTTCGACACCAAGGGCAAGAAGAGCGACAACATCCTCTCCTGCGCCGGCGGCAAGGGCGAGGACGTGGTGGTGCAGTTCTCGCTGAAGGAGACCGTCGGTGTGCTGATGGACTGGAGCCAGAGCGGAGATCACGTCGTCGGCCTCTACCAGCTCCCGGGCAACGGCAACGCCTGCGACGCCATCCCGCTCTCCTGCTACGACCCGTCGGGCCGCAAGGACGATCTGGTGGCGTGGAGCGAACTGCCGCCGGGGAGCTACATGTTCATCTTCCAGGCGCTCAAGCCGGGGCTGGAGGGCCACATCGAGGTCGACCTCTCGGCCTTCCGCAATCGCAAGATCGAGCTCTGCCACAACGCGATCGACGACGACGGCGACGGGATCATCGACTGCAACGATCCCGATTGCTTCCCCGATCCGGGCTGCGGCGCGCCGGTGTGCGTCCCCGACGTGAACCTCGGCGTGCTGCACCTCGGGCAGCAGGCCTCGACCATGCTCGACGTCACCGGCGGCCATTTGAACGAGAAGGTCTCGTGCGCCAAGGGCGGCGGAAAATCGCGGATCGTCCGGGTGACGCTGGCCGAGAACGCCGGAATGGGCTTCTCGTGCAACATGACCGGCGATCACGTCCTCGGGCTGTTCGCCGAGGCGGGGGTGCGCGACGCGTGCGACAAGCTGGAGGTGGTGTGCGGCGATCCGAAGGTGATCCCGTTCGGCTGCAACTACGAGATTCCGAATCTCCAGCCGGGAACCTATTTCGTGATCGTCCAGTCCTTCCAGGCCGGCACCGAGGGCAAGGTCAATCTCACGCTGTCGTCGATCATGGACCGCGCGCTGGAGATCTGTAACAACGGCAAAGACGAGGACATGGACGGATTCACCGACTGCGCCGACCGCAAGTGCGCCACCTCGCCCTTCTGCATCCAGAAGCAGTGCAAGCCCGACGCGGTGATCGATCCGATGCCGATCAATGGCATGCCGGTGTTCAAGCTGGTGCAGACCGCCAATCAGCAGGTGACCGCCCAGCCGTCCTGCCAGACCAAGCCGGGCGGCGGCAACACCGTGATTTCAATCAACATGCCGGCCAAGGCGAATCTCAAGGTGGAGTACGCGCAGATCGGCAGCCACGTCTTCGCGATCTACCCGAACCTCGGCGTCGGGCTGATCTGCGAGGCGGGCAAGGCGCTGAGCTGCACCCCGTCGAAGGGCGTCGGCGCGGGCGTGGTGACCTTCCCGAATCTGCTGCAGGGAAAATACTGGTTCGTGATGGCGGCGGATCAGCCCGGGAACGAAGGGTCGGCCTCTCTGAAGTTCAGCGCGACGCCGTAGCTACTTCTTCCGCGTCTTTCCCCGCCCCACCGGCTCCAGCTCGAAGCGATAACCCGCGCCACGCAGCGTGATGAGGTGGCGCGGCGCGCCCGGGTCCTCGTCGAGCTTGTCGCGCAGGTGGGCGATCACGTTGTCGACGGTGCGGGCGGAGCCATCGTGGGAGAGCCCCCACACGTCGCGCAGCAGGTGGCCGCGCGAGAGCACGCGGCCGGCGTTGCGCACCAGGAACGCGAGCAGGTCGAACTCGAGCTTGGTCAGCTCCACCTCGCGCCCGCCAACGCGGAGCTGGCGGGAACCGAGATCCACCTCGCAGTCGCCGAACCCCACCTGCTGGCTTCGGCCGGTCGCAGTGGCGGGCGGTGAGACGGCGGAGCGGCGGAGGAGCGCACCGATGCGCGCCAGCAGCTCGGCGAGGCCGAATGGCTTGGTGACGTAGTCATCGGCGCCCAGGCGCAGCGCCGAGACCTTGTCGGTCTCCGCCTCGCGCGCCGAGAGGACCAGGATCGGCCCGCCGAAGCCGCCGGCGCGCAGCGCCTCGATCACCTGGAAGCCCGTCGAGCCGCCCGCCAGCATCACATCGAGCACCACCAGATCGGGGGCGGCGCGGGCCGACGCGTCGAGCGCGCCCTGCAGATCCTCGGCGGTGGAGACCTCGAAGCCCTCGAAGGCCAGGTTGGTCTTCAGCCCGAAGACGATCGCGGGATCGTCCTCGACGACGAGGATCCGGGTCACGGAGGCGTCACCCGCTCGGGCAGAGGCCCGGTCGCCAGCGACGGCGCGCCCTCGGTCGCCGGCACGGTGAACACGAACCGGCTCCCGCCGCCCGGGCGCGGCTCGACGCGGATCTTGCCTTTCTGGGCCACCACCAGCCGCTGCGCGATCGCAAGCCCGAGGCCGGTGCCGGGCTTGGACTGGGTCCGCTCGTCCTCGCCGCGGAAGAAGTCCTGGAAGATCTTCCTCCGCAGCGCGGTCGGCACGCCCGGCCCCTCGTCCTCGACGGAGATCGCCACCATCCGCTCCTCGCGCAGCGCGCGCACCCACACCGTCTTGTTCTCGCCGCCGTACTTCAGCGCGTTGGACAGGAGGTTCACCAGGATCTCGACCAGCGCCCGCCGATCGGCCTGCACCCGGAGCCCCGGCGGGAGGTCGCGCACCACCTGGATCGATCCGGAGAGGCGCAGCGCCTCGAATTCACCGAGCGCGATCTCCACGATCTCGTCGAGCGACTCGGTGGCGAGCGACACCTGCCGCGCCCCCGATTGCAGCCGCCCGAAGAGGAGCACCTCCTCGACCAGCCCGGCGAGGCGCGTGGTCTGGGTCTCCAGGAGATCGAGGCAGGCTTTGGTCTCCACGGGATCGACGCGCCCGAGCTGGAGCGTCTCGACCAGCACCCGGATCCCGGTGAGCGGCGTGCGCAGCTCGTGCGACACGTTGGAGACGAAGTCGTGCTGCAGGCGCGTCTTGCGCTCGCTGCGCCGCACCAGGAGCCAGGTGGCGAACCCGCCGACGATCACCCACAGCGCGAAGGCGAGGGTGAGGATCCCGAGGACCACGTCGGCGGTGAAGCGGTGCAGCGCCAGCGAGACGATCCCGGTCGCGGTCAGCAGCAGGCCGGGGACGGCCACCGCCGCGAAGAGGAGCACGTGCGCGGCCCGGAGCTCGACGATCGGCGGCGAAAAGGGGCGGGTGGCCATGGAGATCTCAGCCCGCCAGGGCGCGCTGCCGCGCCACCTCGTAGAGCAGGATCGCGCCGGCCGCGGCCACGTTCAGCGACGCCACCTTGCCCGCCATCGGGATGCGCACCAGCAGGTCGCAGCTCCGCGCCACCAGCGGGCGCAAGCCCTTGCCCTCCGCGCCGAGCACCAGCGCCACCGGGGCGGTGAAGTCGAGCTTCCACGGCTCCTTGCCCCCGTCAGCGACGGCACCGACGGTCCAGATCCCCGCCTCCTTCAGATCCTCCAGCGTCCGCGTCACGTTGACACACTGGGCGATCGCGGTGTGCTCGGTTGCGCCGGCCGAGGCCTTCACCACCGACGCGGTGACCTGCGCGGCGCGATCCTTCGGCAGGATCAGCCCCTGGGCACCGAGGACGTGGGCGCTGCGCACCAGCGCGCCGAGGTTCTGGGGATCCTGCACCGAGTCAAGCACCAGCAGGAGCGGCACCTTCAGACCGTCGGTGGCGCGCGCGATCAGCTCGGCGGGGGTCAGGTAGCGGAAGTCCCCCGCGACGGCGATCACGCCCTGGTGCAGCGCGCCTTCGCACAGATCGTCGAGCGCCTCGCGCCCGAGCGGGGTGACGGTGACGCCGGCGGCCTTCGCAGCCGTGGTGATCGCCGCGATCGCCGGAGCGCGCTCTCCATCGAGGACGTAGAGCAGCGCCAGCTCGCGCCGCGAACGCATCAGCTCCTCGACGGGGCGCAGGCCATAGACCAGCCGGCTCATGGGCCACTCCCCAGGGCCGCCAGCGCGATCTGGTCGAGCAGGATGAGCGCTTCCGAGCGCGGCTGGGCGGCATCGCGAACCTGCCGACCGACCACCACCGCATCGGCGCCATCGCTGATCGCCTGTCCGGCGCTGCCGGTGCGCTTCTGGTCATCATTCTCGCCGCCGCCGTCGTGCGACCGGACCCCGGGTGTCACGATCAGGAAGCCCGGCCCGCACAGCGCGCGGATCGCCTTCACTTCGCGCGGCGACGCGATCACCCCGACGCACCCGGCGGCCTGCGCCACCTCGGCCCGCTTCAGCACCAGGTCGTGCACCGCTCCAGCGCCCGTCCCGACCGTTCCAATCCGGGCCAGCTCGAGCGCGTCGAGGGAGGTGAGCACCGTCACCGCCAGCACCCCCGCGCCGCCGCCGTGCCGGGCCCCCTCCACCGCCGCGGCGAGCATCGCCGGTCCGCCCGCGGTGTGAACCGTGATCAGCTCCGCCCCCGTCGCTGCGGCGGCCCGCGCGGCGCGCCGGGCGGTCTCCGGAATGTCGTGGATCTTGAGGTCGAGAAACACCCGCATCCCGCGCGCGCGCACCGCCGCCACCGCGAGAGGTCCTCCCGCGGTGAACAGCTCCAGCCCGATCTTGAAGCGCGTCACCAGCCCGGCGAGCGTGTCGCACAGGACCAGCGCCTCCTCGACCGACGGGTAGTCGAGCGCGACGATCAGCCTCTCCGCAGCGGCGATCATGCGCGGGCCAATCCCTCGTCGCACAGCGCGCGCACCCGCGCCACCGCCTCGGCGATCGGCACCTTCACCACCACACCCCCGCGCCGCTGTTTGAGCTCGACGATCCCCTCCGCCATCCCCTTCTTCCCGACGGTGACGCGGAGCGGGATGCCGATCAGATCGGCGTCCTTGAACTTCACGCCCGGTCGCTCGTCGCGGTCGTCGAACAGCACCTCGATCCCGGCGGCGCCGAGCGCGCGGTAGAGCTCCTCGGCGGTGGCGAGCACCTCCGCCTCCTTGCCCGCGGCGACGATCGCGACGTGGAAGGGCGCGATCGGGAGCGGCCAGATGATCCCGTCGGCGTCGTGGTTCTGCTCGATCGCGGCGGCGGCGATGCGGGTGATCCCGATCCCGTAGCAGCCCATCGGCATCACCTGCTCCTTGCCGCCCGCGTCGAGGAAGGTGCACTTCATCGGTGCCGAGTACTTCGTGCCGAGGAAGAACACGTGGCCCACCTCGATCCCGCGGAAGGCGCGGTAGTGGCCCCCGGCGCAGCGCGCGCAGCGATCGCCCGCCGCCGCGGTGCGGAGATCAAGCACCTTGGCGCTCGCGCAATCGCGCCCGAGGTGGAAGCCGCGAACGTGATGGTCCGTCTTGTTGGCGCCGGTGATCCCGTCGCTGAGCGCCGCCACCTCGGGGTCGGCGTAGACCGGCATCGCCAGCCCCTGCGGCCCGGCGAAGCCCACCTTGGCCTTGGTCGCGGCCGAGACCGCCGCGTCGCCCGCCAGCTCGAGCTCGGTCGCCCCGAGGGCGGCCTTCAGCTTGACCACGTTGAGATCGCGATCGCCGCGCAGGAGCGCCGCGACCAGCTTGCCGTCCGCGACCAGGATCAGCGTCTTCACGAAGCGCTCGATCGGCTCGCCGAGGAGGCGCACCACGTCCTCGATCACGCCCACGCCCGGGGTGTGGATCTCCTCCAGCGCACGCGCCGCCGTCGCCGCGGGCTGCCCCTCGGGCAAAAGCTCGGCCTTCTCGACGTTGGCCGCGTAGTCGCACTGGTCGCAGGCGACGATCGCGTCCTCCCCCGAGTCGGCCAGCACCTGGAACTCGTGCGATTTGTTGCCGCCGATCGCCCCGGTGTCGGCCTCGACTGCGCGAAACTCGAGGCCACAGCGCTTGAAGATGCGCGCATAGGCGTCGTACATGTTCTGGTACTCGCGGTGGGCGTCCGCCTCGTCGGTGTGGAACGAGTAGGCGTCCTTCATGATGAACTCGCGCCCGCGCATCAGGCCGGCGCGCGGCCGCATCTCGTCGCGGAACTTGTCCTGGATCTGGTAGAGGTTCAGCGGGAGCTGGCGGAACGACTTCACGTCGCGCCGCACGAGGTCGACGATCGCCTCCTCCGCCGTCGGTGAGACCGCGAAATCGGCGCCCTTGCGATCCTTCACCCGCAAAAGCTCGGGGCCGTACTTCTGCCAGCGCTCCGACTCCTGCCACAGCTCGGCCGGGTGGAGCATCGGCAGCAGCACCTCCTGCGCGCCGGCGCGGTCGAGCTCCTCGCGGACGATGCGCTCGATCTTGTGGACCACCCGCAGGCCGAGGGGGAGGAGCGAGTAGATCCCGGCGGCGAGCTTGCGGATGAAGCCGGCGCGCGTGAGGAAGACGTGCGACGCGACCTGGGCCTCGGCGGGGGCCTCGCGGAGCGTCGGGGCGAGCAGCTTGGAGTGGCGCATGGGCGGGTTTTATAGCACGCGGGCGACGCTCCTTCTTGGCCCCGCGGCGCGACGGAACGAGCATGGCGACGAGATGCGAGCGGTGTGGGTCCTTGGCCCACTCGGATCCCCGACGGCAGTGGTGTACTCGTCACCCCCGATGTCGCGACCGCCGTTTCCGTTCCCGTTGCCGTTCCCGTTGCCGTTGCCGTCGCCGCCCTCTTTCGATCTACACCTCTTGAGACGTCTTGGGATGCCACGGGCGGTGCGTGCCACCCTAATCGACATGGCTCCGATTCCACCGAACGAAGCATTTGAGCTGCAGGCCGACGACGAGCCGACGGCGCGGGCGCAGCGCATTGCCGGGATGCTGGATCGGTGGGCGGCGGAGGATGTGTCCGACGAGCCCGCGTGGGAGGTCGAGGACATCGAGCCCATGCGACTCCGGAGCGCTGGGCACGAAGGCGATGGCCGAAGAAAAGAGCCGTGAGGCTGCTCCTCGATACCAACGTCCTCGGCAAGATCTGTCATCCCAGGAAGCACATGGATGCGCGAGTCTGGCTCCCGAACGCTGCGGCGAAGCATGAGCTTCTGCTCTCCCAGGTCGCCGACTACGAGCTCCGGCGTGAGTTGCTGCGCATCGGGTCCCGGCGCAGCTTGTCGCGCCTTGATGAACTGACCCGCGAACTGCGCTACGTCCCGGTGACGACGGCGACATGGCGGGATGCCGCTCGCCTTTGGGCCTTCCTTCGCCGGACGGGAAAGGCGACGGCGGGCGAACGCGAGCTCGACGGCGACGTTCTGCTTGCCTCGCATCGAACGGGGGGTGCCTCGGCGGCACCGGGACCTTCGGGGATCCATCGACGACCACCTGCGGCCAGTTCCTCCGCTACTCCTAACAAGAACTGCGGGGCCGTCTGCGGGGTCCCCAGCCCATACTGCGACCCCGGCTGCAACTCGCCAGCCACGTATCGCTCGGGGCTGCACGGCCTGCTCTGCGTCTGCACGGACTAGCCAGGCGTTCAGGCCTTCGACATCAGGCATTCGTCAGGCATTCGAGGGCTTGCCGGCTGACCGGGGAACTTGCTACCGTCGCGTCGTGCTGACCCCTCGCCTGCGTCTCCTGACCCTCCTGGTGGGGCTGCTTCCGGCCTCGGGCGCGTGGGCCGACAAGCCGGCGCCGGCCGCTCCGCCCGTCGAGAACCTCCCCGAGACAGCGGCGCGCGCCCACTACCAGGCC
>SHYY01000097.1 GCA_009692555.1 Myxococcales bacterium
ACCTCTACCTTGTGGGCGCCGACGGATAGCTCCTTGGCGATGTTGGTCCCCACTCCCGACTCGACACCATCGACAAAAAGGGAGCCGGCCACGGGGCTCACCCGGACCGAGACGCTGGCGGCGGTGATGGGCGCGGCCTTTTCGACGACCACGGTCTCGGGCTCGTTCTGGCGCACCCAGGTGGCGGCGAAGATGGCGGCGGTGACCCCGAGCAGCGCCAGCAGGATGCCCAACAGCAGCGGCGTCTTGGAGGCCGTGGGCGGGGCGTTGGTCGGCGCGACGGTCGGCGACGAGTTGGTTCGCGGACCCTCTTCCCAGTCCTCTTCGAGATGGACGCTGGGCGCGCTGTCGTGGACCACGCGGGCCAGACGGGTCCCGGTCTCCAGCCGCGCGCGCTCGGCCGCGATCTCCTCGCTGAAGAGCTCCAGCATGAAGTGACCGAGCGACTGCTGGATCACGTCCGGCGTGGCCGGGTACAGGAAGTTCAGCAGGTCGGAGTGCAACTCGCGGGCGTCCTGGTAGCGGTCGTCCGGGTTCTTTTCGAGGCAGCGGCCGACGATGTCGGACAGGCGGGCGGGGACCGTCGGGTTGACGACCGACGCCCGCTCCACGTCGACCGTGCGCACCTTGTCGAGCGTCTTGATCTCGTTGTCGGTCTTGAACGCACGGCGGCCCGTCAACATCTCCCACAGGACGATGCCCAACGAGAAGATGTCGCTGCGCCGATCGAGGGATTCACCCATCGCCTGCTCGGGCGACATGTACTCGACCTTGCCCTTGAGCGTGCCTTTGGCCGTCGTCTCCACCACCGTGCTCGACTGCACGATGCCGAAGTCGGCCACCTTGACCTCGCCCGCGTAGGAGACGATCAGGTTGGACGGGCTGACGTCGCGATGGACGATGTTCATCATCTGGCCGGCGTTGGTGCTCTTGCGGTGGGCATAATCCAGCCCCTTGGCCGCTTCTGCAGCGATGTACACCGCGAATTCGCGGGGGAGCATCTTCCGGCGCTCGAAGAGCTTCCGCAGGAGCAGTTTGCCGTCCTTGCCCTCCACGCAGTCCATCGCCAAGAAATAGTTGGTTCCGATCTTTCCGAATTCCCATACCCGCACGATGTTGGCGTGCTGGAGGAGTGCCGTCACCCGCGCCTCGTCCAAGAACATCTGGACGAACTGCTCGTTTTCGGACATGTGGGCCAGGATTCGCTTGATCACGAGCTGGTTTTCGAAGCCCCCGTGCGAAAATGTCTTGGCCCGGAAGATCTCCGCCATCCCGCCCACCGCGATCTTGTCGATCAGGTAGTACTTGCCGAAGGCCTCGGGGGCGGGCTCGGGCGTCGGGGGGGTTGAGGTGCCGGGCACGGACATGCTGTGTCGATGGTAACCGACGGCGATCTAATCCGCGCCGTTGGTGTAGTTCTCCGCGACCTCTTCGCAGGTCCACCACTCTTCCAACCGCACCGCCTCGTCCGCGTCGGCGCACTGTCGCACCCATTCGTCCGTCGGCTCTTCGTTGGCGAGAACACAGTTTTGAAGCTCGTCCTGGTTCACCGCGAGCCCGCACTGGTCGGCCCGGCCGGCCATGGTCTGGCACAGGGTCTGGCAGGCGTTCTGGCAGCCGGCGAGCGCGAGCAGGACCAACATCGCGAGAGTCTACCCTGTGCTGGCCGCTGGCTCAAGCCAAAGGACTGTCGGGGCGATGCCGCGGGCGCTGGCCGCCTGGCCCGCGGGAGCGGCAGCCCGGCATCGCGGCGCCTCAGCGGGGTAGCTTGCCCGGTGGCCACGGTTCCTACCGGCATGGGCGTGCTTCAGATCGAGCCCACCGATCTGTGCAACCTTGCGTGTCGCATGTGCGCACCACACGCGGAGCGCTGGCCTTCGGTCCACGGCATCCCCAAGGGCCTGATGCCCCTGGCCCTCTACGAGCGCGTGCTCGCCGGCCTCGTAGACGAGGACTGCCACTTCGATCACCTGATCCTGCAGTGGCTCGGGGACCCCTCGGTGCACCCCGAACTGGAGCGCATGGTCGGCCTCGCGGGCCGGGCCCTCGCCGGTCGCGTCGGGCACGTGCGCATCGACACCAACGGGTTGTTGCTCGACGAGGGCCGGATCGACCGACTCCTGGCCGAGAAGGCCCGCGACGTGCCGCTGCTGGTGGTGTTCACCATCGACGCCGCCACTGCCGCGACCTACCGGCGAGTGAAGGGTCGCGACGGACTGGCGAAGGTCCGCGGCGCCGCTCGTTATCTACTGGCCCACCGTGGGAACGCGGGCCGCGTGGACGTGCAGGTCCAGTTCGTCGTCCAGCCCGGAAACGCCCACGAATTGCGGCCGTTCTTCGACTACTGGTCGGGGCTGGCGCGCTGTCATCGGTCGCCGGGCGGGCACCTGGAGGTGTTGTACAAACGCCTGAGCGTGGGGGGCGGCGCCCCAGGCCAGGCGGCGGCGGACCGGCTCTACGACGACGCCCTGGCGGCGGCGGGCATCGGGACGCTCCACGAGGAGGGGTTCTCGGTCGGCGTGTGGGACGACCGCCCCTGGCAGGCCGATGACGCTCACGTGGCCCGCGATGCCTGCCCCGGCGCGTGGTTCACGCCGGTCGTGCGGCACGATGGCCACCTGATGATGTGTTGCGCCGATCTGGGCGGCGAGCTCGATCTGGGCTCGCTCGCAGAGGCAACCTTCCGCACCCTGTGGGAGGGCGAGCAGGCCACGCGGTTGCGGATGCAGCACCTCGCGGGACGTTTCGATGGCGCCTGCGCCCGGTGCGGCGGCGTCAACTGGTACCGCCTGGAGCCGGCGCATCGGGAGGCCACCCGCCGTCGGGCGGCGGAGCTGGGCGTGGTGGGCTGAGCTCCGCCGTAGCCGTTGGCCATTCCCGCCGTGGGCCGGCCTCGCGACGCGGACGGCTCCGCCGCCGACGGGGCCGTCGCTGTCCGCGATGAGGCTCCGCTACTACGCCATGGGGCTGCGCGCGGAGACGGGCGAGGACGTGCGCGAGGGCGCCCGCACGCTCTCCGCGGGCGTGTCCGCAGCCTCCGAGGGGCTGGACTCACCGCCGGGCGCCTCGGCGTCGCCGGCAGAAAAGGCGCTGTGGCTGGCGTGCGCGTGGGGCGACACCGCCGACCCGCTGGTGGTCACCGAGGCCTGGGGGGCGTGGACGCCGGGCGAACGCCACCGCCTTCCGCGCGCTCGCCGAGTGCGTACGCGACGCCGAAGCGCACGAACATGTTGCCGCCGGTCGTGCCCGCGCCGTTCATCAGTCCGGTGTTCACCTCGCCTGCGCCCGTCCATGGCCCGAACCCCGCGATCACCGCCCAGTCACCCGGATTGTCAGGGCGCACCATGGCGACCTGGATGGCCGGTTTCACCGAGAAGGTCGGCGCGGTGCCGCCCACCTGGACCGATTTGCGCTTGATGACCATCTTGACGCTGTCGAGCCCCGGGGCGGGCATCCACCCCGAAAAGGCCTGAAACTGGTCGGCGGTGGTGGTGCTGGTGAGACGATGAGAAGTGGGTTGTCCGGTCTTTCCGCAAGCCATGATGCGCTCCTGTCGCGACCAATCTGTAGCTCGGGTGGCATTTGTATGCAGCGATACAATTCTCGCGGGTGCCTCCGGCTCGCCCGAGCTCGAAAGCTCAGCGCCTACCCCTTCAGCCGCCGCAAGACCCCCCCCAGACGATCGCGCTCGGTGTGCACCTGGGCGAGCTCCAGCTCCTTCTTCTCCAGGTCGGCCCGGGTGATCGCCAGCTCACGACGCAGCGCCTCCGCCTCCCCCGTCTGGCCCGCCAGGCGCGTGCCCAGCACCTGGACGGTTTCGCGGCGGAACCCGGCCATGTCCGCCTGCGACGAGGCGAGGCTCTCGACGGCGCTCGTCAGCGCGCGGAGCTGCCCGACCAGGACGTCGACCTCGTCGCGCTTCTGGCGCACCTCGGCCTCGGCGGCCTCGCGGAGCAGGGCGTCGGCCTCGGAGCGGAGCTTGGCGGCTGCCGCCTGTCGGGACCAGCGGAGCGCGCTCCAGGTCCGGTTCCGGAAGGCCGGCGCGAGGGTCGCCAGAACGGCGGCGGCGGCCTCGGGGCTGAAGGTCGCTGCGAGCGTGGCGGCGCCTGCCCTGCGGTCGTCGGTGAGGGCGGCGTCGAGTGCGTCTTCGAGGGTCTCGTCGACCCAGCCGGCGCGATGGGACCGCACGCCGTCGGCGAGCGGCGTCCAGGGGTCGGTGATCATCGGGAGGCCGGCCGAGAGGTAGTCCAACTGCCGGAAGCTCAGCGCCAGTTCCCGCTCGGCGTGCGGCGCGTACCGGTCGAGGGCGACCGTGGCGCCTGCACAGGCGGCCCGCCACTGCCCCAGCGGAACCAGCCCGTGGGCGGTCACCCCGTCGATCGCCGGAAGCCCGTAGCTCACGAGCTCGGCGCGCCCCTTCAGGTGGCGTACAGCGCGCGTCAACACCTCGGTGCCATCTTGCCACGGCCAGGGATGGCCGCCCAGGATCACCCGCGGACGCTTGGGGCGCGGTCTGCCGGCGGTGGCGGAGATGGCCAGGGGCACGACGCGGCCCACCTCGCGGCTGAGGTCCCAGCCGGTCAGGCCGAGCACCCCCAACCAGAACCAGCGCTGCCGCGGGTTGGAGAAGAGCACCTCGTCGGCCGCGTCGACCGCCAGGAGCGCGCGCCGGGCTTCGTCCTCCTGCTGTCCTTCCCAGGCCGCTTCGAGCAGTCGTGGGGCGTAGAGATCGACCACCAACGGGGCCACCCCCGCCAGGGCCGCCGCCTCCTCGGGCGCGACGCACAGGACCCAGTCCGGGCGGCAGCGTCGGGCCAACGAACGCAAGTGGGCCGGTCCCGTGAACCCGCCGGGTACGTCCTGCCCGCGGCTGAGCGCGGTGACGTCATGGCCCGCGGCACCGAGCGCGGTGACGTGCTGGGCGGCCCGGATGGCCCCCCCGGTGGTGGGAGAGCCGACGTCGGGGAGCGAACCGTGGTGGACGACGAGGATGCGCACCGCAGCAGCGTAGCCAGCTTGGCGGTGATGCGTCGCCGGTGAGCGGGGTCGTCCCCCCTCGGCTATGTCCTCACCTGTGCTCCGCACCGTCCCCGCCATCACCCGCGACCTGCGCATGTGGGCCTCCCGCGCGCTCACGACCAGCCTCGCCCCGCCCGACTGGTTGAGCGTCAACCTCACGCTTCGCTGCAACCTCAGCTGCGTGATGTGCACCACCTGCTACGACAGCCCCGAGCTCACCACCCGCGAGGTGCTGGACCTCATCGATCAGGCCGCCGACTGGGGCGTCGGCGTGTTCAATCCGCTCGGTGGCGAGCCGTTCATCCGGGCCGATCTCGAAGTCATCCTTACCCACGCCGCGCGTCGCGACATGCACACCACCCTGACCACCAACGGCACCTTGATCCGGTCGGAGCGCGCGGCGACGGTCGCGAAGATCCCCGTGGAAAAACTCCACATCAACATCAGCATCGACGGGCCCGAGGCGGCCCACGACGCGGTGCGCGGCGAGGGGAGCTGGCGGCGGACGATGGCAGGCTACCGCGCGCTGCGTCAGGCGGACGAGGAGCAGGGAAATCCTCGTCGGAAGGTGTGTGCCAACGTCATCCTCAACCGACGGAACGTGACCGGCTTCGTCGAGTTCGTCCGCAGCCTCGGCGCGCTCGGCTTCGACGGGGTGCAGGTGCTCAACCTCTTCCGCGATCGCGACGACGACACCGTGGGGGGCATGTGGTTCGACGCCGCGTCCCTGCCTGAGCTGGAGGTTGTCGTGCGGGCCCTACAGGACGAGCCGCTGGTGCTCAATGCCGCGGCGGATTTGCGTTTGGTGCCTCGGTATTACCGCGAGGGCCTCTCGCCGTTGGACGCGCCCTGCTGGGCCGGTTGGAAGGAGCTGTACGTCAACGCCGATGGCAGCGTGATCATGTGCGACGGGAAGCTCGACTTCCTGGCTGGCCGCTACGGCTCCGTCCGGGAGGCGACGCTGCGTCAGCTCTGGTCGAGTCCCACGCTGAAAGAGCGCCGCGAGGTGGTCAAACGCTGCGCCACGCCCTGCATCCAGAACTGCTACCTCCGTCGCGACAGCGACAGCGCCGCACCCCTTCTGGGTGAACTGGTCGCCGTCGTCCGGGCGACCGTGGTGCCGCACCGGAATCTGCGAACCATCGAACTACCGGTTGCCTTCGAGCTCTCGGACGTGTCCGACGACGCCGAGACCGCGCCGCTCCGAGCGCTTTTCGCCCGCTCGCCCGTCCCCTTCGCTGCCCTCTGCGCCGACCCCGGCCGCCTCGCCGAACTGCGCGATCGTCACTACCTCGACTTCGGGCGTGGTTTCCTCGGCGCGGGCGTCGTCGTTCGCATTCTGGATGCGGCTGGTGCGGCGGGTTGGAGGTTCGGAACGGTGTGCCTGCGCTGGCGGGGCGAGCCGCTCTTCCACCCCGACCTTTCGGGGGTGCTCGGGGCGCTTCGGGGCCGGGTCGACCGGGTGGTCCTGCACTCCAGCGGGCTCCTGCTGCCCGACGAGCGAATCGAGGCGGAGGTGTGGGCCGAGCCGGCGCTCGCCGGGGCTCAGGCCGGCCGGGCCGAAGCGCGGGCACGCTCACTCGGCGTGCGCATCGGCACGCCGCCGCTGGCCGACGGTCCGGCGATCTCCTGGGAGGGCCGGGTCACCGCTTCACGGTTGGACACCCGCCTGGCCGAGCGTGCTGGCGACGTGCTCAAGGAGCCCTTCGGCCCCCTGTGGGCGCGGGTCACTCGTTGAGCGCGGACTGGGCGCGCGCGATGGCGTCGAGACGCTCCGGGTAGCCGTCCTGGAGCGTCTCGAACTGCGCGGCAGCTTGGTCGCCGCGGCCCGCCTCGGCGAAGGCCCGGACCAGGCCGGCGAGCGCGTCCGCCTGGTAGTACCGGTCGCTCGTTTCGCGCAGTGCCTCGCCGAAATGGCTGAGCGCCGTCCGCGGGTCTCCCGCGGCGAGCGCGCACTCGCCGAGCCCCAGGGCGCCGACGGTCCGTGCCTCCGCATCGCCGTCGAGCGCCGCGTAGACGTCGCGCGCTTCGTCGAAGCGCTTCAGCGCCAGCAGGGCGTCACCCTTGAGCTGACCGACGGTGAGGGTGTAGCCGGGGTCGACGATCGACAGCGGCGCCAGCGCGGCGAGCGCGGCCCGGGCATCGTCCCGCGCCAACCACACCCGGGCTTGCCCGACCTGGGCCGCCGAGCGTCGTTCGAGGTCGGAGGAAGACGCCATCGAGGCGTAGGCTGAGAGCGCCTCGTCCCACCGCTCCAGCTCCTCGAGGGCCAGTCCGCGCTCCTCGGCGGCGCGGGCATCCCGGGTGTCGGCGAGCAGGGTCAGGGCGCGCTCGGGCTCTCCCCGCATCCGGGCGATGCGGGCGCGGCCGAGGGTTGCGGCGTCGGGATCGGTCCGCTGCAGGCGAGCCCACACCTCGTCGGCAGCGTCGAGGTCGTCGGCCTCGACCAACAGCTCGGCGTAGACCTCGTCGCGCCAGCGGCGGTCGTCGGTGCCCTGGGGCGCCAGTGCCTTGAGCACCCGCACGGCCTCCGCCAAACGGCCGGCCTCCCGAAGGCTCAGCGCTCCCTCCATCCCCGCCTCGAAGCCGACGTCAGCCCAGCGCGTGGCCACCTCGGCCGCTGCCTCGATCTGGCCTTCGGTGCGGAGCGCGCGGATGGACGCGGCCGCCAGCGAGTCCTGCGAGCCGCGATCGCCCTCGGTGGCCAGCCAGGCGTCCAGGCGGGCGCGTGCCCCGGCGGCATCGCCGGCGGCCACCGACGCCCGCACCCACAGCGCCCGGGCGGCGTTGCGCTCCGGTCCGGCCACCGCCTCGGCGAGCGCGGCTTCGAGCAGCTCACGCGCCCGCGTCGGGTCCGCGGCGAGCTGCGCCTCGGCGACGGCGATCCTGGCCTGGACGCGGACGCCGACGTCGGGTGCCTCGAGCAGGACCGCGTACACGGTGGCGGAGCCGGCGTCGTCGCCGCTGGCCTGGAGCGCTTGCGCCAGCGCCAGCTCGGCCGCGGTGCGGCGGCTGGCGTCCGCGCCGGTGCGTCCGCGCGCCAGACGGTAGGCCTCGATCGCGCCGGGCAGGTCACCCGCCGTCTCGCGGATCCGACCGAGCGCCAGGAGCGCCTCCAGCGCCCAGGGACCCTGACCCCGACCCACCGACTGATACAGCTCGCTGGCGGCCGCGGTCTGACCGCGCAGCTCCTTGGCGTTGGCCAGACCCAGGCGACACTGGGCCTCGGTCTCGGAGGAGGCCCCGGCCAACAGCGCGATGTAGGCGGCCTCGGCCTCCTGGACGCGGCTGGAACGGAGCAGCGCCTGGCTCCGGCCCAGACTGACGCGCACCCGGGTGTCGCGATCGACGAGCGCGCCGGCCAGGAGCTCGTCATAGCGCCGGACGGCGCCATCCATGTCGCCGTCGTCGACCTGCAGTTCCGCGATCGCCAGGGTCGCCTCCACCCGCGCCTCCGGGGTCGTGTTGGCGTCCTCCGCCACCTTGACCCAGATCGCACGGGCGTCGGTGCGCTCGCCCCGCTCGCGGAGCGCCTGGGCTCGTCCCAGGAGCAGCTGAATCGCGAGCCCCGGATTCTCGGCGACGAGGTCTTCGACGGCGCTGGGATCGAGGCGTGCGAGGAGGATGCGAGCCCCATCCGAGACCGACGGAGGCACGCCGCCGAGCGCGAGGGCCTCGCGCACGTGTTCCAGCGCGGTCTCGTTCTGGCCCCCGCGCTCGGCCGTCGTCGCCAGGGCCAGGTGCGCCCGCGCCCGCACGTCCACGGCCGAGGCGGCCAACAGCGGGGTGAGCATCGCGTTGGCCTCTTCGGCGCGCCCGGCGCGCTCCAGCAGCTCAGCCGCGCCCAGCCGCGCGTCCTCCTCCCGCGTGGAGCCGTCGAGCGCCGCGTACAGGGCCAACGCCGTGTCCAGCTCGCCTGCCTCCGCGGTGGCGCGCGCCAGTCGGAGGTGCAACTCGGCGCGCTCCGGGGGGCTCTCGATCGACGCGAGGCCGGCTTCGAGGGCGGACCTGGCCGACGCCGGCAGGTCGGCCGCGGCCCAGGCGTCTGCGAGGGCGAGCGCGAAGGCGCAGCGCTCGGGGTCGGTGGCGAGGGCGAGAAGGTGCGCGTCCTGCACCCGCGAGGCGGTCTGGCCGGCGTCGCGGAGCGCCTGGTGCAGCCCGACGATCGAGGCCGCGGCCTGATCGGGCGAGATGTCGGCGCGCGCAAGCAGCGCCTCGAACTCGGTCGCCGCGCGGGTCTCCAGCCCGAGGCGTTGCCACGCTCCGGCGCGTGACAGCAGCACCCGGGGGAAGTCGGGCGTACCTTCGGCCGCCGCGACCGCTTCCTCGAGGAGCGACAAGGTGCGGGGGCGGTCATTGGCATCTTCGGCGGAGATGGCCCCTTCGAGGAGGTAGTCCACCCGGCTCTGGACGTCGGAGGCCTGTTCCGAAAGCCGTCGGAACGCCTCCGCGGCGTCCCCGGCGCGCCCGGATTGGCGCGCCTCGGTGGCCGCGTGTTCGAGCCCGGCGGCGTCGAGCGCCCGGGGTCCAAACTGCCCATAGGCGTAGAAGCCCCCGCCGACCGCGAAGGTGAGGACGGCGGTCGCCAGCGCGAGTCGGCCGCCCCCGGCCTCCGCCGATGTCGGTGTCTGCGCGCCACCCGACACCAACGCCTGCCTTCCTTCGACGGAGAGGCCGCGGAGCGCGCCGAGCTGGGTGCCGGCGGCGCGGACCTTGGCGAACGTCGCGCCGGTGACCAGCACCTGATCGAGCACGGCTCCGTCCAGGCAGGCGCCGTCGAAGCGCGCGCCTTCGAGCCGGGCGCCGGTGAAGTCGGACTCGGTCAGGTCGGCGTCGCGCAGGTCGGCGCGCCGCAGGTCGGCGCCCACGAACGTCGAGCGCCGGAGCAGGGCGGCGCGCAGGTCCACACCGGCGAGATCGCGCTCGTCGAAGGACCGCCCTGACAGGTCCGCGCCGGGCCTCGCGTCGAGTGGCTCGCGTGCCAGCCGACGGCGGAAGCGCCCGACTCCGACGCTGACCGCGGCGAGCACGCGGCGGCGCCGTTGGGCGGCCGCCTCGGCCTCGGAGGCGTTCTGTGCCGCTCGCGCGGCTTCGACCCGCTGGGCCTGTTCGCGAAGGGCGCGAAGCCGCTCCTCCAACATCGCCCGCAGCTCCCGGAGCAGCACGGTATCGACGCCAGCGGCGGAATCCGAGTGCTCCTGCGATCCGATGCGCGCGGCGCGCTCCTCCAGGGCCTCGGCCTCCGCGCGTAGCCGGTCGAACTCGGCCTCCTCCCGGCGGCGGCGACGTTCGGTCTCGCGCGACACCTGTGCGCGCCTGACCTCCTCCGCCAGGGAGCGACGGGCGGAGGCCTCGCCGCGCTGCCGGTCGGCGACCACGAGCTCGGCCGAGGCCTGCGCTTCTTCGCCGCGGAGCACCCTGGCGACGGCGATGGCGTCGGTCGCGTCGCGTCGCCCCCGAGTCGCGAAGGCCGTCTCGCGCCGAATGACGTGGGGCAGGAAGCTTGCCCCGCCGGACGCCCGGTCCCGCGCCGATGTCCGGACCGTGTGTAAGACGCTGAGGTAGCGGACCGAGCAAAGGAATCGCTCGGTCCGGGTGCGGTCCTCGGCTCGCCGGGCGAACTCCAGGCCTTCTTCGAGCGTGGCTACCGACACGTCGGCGTCGTCGTCCGCCCCCCAAAGCCAGACCGAGGCGCCTCGGAGGTTTTCGCTGGTGCCGAGGGCCCGGACGTTCTGAAACCAACCCGCCAGCGGAGCGAACTGGAGCACGAGCCGCTCCAGCACCGCCTCGAGGGCCGGGAGGACCCCCGCGCGCGCCGCCAGGGTCAGCGCTCGTGCGGTACCGATCAGCTCGTCGGCGCGACGGGCGGTGCTGGCCCGGAACTCATCGAGTCGGGCGGCTACCGCGGCGCGGCGACGTTGGGCCTCTTCGCGCCGCGCCTGACCCCTCAGCGCACGTCGAGTCCGGGCCGCCAGGGCCTGTTCGTCACGAACACGCTCACCTGCCCGGCGCGCCTCGCCGCCCAGCTGGGCTCGGGCGTGACGCTCGGTCGCCAGGGCGCGGGCCGCGATCCGCTGGGCTTCGAGCCGCGCCGCCTCGGCGGCTTCGAGTGCGGCGGGGTCGGGCTCCGGCGGCGGTTCGAGGCGATCGAGCAGCGCCCGGGCGGCCGACGCGAACTCGACGATCGCCGGTACCGCTCGCATCGCGGTCGTTGTCGCGACGCCTACCGCCCGCAGGAGTCGGGTTCGCAGTTGGTGGTGCGGGGAGGGTGCGGCCAGCGCCTCGGCCTCGGCGACCGCGCCCGGCTCTGGCTCGTCGACCTCGACGCGCTCGAGGAGCGCGCGGAGCCTCGGCGCTGCCCGTTGCAGGCCGTCTCGCAGCGGCGTCCACAACCACACGTCTGCCACCGCGGCGATCTTCGGCGCTCCGACGCGCGCGCCGTGCGCCGCCGCGATGGCGACGGCCACGGCACCGGTCGCGACGACGTAGCTCAGGGTGATCACGACGTTCGCGGCGCGCGGCGCGGTGTGCCACACCCCTCCGGGGAGTCGGGCCAGTCGTCCGGCAAACGCCGAGAGGCCGGCAATCACGGCGTAGTAGGCCTGCCCGACCGGAGTCGCGGTCCGCGCCCGCCCTTGCACTCGGCGTGCGAAGGCGCGCAGCCGCGCGCTGGTCGCCGAACCCCAGACGGGTCCGGTCTGGGCGGGGGCGGGGGCGTCGCCGCCGGCCAGGAATTCCAGAATCCGCTCGTCCTCGGTCGCCGGTAGCCGCGTCCCCGCCGGCACGGCGGGGACGCTGCGCGCGCGCTCCGCCGGGTGCCCGGCCGGTCTGCCGGCGGCGTTCAGGACCTGGCTCGCCGCGTTGACCAGGTCCCGCGCGGCGGACGCTGCGCGCTCGCTCGCGTCGCTCGCTCGCTCGCTCAGGGCCCGGGTCAGCCTGCCGGCGGCGTTCAGGACCTGGCTCGCCGCGTTGACCAGGTCCCGCGCGGCGGACGCTGCGCGCTCGCTCGCGTCGCTCGCTCGCTCGCTCAGGGCCCGGGTCAGCCTGCCGGCGGCGTTCAGCGCGCTGGTGGCGGCGGAGTGCACGGCTCGGGCGCCGGCGGCGAGCCGGCGGATCAGGTAGCGGCGCGGGGGAAGCGCGGCGAGATCGTGTTCGTCGTGATATGCGCGTTGTTCGGCCTCGGCGGCGTCGAGCTGGTAGAGCAACTCCTGGCGACCCTGCCTCTGGGCGGGATCGACCGCGGCGCGCAGGTGTCTGGCGATGACACGCGCCCGGTCCTGGCCTGCCCCGGACTCGGCGATGGCCTGGAGCGTACGCGCCGCCGTCTCCTTCGCTTGCACCTGGGCGCCGAGGGTGAGATGCAGGCGCGCCTTGGTGGCGAGTGCGACGAGCCTCAGCCGGGGGCCGATGTCCGGCAGCGGGGGAGCTTCGACCGCGACCTGGGTGAGTGGCGTCCGGACGTGTTCGGCCTCGGCGTCGGCGCGGGCGTCGGCTTCTTGTTGTACGCGCGCCAGGGCGGCGTGTTCGGCCTCGGCGTCGGCGCGGGCGTCGGCTTCTTGTTGTACGCGCGCCAGGGCGGCGCGCGCCGCCTCGGCGTCGGCGCGGGCGTCGGCTTCTTGTTGTACGCGCGCCAGGGCGGCGCGCGCCGCCTCGGCGTCGGCGCGGGCGGCAGCCTGGCGCTGGACTTCGCCCTCCGCGAGTCGCAGGCCTTCCTGGCGCTGGTGCCACGCCAGCGCCGCGGCCTCCTCGGCGGCGCGGAGCCGTTCGGTCTCCTTGCGCAGCGCGTCGTTCGCGGCCTCACGCACCGCGGCCGCGGCCCGCTCCCGCACCTCCGATCGGGCCCGGATCTCCCGCTCCAACGCGCCGATCGAGACCACCGCGTCCCGCGCGTCCGCACCGTCGCGGAAGGCGTCGAGGAACTCGCTCGGCGCGAGGGTCTCGACGCCCAGGCGCTGCGTGGCGGCCGGGGGTGGCGCCGCGGGGGCTGGGACCGGCGCGACGACCCGACTCGCGGGGCGCGAGGCCGCCGCGCGCGAGCGCGCGGCGGCCTCGCGCGCCCATGCCTGGCTGGAGGCCTCGCGCTCGCGCCGAAAAGTGAGTCCGGCGAAGCGGTCCTCGGCGATCTCGTCGTCGGGCTCGTCGATTCCGTCGTCGTGGGCAGGAGCGGCCTCTGTCCGTGGAGGCGCGATGCGCCAACCGTCGAGCAGGGCGGCCAGTCGGCCCGTACCCCGACCGGTCTCCTCGATGCGGTCCGCGGCCCGGGTGAGCACCGGCGGCAACCAACCCGCGGCGCGCAGCCGCCCCGCATGTTGCCGGGCGAGGTCCCGGTCCACCCGGGCCCCGTCGAGCCGTGCGTCGTCCATCTCGAATTCGAGGAGGGCGAGGCCCCGCAGGTCGCTGCCGCGCAGGTCGGCACCGACGAGCCGGAAGCGCCCCCGGGCGCCGGCAAGCGCGAGCCGACGTCCGACGATCTGGCTCAGGTCGGCACCGTCGAGCGCGGCGTCGTCGAGGACTGCCCGTCGCAATTCCGACCCAACGAACGAGGCGCCGTCGAGATCGGCGCCGTCGAGGCGCGCCCCGCCCAT
Source organism: Myxococcales bacterium (assembly GCA_009692555.1). Classification (GTDB taxonomy): domain Bacteria; phylum Myxococcota_A; class Polyangia; order Palsa-1104; family SHYY01; genus SHYY01. The sequence goes on from SHYY01000097.1 coordinate 13,605, forward strand.
GCGCGCCCCGCCGAGCCGGGCCGCACGTAGCCGGCAGCGCGGCCACTCCACGCCACGGAACGACCCGCCGCGGGCATCGAGGCTGGTCGCGATCAGCTCCGCGCCACGGCTGCGATCGAAGCGCGCACCGCGGGCGTCGACGTCGCACAGACTCGCGCCACGCAGAATGGTGTCACGGAGGTCGGCCTCGACGAGCGTGGCGCCGTCGAGGCGAGCGCCGGTGAGGTCGGCCCCGGAGATGTCGCGGCCGCTCAAGTCGACCCCCCGGAGGTCGCATCCGGCAAGATCCTGGCCCTTCAGGCTCACAGTTGAGAGGTCGACGATGCGAAGGTCGGCCCCCCGGTACCGAGGCCTGAAGGCGAGCAGGAGCACGTCCCCGGATTTATCGCCTCCAGGCTGGCACGGCGCTTGCTTTTTTGTCCTGGCGGAGGCGGTTGCTTTACACACCGCGGTGGCGCGTATAATCGCGTCCCCGCGTCACCCCCCCCCTCCGCGCCCCCCGCCTTCCGGACCGACCATGGACACCCTGCTGCTCGACGGCGGCCGCCCCCTCTCCGGCGTCGTTCGTATCTCCGGTGCGAAGAACGCCTCGCTCCCCATCCTCATCGCAACTGTGGTTGCGCCGGGTGAGCATCGGCTGCGAAACGTGCCGGAGTTGGTCGACACCTCCTCGATGCTCTCACTGCTCGGACGGATCGGCTGCGCCTCGCTTCTGGGCGAGACGATGCGCGTCGACACCTCCCGGGTGGCGTTCTGCGAGGCGCCCTACGACCTCGTCAGGAAGATGCGCGCCAGCGTGCTGGCACTCGGTCCGCTCCTGGCTCGTTGCGGTGAGGCCCATGTTTCGTTGCCGGGAGGGTGCGCCATCGGCAGCCGGCCGATCGATCAGCACCTGAAGGGGCTGGAGGCCCTCGGTTGCCGCTTCGAACTCGACGGGGGCTACGTCCACGGCCGCGTCGACCGGTTGCGCGGCGCCGAGTTCGCCTTCGATGTCGTCACGGTCACCGGCACCGAAAACGTACTCATGGCGGCCGTGCTCGCTGATGGCACGACCGTTCTCGACAACGCCGCCGCCGAACCGGAGGTCGAGGACCTCGCGCGCTTCCTGGTCGGCTGTGGCGCGCGGATCGAGGGCGCGGGCACGTCCCGGATCGTGGTGCACGGGGTGCCGTCGCTGAAGGCCTCGCCCGTGGCCCACGCGGTGCTCCCGGATCGTATCGAGGCCGGAACCTACCTCGTCGCCGGCGTCATCTCGCGGGGGAACATTCGTTGCGAGGATGTGCGCCCCGCGGACCTGGCGCCGGTGATCGAGGTCCTCCGGGCCGTGGGCGCCGAGGTCGAGGTGGGCCCTGACTGGGTCAGCGCCGGCGCGGATGGCCGCGTGCGGGCGGTGGACATCGAGACGGCGCCTCATCCGGGCTTCCCGACGGACATGCAGGCCCAATTGATGGCGCTTTTGTCGCTTGCCAAGGGTACCAGCCGAGTCACCGAGACAATCTTCGAAAACCGCTTCATGCACGCCGCAGAGCTGGTTCGGCTCGGCGCGCAGATTCACATCGACGGGCGCGCCGCCACGATCATCGGGCAGCCGACCCTGTCCGGAGCGACGGTCATGGCGACCGACCTGCGGGCGTCGGCCTCGTTGGTGCTCGCCGGCCTCGCGGCGGAGGGCCGGACGGAAATCCTGCGGCTGTACCACCTCGATCGGGGGTACGAGCGCCTGGTCGAGAAGCTTTCGGCGGTCGGCGCCGCGGTGGAACGTGGCCAGGAGGGCCGCCCCCGCTTCGCCGCCCCGGCCGCGGTCGCCGGATAGCCGTCCTCGCGGCGAGCCCTTTCCCACCGTTACATGGTAGTTACGCATCCCGTCGCGACGCAGGCTCATTGAGTCATGAAGCTGCTGCGGCATGGGTGACGCCCAAGGTTATCCAACCCGACCGCCGCCGCAGGCCGGAAAGCGTAGCTTGGAGGCCAGAGCGTAGGCAACGGTAGGGGGAGGACGCGGCAAGCGTCTTCCCCCGTTTCTGGTTAGCGAGAGCTCGATGTCAATTCCGAGGCATGTGGTGGACGAGGTGCGTGCGCGCACCGACATCGTGCAGGTCATCGGGCAGACGGTGACGCTGCGGCGCCGAGGGACGAGTCATGTCGGACTCTGCCCCTTCCACAACGAAAAGACGGGTAGTTTCAACGTTGTACCGTCCAAGCAGATCTACCACTGCTTCGGTTGCGGGGCCGGTGGCGACGTGTTCACCTTCCTGCAGAAGTCCCGGGGCGTGGGCTTTTTGGACGCGGTCAAGGAGCTCGCCGCCCAGGTTGGGGTGACCATCGAGGAGCGGGCCCTGAGTCCTCAGGAGGAGGCGCGGATCTCACGGCGGAAAGACCTGCATGAGACCGCGGAGGCCGCGTGCCGCTGGTACGAGGCCACCCTGCTGGTCGGCAAGGAGGGGGCGCCGGGGAGGGCGTACCTGGTCGACCGCGGCATCAGCCTCGACACCGCGCGGAAGTACCGACTCGGGTTCGCTCCAGAGGGATGGAACAATCTGGAGACGCACCTCACGCGGGAGGGCTTCGACGCCGAGTTGATGCTTCGCTGCGGGCTGGTGAAGAAACATGAGGCTCGCGGCACCACCTACGACGTCTTCCGAGGTCGGCTGTTGTTTCCCATTCACGACGATCGTGGACGCCCCATTGCGTTCGGTGGCAGGGTGCTGCCGGGTGCGCCGAAAGACTCTCCGAAGTACCTCAACTCGCCGGGCACCGAAATCTATGAAAAGTCGCGGATACTCTACGGATTGTCGTACGCGCGGAGCGCGGTGCAACGGAAAGACCGGCTGCTCGTCGTCGAGGGCTACTTCGACGCGGTGTCCTTGTGGCAGGCCGGGTTCGAGGAGGCGGTCGCGCCGTGCGGCACCTCGCTGACGGTGGAGCACCTCGAGATCGTCCGTCGCCTGACCACGCGCGTCGTCGCCCTCTTCGACACCGATGAGGCGGGCATCAACGCGGCGGTCCGCGCGCTCGACCTCTTTCTGGCCGCGGGAGTGGAGGCCCGACGTCTGGACCTCCCGGGCGCCAAGGACCCCGACGAGTACATCCAGAAGTACGGCGGCCCCGCGTTCGAAGAACGGCTGGAGCGGACCGAACCGCTGCTCGAGTTGGTGATCCGCCGGACGCTGGACAAACACGGAAGCAGCTCGGAGGGCCGGGGCCGGGCGGTCGCGGCGTTGGCGCCGACGTTGCGGAAGCTCGTGGGCACCGTCCGCGACGTCACCATTCGCCGCGCGGCAGGGTGGCTCGGCATTCCTGAGGAGGAGCTGATCCGGGAGGTCGGGCGTGCGCGCGGAGAGGACGCCCCATCCCCGACGCCGGGCCGGTGGGCGCCGGACAAGGACCTGGCGCATCTGCTGTGGTTGGTCGTCCACTATCCGGAGCGTGTGGCGCCTGGCCTCGCCGAGGTCGATCCCAGCGTGGTTTCCGACCGGTCGGACGTGCTGGGGGCGATCGCCAGGCTGCTCCTTCTGCACCCGCTGGCGAGCGTGCTCGCGTGGGCGGAAATCGACGCGCCGGATCTCGCGCGCGTCCTGGCCGCGGCGGCCGCAAATTCGGACCTATACACGTTAGAAGCATCACTTCCGGCGGCCCGTTCCATCCTGGCGCGTCTGCATCTGCGCTCGGTGGAAGCCCGGATACTCACGATCAACCGCGAGATTCACCGTTGTGAGACAACTGGCGACAAGTCAAGTTATGGATCGCTGGTGCGTGATCTATCGGCGCTGTATGCGCAGCAGGCAGGGCTGAAACAGTCGGTGAACCGAAGGGCGGGGGTCGTGGATTGATGCTCAAAGACAAAGAGATGCGTGACGTTCAAGCGCTGATTGCCATGGGCAAGGAGCGTGGGTTCGTCACCCAGGACGAGGTGAACAACGTGCTGCCAGTTCACCTGATCTCGAATGAGAACCTCGATGAGATCAACATCATGTTCTCGGACCTCGACATCGAGGTCGTGCATCAGGCCAAGCGCCGCGCCGAGCAGGAGCGCCGAGGGATGCAGCCGGAAGAAAAGAAGATCAACGAGACCACCCCCTCCGGACGGAGCAACGATCCGGTCAGGATGTATCTACGTAAGATGGGGTCGGTCGCGCTGTTGTCTCGGGATGGCGAGATCGAGATCGCCCAGCGCATCGAAGTGGGGGAGCTCGCCATCCGCAACAACACGATCGGCTCGCCGCTGGGTGTCCGCATCGCGCTCGGGCTGCTCGGTGAGGAGGATGAGCGCATCGAGAAGGCCACCCGCGCCGGAAAGAAGCTGCGGCGCGTCAAGACCAAGACCGGGCGGACGTTGGATGTGGTGGTCGTGGACCTGCGCGACCTCCACGCTCGCCGGCGGGCGCTCCTGAAAGAGGGTGATCGGCCTCGACACGAAGCGGGCGCGGTCCCGGCCGCGCTACAAGTCACCGCGCTGGAGTTCCAGATCCTGGAGATCATGGACGGATTGGAGCTGGAGCGCGTGGTCATGAACGACCTCGCCAAGGAAATCCACCGCGCCTGGGCAAGCGTGGCCGCGTGCGAACGGGAAATCGAGGTGGTCGCGCGCGAGGCCGGGATTCCGGTCCGTGAACTGCGGCGGAGCATCCGCCTCGTCCGCCGAGCCCCGGAGCGCGGCGGAAGCCAACTTGTCGAAAATAGCGGAATCACAGAGGCCCAATGGGCAGAGTTCGACAGCCGAGTCCGGCGAGAGCTGCGAAAGGTCCGTAAGATCGAAGAAGACGTGCTGGTGGATGCGGATGAGCTTCGGGTGATCGCCCAGCGCCTCAAGTGTGGCGAACACCTGGCCGAAGTGGCCAAGAACGAGCTGATCGAGGCCAACCTCCGGCTCGTGGTGAGCATCGCCAAGAAGTACACCAACCGTGGCCTGCAGTTCCTCGACCTCATCCAGGAAGGCAACATCGGGCTGATGAAGGCGGTCGAGAAGTTCGAATACCAGCGCGGCTACAAGTTCTCGACGTACGCCACCTGGTGGATTCGGCAGGCGATCACGCGCGCGATTGCAGATCAGGCGCGGACAATTCGCATCCCCGTGCACATGATCGAGACGATCAACAAGCTCATCCGCACCCAACGTTACCTGGTCCAGGAGCTGGAGCGCGAGCCCACCCCTGAAGAGGTGGCGGAGAAGATGGACATGCCGGCCGACAAGGTCCGCAAGATCCTCAAGATCGCCAAGGAGCCGATCTCGCTGGAGACGCCCATCGGTGAGGAGGAAGACTCCCACCTCGGCGATTTCATCGAGGACAAATTGGTGCCGTCGCCGGGCGAGAACGTGACCAACAGCGCCCTCGTGGAGCAGGCCCGCAAGGTGCTGGCCACGCTCACACCACGGGAGGAGCGGGTGTTGCGGATGCGCTTTGGCATCGGCGAGCGTTCGGACCACACCCTGGAAGAGGTTGGGCAGGACTTCGACGTCACGCGGGAGCGCATCCGGCAGATCGAGGCCAAGGCGCTGCGCAAGTTGCGCCACCACAGCCGCAGCAAGCGTCTGCGCGCCTTCATGGACGGCTGAAAAGCGGGCCCGTAGCTCAGCGGTCAGAGCAGGTGGCTTATATCCACCCGGTCGCTGGTTCGACCCCAGCCGGGCCTACCCTTCGGAGTCGAATTGCATCCTGATCTCGTCTTGATCTCCACCTTGTGGCAGCTCGATCACCAGAGCGACCTGCTTCGCGCCGAGCACGACGCCCTCGCCAACGCCGTGCGTGCCGCCGATGCGGCAATGAAGGTGGTAGAAGTCCAGCTTGCGGCGATCTCCGTGCAGAGGGATGATACGATACTACGCACGCGAAGGAACGATCGAGAACTGGCAGACTACCTGGACAAACGCGACCGGACCCGCAGGATGATCGATACCGGCACCGCGCCGGATTACGCCGCGGCGGAAAAGCAGTTGGGCCAGGTCTTGGAGATCGTCGATCGGCTGGAGACGGCGGCGTTGGAGCTCATGGAGTCGATCGAGGCGGCGGATCTGGCGCGGGCAGGTGCTCAGCGGGAGTTCGAGGTCCTCAAGCAGGGGCTGACGGTGGCGCGGGCGGCCCTTGGCGCTCGCGACGCGCCGATTCGCGCCGAGCTGACCGACCTGCTCGGCCGGCGTCCCGCGGCGGCGGACGGCGTTCCGGTGGACTACCGCTCTCCCTACGCCTACCAGCGGCAGCGGAAGCGCCCGGCGCTGGTCAACACGCGCGAACAGATGTGTCAGACCTGCCAGACCCGGATTCCCGGCCAACGAATCGTGGAGACGACGCTGGCGCGCGCGGTGCACACCTGCCCGGGTTGTGCCGGGTGGCTCTTGCCCTGATGGGACACGGCTTCGCGGTCATCCATCCAGGCCTCGAGGAGGTCGTCGCCGCCGAGCTCGCCGGCTTCGGGATCGAGGGCGACGTCGTCCCGGGGGGCGTCCGTTTCTCGGCCGACCCCACGCGGGTCGCGATGCTCACGCGCACGATGCGCACGCCGTCGCAACTGCTCTACGAGCTGGGCAGCGGCACGGCCCGCAGCAGCGAGGCGCTGGGTGTGCTGATCCGCAGCCTGCCCTGGAAGGAATTCCTTCAGCCTCAGGCGGAACTCAAGGTCGAGATCACCTCCCGGGGCAGCGCGCTCCGGTTCCGGGACACGGTCACGCGGGCGGTGACCGCGATGATCCGCGACGCCCGGAAGGGGGCGTTCGTGCCGGACCGGGGCCAGCGTCCGCGGCACGTTCAGATGCTCCAGGTCCGCATCGTCGACGACCAGGTCACGGTGTCGTTGGACGCCGGCGGCGATCTGCTTCACAAGCGCGGTTGGCGCGTCGAGGCCGGGCGCGCCCCGATCCGCGAAAACCTCGCTGCGTGTTTGCTCGCGCTGGCCGAGTGGGACGGCACCGACGCGCTGTATGACCCCTTCTGTGGCGCGGGGACCATCGTTATCGAGGGGGCGCTGCTGGCGGCAGGGAAGCCACCTTTCCAGGGGCGCGCCGGCTTTGCCTGCGACGAATGGGGCAAGGCGAAGCCGAAGGCCCGCGCGGGGGGGAGGCCCCCGTCATCGACTCCGGCCTCGGTCCCGATGGTGTTCGGGAGTGATCATCAGGCGCAAGCGGTCACGACTTCCGTCGCCAACGCACGGCGGGCCGGGGTATCGGTCCCCTTCCGCGTGATGGACGTGGCCGAGGCGCAACCCCCCGCCGTCGTCGGCACCATCGTGACCAACCCGCCGTATGGTGAGCGCCTCGGCCTCAACGTGGACGAGGTCTACGCCACCTTCGGTCGTGTCCTCCGCGAGCGTTTCGGCAGCTGGCGAGTGGTGTTCCTGGCGCCAGATCGCCGCATGGCGCTGAAGGTGGACGAGCGCGTGGAGCGGGTCGTGCAGTTCAAGAACGGCGGCCTGAGCGTGGGTGCCTGGACGTATCTGGCGTAGGAGCGTTCGGGGAAACGTGATTCCAGACGTTCGTGGATCACTATAGACAAACGCCAGAAATCAGCGGTGGATGGGTGCCTCGACGAGGCTGAATCGTAGGTAGCCCGTTGGGGGTGGCTGCGGGAGGCCGCGTTGGAGGTCGCGCCCATGCCGCTGCGCTCGCTTTCGCAAACATCCTTCTTCGACGCTATGTACTTGGATCCCGAATGCCTCGTGCGCGGGACGATGCCCTGGCTTTTGGCGACGCGCGGCGGCGAGTTGTTCCCCGCTTGGCTGGCGATCGGTTGGCGCGGCAGCGGCCGACGCGGTCGCAAGGCCTGGCCGGCGCGGGTGTTGATGACCCTGTGCCTCTTGCGTTGGGTGGACATCCGGCGGCGCGCGGCGATGGGGTTGCGCGTCGGGGCGCCGACGCCGACGGAGAAGACGGGGTGCTCGACACCCTCCGGCTGCTGGGCGACGGGCTGCGGGCCGTCGGGAGCGGGTACGGTAGCGCCACGGGCGAGCGCACCGAGTATCGCGATCGATGCCGCTTCGAACGCCTCAATCACCAGATCACCCGACGGGGTGCGCGGCAGGCCCGGTCCTTTGGACTTGCTGCGGCAAACCTGCAGGCGCACATGATCGCGATGCGCCGCGTAGGCGGCGGCTACTCGGCCAGCCGCCGCAACATCGCTCCGATCCGGCGGAGCTTCGGCTGCTGCTCGGCCGCCGTCGGCTGCCCGCAGAGATCGAGCGCGGCGCAGGTTTCCGCTGCCGAGCCGCGAGCAATCCTGAAGTGATTCCTGCTGACGGCCCCCTGACTGGAGGCCCCGCTTGCGGGTCAGGCCTGCCGGAGCCAACCGG
>SHYY01000098.1 GCA_009692555.1 Myxococcales bacterium
CGTAGTCGTAGTCGTAGTCGTAGTCGTCCCGTCCGCAGCGACGGCAATCGAACTTCCTCCCGCAACAAATTCCTCCTGCCAACCGACCACCCTGGCCACAAAGGAGGATGCCCATGCTGGCCTACCAGAAGCTCGACGTCACAGGCCATGGAGTTGCTGACCCGCGTCGTGGAGATGCTCACGCGCATGTGCCGGAGAGGTGATCCCCCGCGCGCGAGTGCCCCTGAATCGACTACGACTACGACTACGACTACGACTACGTGAGCGGAGAGACCCCCTTCTCCGTATATTCTCCGTTAAGCACCCGGCCCGGTCGGGCCCGGTCGGGTGCGTCGCGGCGCTTGCCGACGCCACCGGTGCCGACGCACACCAGAATCTTCCGTTCGGTCAGGACGGGAGCGAGGCCCATGTCGTCGGGAATTGCAATGATCGGGACGACGAATTGCCATCCTCACCACACGGTCCGCACCGCGCAATGGCCTGTTGCGACGATCCCGCCGGTCGGTGTAGATCCTGCCCAGGCGCAGCACCCGGATCCCCCGCGAGGACAGAAAAGCGGTGCGCTCCTGGTCGCGGGCCGCGTGTTCAGGATCGGAGCGCTGACCTCCATCAACTTCCACTGCAAGTCCCGCTTGCGGGCAGTAGAGGTCCAGGATGAACGCCGGGTGCGGTTCCCAATTGTAGGGAGAATCCTTCCCGGTCGGGTGGTCTCCCTCTCCCGCTGGCGACGCCAGCGGGAGAGGGAGACGATCCCGGGCCCACCGCCTGTCCCTACAACCGGGAACCGCGCCCATGAACGTCGGGTGCTTAACAGCGGAGGGGGCCCTCTTGCTGGCTCTTGCTCGTCACGTAGTCGTAGTCGTAGTCGTAGTCGTCCCGTCCGCAGCGACGGCAATCGAACTTCCTCCCGCAACAAATTCCTCCTGCCAACCGACAACCCTGGCCACCCAGGAGGATGCCCCCTACATCGCCGTGGGAGCGGGCCGGTTCGGAGCGCCGGATGGCGCCCGCTTCTACAGCATCGCCCGGGGCTCCGCGATGGAGTGCATGGCGATCGTGGATGCCTTTGCGGTCCTGCAACTCGCCGAGGAAGACACTCGGCGACACGCCATGGAGTTGCTGACCCGCATCGTGGAGATGCTCACGCGCATGGGCCGGAGAGGTGATCCCCCGCGCGAGAGTGCCCCTGAATCGACTACGACTACGACTACGACAACGACTACGTGAGCGGAGGGACCCCCTCCTCCGTTAAGCGCCCATGAACGCCCCCCCTCTTGCTCCGGATCGCCCTTTCAGCTAGAACCTAGCGGCCCGAAATGCAGCGGATCAGCGACGAAGAAGGCGCCTCTTGAAGCTCGGTTTCGACGGCCCCCTCGGCCGGAAGATCGTCGCGCTCGCCGCGCCCACCGTCGGTGCGATGATCAGCCAGACGCTGATCAACAACGCCGATCACATCCTGGTCGGGCGGATCGACGGGCCCGACTCGGTCGCCGGCCAGGCCGCCCTCGGGCCGGCGCTGGCGATGCTGTGGATGGTCGGCGGATCGCTCTCCGCGATCACCGTCGGCACCCAGGCGCTCACCGCCCGGCGGATCGGCGAGCAGGACAACCTCGGCGCCGGCAAGGTGCTCGCCAACTCGGTGAGCATCTCGGTGGTGCTCGGCTTCCTCGCGTCGATCCTCTTCGTCGGCCTGGCGCCGATGATCTTCCCCGTGCTGAGCAAGGACCCCGACGTGCAGCGGGTCGGCATCCCGTTCCTGCAGTGGCGCTACGCCGGCGTGATGGCGATGGCGGTCACCGCCAGCTACAAGTCGTTCTTCGACGCGATCGGGCAGACCAAGGTCCACTTCGTCGTCGCTGTTGCGATGAACGTGATCAACGCGCTGCTCAACATCGGCCTCATCTTCGGCAAGTTCGGCCTGCCAAAGATGGGCGTGGAGGGGTCGGGCCTCGCCTCCTGCATCAGCTCCTACATCGGCTGCTTCATGATCATCGCCTGGAGCATGCGCGCACGGGTCCGCGCGACCTACCAGCCCTACCGCTGGTCGAACCTCCTCCCGTCGCTGCGCAAGGAGATAGCAAGGCTCTCGGCGCCCTCGTCGCTGGCGGTGATCGTCTCGCTGGTCGGCTTCGCGGTGTTCTACTGGGTGTGCGGTCGGCTCGACTCCGACGCCGGCAACGAGCAGTCGATCTTCCTCGCGGCGACCGGGAACATCATCAACATCTTCATGCTGGTGTTCATCTCCTGCATGGCCTACGGCACCGCCACCGCGACGCTGGTGGGGCAGGGACTGGGCGCCGGCGACCACGACCTCGCGGAGCGCTCGGCGATCGAGGCGGCCAAGATCGGCTTCGTGGTGTTCGCGGGGATCGGCCTCCTCACCGCTCTCTTCCCGGGGGCGATCCTGCACATCTGGTCGAAGGACGCCGACGTGATCAACGTCGCCGAGCCGATCCTCCGCGTGCTCGGCGGCTTCGAGCCCTTCGTGTGCGTCGCGCTGGTCTTCATCTACGCGCTCTATGGCGCCGGCGACTCGCGCTTCGTGATGATCGTCGAGCTGACCCTGCACTTCGCCTGTTTGATCCCGCTCAGCTACCTCCTTGGCCTAACCTTCGGCTTCGGGATGTGGGGGATCTGGGGCGCGATGATCGCCTACGTGGTGCTGATGGCGGTGATCATGACCTGGAAGTTCCGCCTCGGGCACTGGAAGACGATCCGGATCTAGATCTGGATCGGCGCTACGCCAGTCCCCAGCGACGGCGGAGCGTCCAGTCCGAGGAGAGGAAGAGCGCCGCGAAGAGCAGCGTGATCCAGGTGGACCACAGCTCGACGTCGCGGTGCTTGTTCACCCGCACCACCTCCGGCTCGAGGAACGTCAGGCCGCCCCACGCCTCGGCCGGACCGCGGTGCTGGCCGGAGGTGGCCTCGGCGACCGCGCGCAGGAGATCGTCGCGCGCCTCCGCCTCCTCGAGCTCGCGCCCGCCACCGCGGACGAGGAAGACCTCCTCGTCGTGGTGTGCAGCGGCAGCGGCGGCGCCCTTGCCCAGGAGGGCGCGCGCCGTCACCCGGTAGCCGCCCGGCGGGAGCGGATCGAGCTCCAGCACCGACTCGCCGTTCTCGTCGGTGAGGAGCGTCTTCGCGGCGATCGGACCGCCGCTCGAAGGCGCCGCGGCTCCCGGGACGCGGGCCACGCTCACCGCCACGTCGAGGGCCGCGGCGGGGCGGTACTCGGACGTCAGGGCGCGCACCGTGATCCGTACTTTTTCGCCGCGTCCGTACTCGGGCTGGTCGGTCTCGACGCGCAGGAAGCGCAGCTCCGGATCGCGGATCAGCCAGCGGATCGCGTTCTCCCAGAAGCGCTGGTACCAGCGGCCCCTCATCCCGTCGCCGGCCTCCGCTCCCTGCGCGCCGGCCTCCATTGCCGCGCCGGAGCTTTCCGAGCTTCTGCTGCCCGGCGCGGGCATTGCCGCGCCGAACCCCCACCGCCAGGATGAGTCGGAGGTCAGCGCCAGGACCCGTCCCTTGCCCGCGTCACCGACGGTGAGCACCGGCATGGCCCGCCCATCTCGCCCCTTCTGGAACGGGTGGGTGGCGAGCACCGTCGCACCCGGCCGCGCCCGCGCCACCAGGTTCGTCCCCTCGAGCGGCGGCAGGGCCTCCCAGCGCAGGAGGTTCTCCTTCGCCTCCAGGCGGAGCGCGGTGATCGGATGGCCGCGCCCCTCGGGAGTGAGCACCGGTTTGAACGCATCCTGCGACACCAGCGATCCGGGCGGCCCCTCGTCGAGCAGCTCCACCGGGAGCACGTCCGATACCGGCGAGCGCGCGTAGCCCCCGGAGGTGAAGGAGAGGTCGCCGCCCAGCATCGCCAGCCCGCCGCCGGCCTCGACGTAGCGCTTGATCTCGTCGAGGTAGATCCCGATCCCGTAGGGCGCGTAGTTGAAGTTCTGGAGGAACACCACGTCGAACGAGCGGAGCTGCTCCAGGAACAGCTCCTCCGTCGGGAAGGGGATGAGCGACATCTCGTCGGGGGAGACGGTCTCGATGTCGGTTGGTGTGCGCAGGATGAAGAAGGAGATCAGGTCGACGTTCGGGTCGTGCTTGAGCAGCCCGCGCAGGAAGCGCTCGTCCCACGAGGGGCGGCCCGCCACCTGGAGGACGCGGATCTTGTCGCGGATCACCTTCAGCAGAAAGGTGCGCGCGTTGTTGGTGGCGATCGCCTCGCCGTCGAGGAGGGGCGTCGCGACCTCGTAGAGGTACTTGCCGACGCGGTCGGGCGTGAACTCGAAGGTCACCTTCTGATCGGGGTGCGCGGCGTCGACCACCACCGCGGCGGTCTTCACCACCACCCCGTCCTTGCGCAGCGTCACCGGGAGCGTCTTTCCCTCCCACCCCGCCTCGGCGGCACCGACGGTACGGACGATCGCCTCGATCGTCACCGCGGTGCGGGCGAAGGCGAAGTCATCGGCCAGGACGTGGGCGATCGCCACGTCACGCAGACCCCCGTGGCCGGTCCAGACGGTGTGCACCGGCGCGCCGAGCGACTGCAGGAAATCCGTTCCGTCGGCGTCCAGTTTACCGTCGGTGAAGGTCTCGCCGAGGCGCCCGGTGTCGATCCCGTCGGAGATCACCACCACGCCGGCGAGGTCGCGGCCCTGGTAGCGGGTGCGCAGCGCGGCGAGGGCCTCGCGGAGGCGGGTCGCGTCCTGCACTGGCGGCGCGCCCGGCGGACCCACCAGCGCCTCCTCCGTCGCCGGGGAGAGGGTCGCGCCGTAGGTGTAGAAGTCGATCCGGTGCTGCTCGCGCCAGCGCGCGAATTCGCCCTTCGAGGTCGCGAGGAGCTTCGCCGCACGCGCCGCCCGTGACGGCTCCCCCGCCCGCTCGGCCAGCGCCATCGACTCCGACCCGTCGACCAGGACCGCGATCTTGTTCGGCAGCCTGGTGACGTTCTCGATCTGGATCGCCGGCTGGAGGAACAGCACCAGCGCCGCCCCGGCCGCTCCGAGGCGCAGCACGGCGAGCAGAAGGCGTCGCCCGCGCCGTCGCTCACGACGGGCACTCGCCACGCCGAGCACCACCACCGCCAGCGCGACGGCGATCGCGGCGCTCGCCCCGGGAAGACCCCACGGCGCCTGCAGCGCGAAGTGCCACTCGCTGCTCATGCGTCCTTCCAAGGGGGACGTTCCCCGGCGATCGCCGGGACGCCTCGCGCTGCGCGCGCAAGGAAGGCAGCCCGTCCCCCCTCCCGCGGCAGAGCCGCGTGAGCCTTCCCCCACCGCGCGTTGCTCGCGCGGAAGCAGACGGGACCGATCATGGCTGCCAGCGACGGCGGCGGAGGATGAACGGGACGTGAACCTGATCGGTCTTGTAGTCGAGGCAGGTGGCGTAGAGGGCGAGGTTCACGCCGAGGCGGAAGGCGTGCTCGCGCTGCCCGTCGCCGCCCGGGTGCACCTCGTGCTCCCACTGCCCGAAGTTGTCGCGCGCCCACGCCCCGCCGAGGTCGTTCTGGCAGTAGCAGAGCGCGGTCCGCGCGTCGTGGATCACGCCCTCCAGGTAGGGCACCGCCAGCACCCTCCCGGCGGGCGCGTGGATGAGATAGAACGACTTGAAGATCACGTTCTCGGGCGGGAGCCTGGTGAGCGGCTCCTTCGGAAAGAGCCGTGCCGCGAGCGCCCGCACCGACTGATCGAAGCCGCCGCCGGGGTGCCCCTCCGCGCCGTCGATCACCAGGAATCCGCCCGCCTGGAGGTGCCGGCGGAGGCGCGCCACCTCGGGCTCGGGGGGCGGCGGGAAGGCGGAGTCGCCGGCGAGGTAGAGCATCGGCCAGCGGTGCAGGTCCGGGTCGGTGAGGCGCACCTCGACGGGCTCCAGGCGGACATCGATCGAGCTGCGCTTGTCGATCTCCCACAGGAGCCGGCGGAGGGCGGTCGGCCGCGGTTGCCAGTTGCCGCCGCTGTACACGACCTGGGCGATCGCGAACCGATCGCGGTCCCCGAGGGCGAACGCGCGGCGGGCGGCGAGCGTGGCGCCGACGGTGAGGGCCGCCTGGAGGAAGGAGCGGCGACTGGGCCGCGGGTTCACGCGCTAGGTGTAGCGCCGCGCGGCGGCGGGCACAAAGGGTTTCGCGCTCCGTTACTCCAGCAGCCTGGTTCTAGACTGCGCGACGACGGTGGATCACGCGCAGCGCGATCGCGCACCCGACGACGATCGCGGCCTCTGCCGCCAGCCACATCCACTGCAGCGCGTCGGGTTGCCCGTCGAGCCCGAAACCGATCGCGCGCGCGATCCCGATGCCGGCCATCGACGCGAGCAGGAGGCCGAGCGCCGCGCGCAGCTACGGCCGGAGCCCCGGCAGCCAGGCGACGAAGCCGCCGAGCCCCGCGACCGATCCGCCGAAGCTGGCGCGGAGATTGATCATTTGCGAGGGCGTCGCGTGCGGGCGCTGGAGCGCCTCGGCGACGGCCAGCGGCGAGAAGGTCAGCCAGAGGCCCGCCGCGACGAGGAGGAGGCCAGCTACGATCTGCAGCGGGCGGCGACCCATGGCCGCGGACGATACCACTTCGCGGCTCCACCCGACGTCGGCCCGGCCCCTCGATCGCGGGGGCGGCTCGTCGTAAAGTGGTCGCCATGTCGCGCTGGCCCGGCTACTTCGCGCGCTTCCTGGCCATCGGCCTGGTGGGAATCGCCTGCCTGCTCCTCTACGGCCTCCTCCGCCTCGGCACCCTCTTCATCCTCGATCGGGAGCGGCGCGCCGCGTCGGTGGCGCGCATCCGTGGTCGGCTGCTCCGCGAAGCGATGACGCTGCTCGGAGCCACCTTCATCAAGCTCGGGCAGGTGCTCAGCACGCGCCCCGACCTGATCGAGCCCGGCACCGTCGACGAGCTGCGCAAGCTGCAGGATCGCCTGCCGCCGTTCTCGTTCGCGCGCGCGCGCCGGATCATCGAGCTCGACCTCGGCAGCCCCCTCTCCGAGCGCTTTGCCGAGTTCGATCCGGTGCCCGTCGCCGCCGCCAGCGTCGCGCAGGTTCACCGCGCGCGCCTCGCCGACGGCACCGAGGTGGCGGTGAAGGTGCTCCGCCCCGACATCCGCGACAAGTGCGTGCGCGACGGCGCGATCCTGCTCTTCTTCGCCCGCCTCCTCGCGCTGCACCCGACCGTTCGCCTCTCCGATCCCGTCGGCCACCTCAGCGCGTTCGTGGCCGGCATCGTCGAGCAGACCCACCTCGACCTGGAGGCCGACCACTACGACCTCTTCCGCGCCAACTTTCGTGACTTCGAGGGCGTGCACTTCCCGCGCACCTACCGCTCGCACAGCGCACGCCATGTCATGACCATGGACTTCCTGCGCGGCCGGAAGGTGGACGCCCTCCCGGCGGGCGATCACCGCCTGCTCGCCAAGCGGATCCGCGACACGTTCTTCAAGATGTGCTTCGTCGACGGCTTCGTGCACGCCGACCTCCATCCCGGCAACATGATGCTCTGCGACGACGGCCGGCTGGCGATCTTCGACGTCGGTCTGGTCAAGAAAATGGACGGTTCGCTGCTCGACCAGTTCGTCGACTTCGCGCGCTGCATCGCGATGGGCAAGACGAAGGATTTCGTCCATCATCTCCGCACCTTCCATCAGTACCTCGACGGCGTGGACTGGCCCGAGGTGGAGCGCGACGTCGGCCACTTCGCCGCCTACTTTCGCAGCCAGAACGTGGCCGAGCTCGAGATGGGCGCCTTCGCGAACAAGCTCTTCGCGCTCGGCCGCAAGCATCGCGTCCGCCCGCTCCCGGAGATGACCCTGGTGCTCGCCGGCGTGGTCACCTCGGAGGGCCTGGCGAAGCTGCTCGATCCCGACTGCAACACATGGCAGGAGATGGCCACCTTCCTCCTCCCGGTGCTCGCCGCGCGCGCCGTCGCGCTCCCGTCGTGAAGCCCTCGCGGCGACGCCCTTTGTCTTTCCGCCCGCGACGCGCTAGCGTGCGCCCATGAACGCGCTGCAGTTCCTCGTCGGCAAAGAGGTGGACATCTTCAACCCGGAGGACACCGAGGCGGTGGACGGGCTGATGGCGTCCGGCCGCATCCTCGGGGTCAACGAAGGGTGGCTGGTCCTCGCCAACCCGAAGACGGGCGAGCCCGATCTGGCGGTGAACCTCGCCCACGTCGGGATGATCGCGGTGCGCGAGGCCGGGCCGCTCATGGAAGCGCTCCCGGGCGGCAAGATCCATCGCTTGCACCGTCCCCCGGACGAGGAGAAGTAGCGCCGGGAGCGGCCCCTACGCGAAGGCGTCGGCCGGGCCCTGGACGACCGGCGGCAGGGAGGCCTCGGGCGGTCCTGCGCGGCGAACCGGGACGATCCGGGCGCGGGCGGCGGCACGGACCTTCGCGCTCTGCGACCAGCCGGCGATCGCCTCGAGGTCGGTCTGGTCGATGACCCGATCGAGCGCCGCCATGCCGACGCCAGCGTCGGGATCGCGCACCGCGATGTCGCGGAGGACCCCGGGATCGGAGGCGCACAGGACCGCGAGACGCCGGGTCAGGGGATCCTCGGCGCTCCGCGCAGCCGCGGCGATCGCACGCGGCTCGGTCAGACGCGCGATCGCCCTGCGTCGCATCGCTTCCTGCCGGGCGTCGGGCTCGACCCGCCCGCCGTCGGCGTACAGCAGCCGCCTTTCCAGCGCCGCCAGGCTCTCCATGCCCTGGCTCGTCGCCGCGTTGACCTGGAGCAGGGAGGCGCGCTCCGCCGCGTCCTTCCGGATCGCGGGATCGGCGTCCGCCCCGGCGATCTCGGCGAGCAGATCGGGATCGCGGAGCTTGCGCGTAGCCGCCCACTGGACGTGGGAGTCGCCGTCGTGCCGCGCGATGCGCGCGCGGATCGCGATCTGCGGATCGCCGAGGCGTCGCACCGCCTCCAGCCTCACCGAGGCGTCGCTGTGCTTCCAGGCAGGTCGGAACAGGTCGAGGAACTTCATGGGGTTCTCCTCCTCGGGGCAACATCCGCGAGCTTCGCAACGTCGCCGAGCGCGCGGTGCTGCTGTGCGCGGGCGCGGTGATCACCCCCGAGCACCGCCCGGCGGATCGCATGGCTCAGGCGCTCTTGCTGGCGACCGCGCCGGCCGCCCACGCGCCGCCCTCGCCCACCCGCGGGCCGGCCGACGGGGCTGCTCCACCGTCGCTGCCGCCGGTCCTGTGGAGCGAGATCGATACGCTGGAGCAGCGGCGGATCCTCGACGCCCTCGGACAGGCCGCGGGCAATCAGAGCCAGGCCGCGCGGCTGCTCGGCATTTCCCGGGGGACGCTGCTGGCGCGTCTCGAGCGCTACGGAGTGCCACGCCCGCGCAAGCGGTAGTCAGTCGAAGGTGAGCTTCTTTCGTAGCGTCTCGCCGCGCAGGATGATCACCGGCACGCAGCCCCAGTTCCTACCGCAGTTACCCGTCAGCATCAGCGTCAGGTGTATTTGACGGAGGAGCAACGAAGCCTGCCGGGATGAGATCGGTCGCGAGGGCGACGGAGTTGTCCATTCGCGGGCCCTAAGGGTTCCGCTATGCTCCCGCCATGCGCCGACCTCCCCTGGCCCTGGCCCTGGCTCTCGCCCTCCTCGCTGGTTCCCCCGCCGCCGCCGCACCTGCCGAATCCACCGTCGCCGCGCGCATCACCGGCGCGGCGCTGATCGATGGACAGTCCTACGCGATCGTTCAATCGCTGACCGACAAGGTCGGGCACCGGCTCGCCGGAACGCCCTCGGCCGAACGCGCGGTGGAGTGGGCGCTGAAGGAGATGGCCCGCGCCGGGCTGTCGAATGTTCACAGGGAGAAGGTGATGGTGCCCCGCTGGGTGCGCGGGGAGGAGTCGGTGGAGCTGCTCGCGCCGTCGGTGCAGTCGCTCCATGCGCTCACCCTTGGCAACAGCGTCGGCACGCCGCCGGGCGGGATCACCGCGGAGGTGATCGAGGTGACCTCGCTCGACGAGGCGAAGGCGCTCGGGGAGAAGGCGAAGGGGAAGATCGTCCTGTTCAACAAGGCGATGAACCGCGTCGGGCAGGGCTTCGACGGCTACGGTGCGGTGGTGCCGATGCGCGGCGCGGGGGCGATCGAGGCGGCGCGGAACGGCGCGGTGGCGGCGCTGATCCGCTCCGTGGGCACCGGCGCGTACCGGCTCCCGCACACCGGCGCCACGCACTATGACGACAAGGTGACGAAGATCCCGTTCGCCGCCATCACCGCCGAGGACGCCGACCTGATCCATCGATGGATCGCCGCGGGTGAGACGGTCAAGGTGCGGATGCGCCTGGGCGCGAAGAATGACGGCGAGGTGGAGTCGGCCAACGTGGTCGGCGATCTCCCGGGGCGCGAGAAGCCGGAGGAGATCGTCCTGCTCGGCGCGCACCTCGACTCGTGGGACGTCGGCACGGGAGCGATCGACGATGGCGCCGGCTGCGCGATCGTGATCGAGGCGGCGCGGCTCCTGCGCACGCTCGGCCTCACCCCGCGGCGCACCGTGCGCGTGGTGCTGTTCATGAACGAGGAGCACGGGCTCTCGGGGGCGCGCGCCTACGCCGAGCGCCACGACAAGGAGGTCGCGAACCACGTCGCCGCGCTGGAGGCGGACAGCGGCGCCGGACGGCCGCTCGGCTTCGGGGTGGCGGGCGGCCCTCTGTCGGTGGCGCTGGTCTCGAGGCTGGCCGCGCCGCTCGCCCCGCTGCGCACCTCCAGCGTCAAGATCGTCGAGGCGGAGGGCGCCGACCTGATCCCGCTCCAGGCCCGCGGCGTCCCGGTGCTCGGGCTCCTGCAGGACATGACCACCTACTTCGACTGGCACCACACCAACGCCGACACGCTCGACAAGATCGATCCGATCGACCTCGCCCTGAACGCGGCCGCGATGGCGGTGATGGCCCACGCGGTGGCGGAGATGGCGGAGCGGTTGCCGCCGTCGCCGCCCCCGCCCAAGTGGTGAGTTCCCGTTCTCGTCCCAAGCTGGTACGATTCCGTTCTTCCCGTCGCTGGAGGCTCTCCATGGATCGCTCGGTCCTCTTCGCTGCCCTGCTCGCCGCCGGCCTGTTCCTCAGCCCCGCCGCGCGCGCCGATGGCTGCTTTCTGTGCGAGGGCAAGGTGGGCACCTACGTCCGCTTCAAGGGCGAGGACTCCTGGGACAAGCGGAAGAAGGCCGAGGCCTGCGGTTGCAAGGTGGCCGGCACCACCTCCTCGTGCGGCGCGGCGAACCACCAGATCCTTTGCTCCGTGGCGGGCTTGCCGGTGCCCTCCGACGCGCGCCCCGTCGCCGCCAGTCGCTAGCCAGACCCAAGAAAGCTTCTCGCGGGTGCGTCCAATCGGCACGGGAACCCTCCTGCCCGCGCGGCGTCCTACCTATCGCTAACTTGACTTAGAGATGTGCCTGCGGTCGCGTGAGCCACTTCCGGGCTGCCGGCGCACCAGGGTCACGAAGCTCATGGAGCGGACCACTCCTCGACTGACCCTCTGCGCTGCGGCGCTGGAGGAGGCACCGGTGTCCGGCGCGCAGGACAGCCTCGGGCGGGCCTTCCGCAGCTACGCGCCCTACGTGGCCGCGGTGGCGCTCCGCCTTCTCGGGCGCGACGACGAGGTGGACGATCTCGTGCAGGAGGTCTTCCTGGTCGCGCTGCGCGGGATCGGTCGGCTGCGCGATCCCGGTGCGATCAAGGGATGGCTGGCGACGGTGATGGTGCGGCTGGTGGCGCGCAAGCTCCGGATGCGGCGGCTGCGCGGGATGATCGGGCTGGACCAGGCGCCCTGCTACGAGACGCTGGCCGCCCCCGGTGCGAGCCCCGAGGAGCGCGCGCTTTTGGGACGGGTCTACGAGATCTTCGACGGGATGGCGGTCGATCTGCGGATCGCCTGGACCCTGCGCCACGTCGAGGGGGAGCGCCTGGAGGCGGTGGCGCGCCTCTGTGGCTGTTCGCTGGCGACGGCGAAGCGGAGGATCACGGCGGCGCAAGCGCTGCTCGATCGGGTGCTCTCCGATGGCTGAGCGCGCGGAAAAAATCGCCAGGGTCTGCGTCGGCGTCGCGGTGCGGTGGGACACCGGGCGGGCACGCGCCACCCTGGCGGGCCTCTTGCGTCGCCGACGGAGGCGGGCGATCGGTCGGATCGCCACCGGGCTCGCGCTCGCCGTGGCAGTGCTCGTCGGCGCCGCGCTCGGCCGGTCCGATCGGCCCCCTTTGCCCGCGCTTGCCGACCGGTCGCTGCACTTTCGCGACGGCTCCCTGGCCACGCCCCTCGACGAGGAGACCGAGGTGCGGACCGCCGTCGACTCGCCGCGTGGCACCACGGTCGAGCTGGCGCGCGGTGGGGCGCGCTTCGCGGTGGCGCACAACCCGGCGCGGATCTTTCGCGTGGAGGCCGACGGCGCGGTGATCGAGGTTCTCGGCACCCGCTTCATCGTCGAGCGGACGCCCCTGGGGGTGCGGGTGGAGGTGGAGCAGGGCAGGGTGCGCGCCAGCCGCGACGGGCGCACCGTGGTGCTCGGCGACGGGGAGAGCGTGCTCCTCGCTCCGCCGGAGCCAGCCCGCGACTGGCGGAGCCTGGCCGGCGAAGGCGAGTTCGACCGCGCGTGGCAAGAGCTTTCCGCGCAATCCCTTTCGCTTCGCACCCCGGACGATCTGCTGCTCGCCGCCGACGTGGCGCGCCTGAGCCACCACCCGGCGGAGGCGGTCGCGCCGCTCGAACGCATCGTCCGCGAGCACCGGGGCGATCCCCGGGCCCCGCTGGCCGCCTTCACCCTCGGGCGGGTGCTGCTCGAACAGCTCGGGCGCCCGCGCGAAGCCGCCCGGGCCTTCGAGGAGGCGCAGGCGCTCGATCCGCGCGGTGCGCTGGTCGAGGACGCCCTCGCGCGCGAAGTGGAATCCTGGTCGCGGGCGGGCGAGACCGGGCGGGCGGCAGAGCGGGCACGGAGCTACGCGGCGCGCTACCAGAGGCGGCTCGGCGCGGTGCGGCGCTTCGGCGGCCTATAGGAGCCTGTTGGAGTAATGCGCCTACTGCGGCAGCCGATCCCTTCGGCCATGCTTCGTCGGCAATCGCCGACGTGCAGCAAGCTCGGAGAGCAACGTCGCTCCTCCTTGAATTGCGGAAGGCAGTCCGTCGTCGTCGCTCCTCGCCTGGCCTCGGTCTCGACTGCCTCGCTACGGCGCATGACCCCAACAGGCTCCCAGTGAGCGGGCGCTTCGCAGGCCGGGCCCTCCTGTTCGCCGTGGCGATCCTCACGGCGGCGACCGCCCGCGCCGGGCCGGACCTGCGCGTGGTGGGCTGTGATGCAATCGAGCGCGAGGTCCACCGTCTCGTCGCTGTCGAGCTCGCGCGCGCGCCGCCGGGCGGAATCGTGATCCGCTGCGGGGGCGAGCGAGTGGCGCTCGAGGTGGGCGTGGCAAAGCGGACGATCGATCTCGCCCGCGTACCGACCGCTGCGCGAGCGCGCCTGCTGGCGATCGCGCTGGCGGAGCTGGCAGCGATGGGCGGCGAGCAGGCTTCGGTGGCGCGGTCGGCGGTGCATGACGCGCCGCCACGCGAGGAGAGGGACCGGATGATGTTCCAGCGAGTGCTAGCGAGTGGAGTGATGGGGTCGGTGCTCCTCGGCACCGCGTTCGCCGACGGCGGCGGGCGCTCCGAGTGGGTCGTGCCGGCGACGGAGGTCGGTCACGCCCACCCGGCGCCCAGGCCGCGCGACGAGCCCAAGCGTCCCGCGATCGACCGCTCCGCCGACCTCGCCGCCGCCGACGCGCAGCTGCGCGATGTCACCGACTCGCAGCTCCGGCTGATGAAGCGACTGATCGATCACACCGCGCCTCGCGACCCCGACCGCGCCGATCTCCTCTTCCGCCTCGGCGAGCTGCACGCCGAGCAGCAGCGCCTCTATCGTCTGCGCGCGCGCTCCCTCGACGAGAAGGTCTTCCAGGCGCGCCAGCGCGGCGACGAGGAGGAGGCGGGCCACCTCGTGCTCCGCCAGTCCGACCTCGAGCGGCGCGAGGAGCGCTCTCGCCTCGAGGCGGCGCGCGCCTGGATCGAGATCACCGATCACCCGGAGCTCCACGCCGCCTACGCCCGCACCGACGAGGTGCTCTTCCGCCTGGCGCACCTCCTCGCCGAGGCGCGGCACGAGGAGGCCGCCCGGGGGTACCTCAAGCGATTGATCAAGGACCACCCCACCTCGCGGTTCATCCCCGACGCCTGGCTCGCATTCGGCGAGCACTACTTCGAGGCGCGCGACCTCCCCTCGGCGCTGCGCGCCTACGAGCAGGTGCTGAAGCTCCCCCGCTCGTCGGTGAGCGCCTACGCGCGCTACAAGACCGGCTGGTGCTTGATCAACCTCGGCGAGCACGCCAAGGCGCTCGCCGCGTTCGTCGAGGTGATCGAGGAGGCGCGGCACGAGGAGGGTGGGGCGGGCGCGGGACGGCTCGCGCTCCAGCGGGAGGCCCGGCGCGACGCGGTGCGCGCGTGGGCGCAGGTGGGCGGGCCGGCGGGCGCGTGGACGCTCTTCCAGCGCATTGGCGGCGAGCAGGCGCCGGCGATGCTCGAGCAGCTCGGCGAGATCTTCAATTCGCAAGGGAAGTTCCGCGAGGCGATCGCGGTCTACCACCAGCTGATGGCCCTCACGCCCGGCTCGCCGCGACTGTGCGCGTGGCAGATCGAGGTTGTGAAGAACACCCTCTCGGCGACCGGGTCGAAGGGCGATCCAGTGACGGTGGAGGAGCTGGCGCGGCTGGCCGCCGTGTACGATCAGGCGGCCCGTTCGGCCTTGCTGAAGCCGGATGTCCTGCGCGCGTGCCGCGATGCCACCGCCGGCACCCTGCGCGAACTGGCGATGGTGTGGCACCGCGAGGCGCAGACCACCGGTGTGCGCGCCACCTACCTCCAGTCGCGCGAGCTGTACCGCGCCTGGCGCGATCGCTTTCCCGCCGATCCAGCGGGGTACACCACCACCTTCTACCTCGGTGAGCTGCTCGCGAAGCTGGCCACTTTTCCGGGAGAGCAGGGCCGGAGCTGCGAGGCCGCGGACCTCTACGGCGAGGTGGTGCGGCGCGATCCGTCGCCGCGCGCGAAGCACCTCCGCGACGCCGCCTTCGGCGCGGTGATCGCATGGCGAAGCTGCCTCGATCTCGACGACGCGCTGCAAGCCAGCGGCCCGGAGGTCGCGTCGTCCGGGACGCTGGCGCCGCAGCCGATCCCCGAGCGGTGGCAGAAGATGATCGACGCCTTCGCCAGCTACCGCGCCTACGTCAGCGACGGGCGGGAGCGCCTGCGCGTCGCCTACCAGGAGGGCTACGCGCTCTACCGGTTCAACCGCTTCGACCGCGCCGTGCCGCTCTTCCGCGAGGTCGCGCGGGGCGAGGATCGCGACCTGGCGGTGGTGGCGGGCAATCTTCTCTTCGATTGTCTCGCCGCCCAGAAGAAGGCGAGCGAGCTCGCCGCCGCCGTCGACGAGGTGTGCCCGCGCCTCGCGTCCCACGCCGAATTCGGGCTGCGCTGCCGCACCATCCGCGCCTCGCTCGATCGTCGGCAGGCCGAGGCGCTCGAGCGCGATCACCGCCACCGCGAGGCCGCCGAGCTGTACCTGCGGATCGCCACCGCGTGGCCGGAGTACCCACGGATCGACGAGGTGCTGCTCAACGCGGCGGTCGACTTTGATCGGGCGCGCCTCGTCGGACGGGCGATCGCCGCCGGCAAGGAGCTGCTCCTTCGCCGCCCCGCGTCGCCGCTCGCGCCCCGGGCCCTCTTCCAGGTAGCCCGCAGCTACCAGACCATCGCCGCCTACGAAGCCGCCGCCGAGAGCTACGAGCGCTTCGCGACGACCTGGCCGGGCGAGCGCGATGCCCCGGCTGCCCTCGTCACCGCCGCCTTCTTCCGTCGCGGGCTCGGTCAGACGCAGCAGGCGATCGCCGACACGGAGCGCCTCATCCTCGGCTACGGGGCGCGCCCGGGCGCCGCGGACCAGGCCGCCGCTGCCGCGTTTGGCGAAGGGGAGATCTTCGAACAGCTGGGTGACCCCGAGCGCTCCGAACGCCACTGGCGGACCTACCTGCGCGCGTGGGACGGGTGCGGCGGCGTCGACCGGCAGATCATCGCCCACGTCCGTCTCGGCGAGCTCCTGTGGCGCGCCTCCTGTCCCGTGCCTGGCCTTCAAGGAGCGTGCATCACGGTGGCCCCGGCCGCGCGGGGCGCGGACGCGCGGCGTGCGGCGCGCGGGCGCGGGGTCACCACCTGCTGTGATCACAATGTGATCACAGTTCACGACCGCCATCCGGCGCGCTCCCGCGAAGCGATGGCGCACTTCGACACCGCGCTCGCTCTCTGGCGCGGCGGCGCGGCGGCCGGCGACCTCGGCGCGCGGGTGAAGAGCGACGCCGAGCGGGCGGCGCGGGCGAGCGAGATGGCTTCGCACGCCGCGGAGGCGCGGATGCGTCAGGGCGACGCGGAGTACGAGGCGCTGCTCCGCATGCGCGTGCCCGTCGGCCTCGACTTCGCCCGCGCGCCCCGGCCGTCGCAGCGACGGTTCGCCCGCTGGCTCGACGACAAGACGCGCGCCCTCGAGCGCACGCGCAAGGTGTACGAGAGCGTGATCCTGCTCGGCCAGGCGCATTTCGCGATCGCGGCGTCG
The DNA here is from genome assembly GCA_009692555.1 of Myxococcales bacterium. Taxonomy (GTDB): domain Bacteria; phylum Myxococcota_A; class Polyangia; order Palsa-1104; family SHYY01; genus SHYY01. Next base: position 16,611 of record SHYY01000098.1, read on the forward strand.
GCGCGCATCGGGCAGCTGTTCGCCGATCTCACCGCGCAGCTTGGCGGCGCCCCGATTCCCGCACCGCCGCCCGTCCCGCGTGGCCAGGATGCCGTCGCGTGGCGCCAGACCTTCCGGGACGCCTACTGCGACGGCATCGGCGATCAGGTCGCGGTGCTCGAGGACAAGGCGGTGGACGCCTTCGGCCGCTGTCTCGGCAAGGCGACCGAGCTGTCGTGGTACAGCGAGTGGTCATCGCTGTGCGAGGCGGAGCTGAACCTACTCCGCCCGAGGGAGTACCCGATCGCCGACGAGATCCGCGCCCAGCCCGGGTACGCGGCGGTGGGCCTGGTCCGCGACTGATGCGGAACGGCAACGGAAACGGGAACGGGAACGGAAACGGGAACGGGAACGGGAACGGGAACGGAAACGGGAACGGGAACGGGAACGGGAACGGGAACGGGAACGGAAACGGAAACGGAAACGGAAACGGAAACGGAAACGGGGACGGGGACGTAGGGCCATGAGTAGGATCACCGCGTGGGCGCGAGTCGCATGCCGGGGGTTCTTGCCGCCGCGCGTTCGCTCCTGGCTGCCGGGTGCTGTGCCTTGCAGGACCGCTGCGGGGCCAACGATAGCTGCGGGCTGTGCGCGGCGAGCCGACCGTGCCAGACGAACGCGGATTGCTATGACCGGATCTGCTCCGCGAAGACCTGCGCGGAGGCCACCTGTTCGGACCAGGTCAAGAATGGCGACGAGGCCGACACCGATTGTGGCGGGAGCTGTCCGGCTTGCGCAGGCGGGCAAAGCTGCGGGAGCGACTCGGACTGCCTCAGCAGAACCTGCGATGGCCTCGTCACCCTCTTCGGCGGCGACGGCAGGTGCGCCAATTCGTCGTGCTCCAACCGGGTGCGGGACGGCGACGAGACCGGCGTCGATTGCGGCGGCTCCTGTCGACGTTGCTACCTCGGCGTCGGATCCTCGTGCAGCTCGGCCAGCGACTGCATGGCCACCCTGTGCTGCGATCCGGCGACCGCCCGCTGCCAGGCGCGGTCCTTCAGCTGCGGGGGCGACGAAGGAGCGTGGTGTGTGGTGTGCAAATCGCCGCTTGGTTGCAGGCGCTCCGGCGAAAAACCGCGGTGCGGACCGGACTGCCCGGTCCCAGGTCACGGCTGCACCTTCCCGAACGGCAACTGCTTCTCCGGCGACGACGACTTTGCGTGCGGGGATCGCGAGGAGCCCTGCCAGGTCTGCGCGGACACCGGCGCGACCTGCCTGGACCACCTGTGCAAGCTCCCCGCGAGCGCCGACGCCGGTGCGAACGACGCGGGCGCCGCGAAGGACGCCAGCGCGAACGATGCCCGCGCGAACGACGCCGGCAAAGACGCGCAGAGCAAGGGCTGACCGTCGGGTCAGGCCGAATCCCGGGCTACTGCGGGGGCGACGGTGGCAACGCGATCCGGCTGCGCACGATCGGCGTCGCGATCGCCGGGTTGGAGTCGAAGACGATCGATGCCTGGTTCTCGATCACCGTCCCCGGCGCGAGACCCGGCGCCAGCTTGACCTGGAACGTGACGTATCCCGTCCCTTTCGGCGGCAGGTTGATCTCGGCCAGTTGCCACGCCAGCGTGCGCGTGGCCCCATCCCAGTGCCCGCCGTGGCTGATCCGGGTGATCGTGCCGGCGTCGAAGAGCGGGCCGAGCGGGTCGCTTACCGCGATGTCGATCGCCTCCGCGTTCCCGTAGTTCTCGTACCGGATCACGTAGGTCAGCCTCTCATCGCCGCGCAGATCGCCTTCCGGCGATACCAGGAGATCGTTCGGATCCTGCGAATTCACCACAAGGGTCTCGACCTTGAACCGCTGCGAACGCACGGCACCGCCGGTGCGGACGTCGAATGCGACGCCGAAGCGCACCCGCTCACCAAGGCGGAGGCTGCGGCCCAGGTTCACGGTCAGTTCGATCCACTGCGGTTCACGCACGGGCCCAGCTTCCCACCGTGCGAGCCCATCGACTCTCGGGTTGTTGCCGGGCGTCGGGAAGGCGCCGACGAACTCCACGTCGCGCGGGAAGCGGTCGGTCACGACGCCAAGATTCTCCACCGGCCGATCCAGCCCCGTCGGGTCGAACCAGACGAAGTAGGTCTGCTTGAAGCTTGGTCGCGCGCGGGTTGCCAACAGGCCCATCCCGCTCCCCCACACATAGCTCTGGACGTCCTCGGGCCGGGGATTGGGATCGGGCGTGCCCCAGTCAAATGGCGCAGCCTCGGTACCTGCGTCCACGCCCCGATGCCAGAGCCGTGGGTCCCAGCTGCACGCGGCCAGCAGAACCGAAACACAAACCAGCAGGTGGGCGCGGCGTCCCATCTCGGTCTCCTCGGGCAGGTGGGGCCGATCCTACGCCTCTCCGCCCGAGCGGACCCGTCGAAAATCGCTGACGCGTCAGATCGTCGCCACCGCCAGGTAGATCTTGTTGTTCGAGTCGTCGACCGCCTTCAGCGACGGGCGCGACGCCTCCGGGAGCAGCGCGCGCAGGGCCTCGAAGCGGGTTCGCTCGACGATGAAGAACACCCGCCGCCCGGGGTGGCCCTTGAAGTATTCCTGCAGCTTCTCGGCGTTGTGATCGCCGAGGAAGACCGTCTTGTCCTTCTGGTCGATGCGGTGGTCGTAGATCACGTTCTTGGTGTAGAAGTTCTCGCCGCGCCAGTACATCTGCCACGCGATCAGCGGCTCCTCGTGGCTCGCCCGCTGCTGGTAGTAGGCCGCGATGACGTGCTTCTGGCTCCAGTGCGGCGACACGTCGGTGAGCATCCGGTCCAGGCCCCAGCCGGTCCAGAAGCAGGCCACCGCGCCGACCGCGAGCAGCGACAGCGCGGGCCCGAGCGAGCGGATCTTCCCGAGCGCCGGCGACAGGAGCAGCGCGAGGAACACGCTCCCCGCCCCACCGACGAGGATCCAGCCGTTCGAGAGCGGCTTCGGCGGGCTGCCGAACGCGGGCTGCCACACCTGCGCCGCCACCACCGCCGCGATCGGGATCAACGCCAGGAGCCAGGTCGCGCGCGGCGACGGCCCCGCGACATCGTCGTCCACCTCGAGCTTCTCCGCCGCACGCGCGCGAAGCAGCGCCAGGATCGCGAAGCCCACCGTCGCTGCGGTGACCACGATCCCGAACGCCGCGATGCGCGTCTTGTAGTCGTACTCCGCGCCCGGCGGCCAGGCGCGTCCACCGTTCGGCGCGTTCACGTAGTCGTAGCAGAACAGCCAGAGGAGCCGCGCCGGGAACATCGCCAGGTCGCGCGCCGCGAGCGCCAGGAGCGGCGCGCCGCCGAGCAGCAGCGCCAGCACGTCGCCCATCTTCGGGTGCGCCACCAGGTCGTCGATCAGCAGCCCGGCGAGGATCGCCAGCGCCGGCAGCCCGGGCAGGATGTAGTGATGGAACTTCGTGTTGACGAGCGACATGACCGTGAAGATGACGAGGAACCACACCAGCGCGAAGATCCGCAGCCGATCGCGCTGCCCGTCGCCGGACTTGAGCTTCGCCAGCGCCGCGAGCAGCCCCGCCGCGACGAACGCCGTCCACGGGAACATGCCCTGGCCGATCTGGAGGATGTAGTACTCGAAGGTGCCGCGATCCCCGTGGCGCCCGGCCGCGCGGTGGAGGTAGTTGTCGCCGAAGAACTCGTTCCAGAAGCCGATCCCGTGCTTGATCAGCATCGCGTTGTACCAGGGCACCGCGACGACGACGAACAGCACCAGCCCGAGCCCGAGCTCGAGCGGATGCCGGGTGACGAAGCTCCCCGCCCAGCGGATCGCCGGCCGCACCCGCCTCGCCATGAGCCCCGAGGACTGGCCGATCCCGCCGGACGAAGGCGCGGAGAAGCCGCCCTCGCCGAACCCTCCATCCTCGTCCTCCGCCACCACCACGCGCTGCGGCAGCAGGCGCGACAGCTCGCCGCGCACCATCAGATAGAAGAAGATCACCAGCACCGGCAGCCCGATCCCCGCCGGCCCCTTCGCCAGCGTCGCGACCCCGCCCATCAGGAACGCGAGGTGGAGGTAAATCTGCCGCTTGCAGCGCGCCCGCGGACTGAACCACAGGTAGAACAGCAGCAGGGCGATGTACGGGAGCATCGGCACCACCGGCGCGAGGCGCACCGCGCGCCGCCCGAGGCTGAAGCTGGCTGACCCGCCGCCGAGCCCGGGCAGCGAACAGACCAAGAGTTCGGGGATGGCCAAAAGCAGCACCAGCGCGAGCAGCACGTAGAACACCGGCGCGTGGGGCCACGAGAGCCGCCAGAACGAGCGCCGCGGCAGCACCGCCTCCACCTCCTCCGGCGGCAAGATCAGCGCCAGGCCCGCAAAGCAGAGCGCCACCGCGATCGGCGTGACGAAGGCCATGTCGGTCATCGCCTGCCGGCTCACCAGGAAGAACTGCGACGAGGTGGCGAGCACGATCGCCGCCCACAGCGCGGCGCGCTTCCCCGCGAGGCGCCGGGTGAGCTCCCAGGTGGCCCACACGCAGGCGATCCCGCACAGGATGAACGGCATCCGCACCGACCACTCGGACAGCCACCCGACCGCCATCTCCCCGTCGAAGGCGTGGTCCGCGCGCTGGAGCCCGGTGGTCTTCATCGCGATCGCCATCAGCCAGAAGGTCAGCACCGGCTTCGACCAGAACTCGTTGCGGTCCTGCGGCGACCCCGGCCACCACTGGCTCACGAAGTCATGGCGCATCAGCATCTGCCGCGCGACCTCGGAGTAGTGCGTCTCCCACGGGTCCCACAGCCCGTAGTTCCCGGCGAACGGGAGGTAGAGAGTTGCGATGAAGAGGAAGAGCGCGCAGGCGATCCGCCGCTCCGAAGTGGAGGTCAAGGAGGTCAGGAAGCCCATCGGCGGGGGAATCTAGCAGCGCACCGCCCGCGGAACAAGTTCGACCTCCCGACGACCTCCCGATGCCCGAAGGCGGAGCGTGGTTGCCCCTTATTATTCGTTGGAAAAAAAAAATCGTGTGTGTAGAGTGCGCGGCGCAGGAAGGGCAAGAGACGTCGCTCGTAGACACCCCCGCTCACCCGTCCCTGTTGTTACCAACCCGCTGCTATTCAGGAATCGGAGGCTTGAGGATGCGTCAGAACCAGATCTCGAAGCGGCTCGCCCGGGTACTTAGCCTCGGCCTCGGCCTTGCGGTGGTAGCCGGCCTGGGCGGGACTGCCCGCGCCGAGTTCAACATCGCCAC
>SHYY01000005.1 GCA_009692555.1 Myxococcales bacterium
CGTAGTCGTAGTCGTAGTCGATTCAGGGGCACTCGCGCGCGGGGGATCAGCTCTCCGGCACATGCGCGTGAGCATCTCCACGATGCGGGTCAGCAACTCCATGGCCTGTCGCGGAGTGTCTTCCAAGGCGAGTTGCAGGACCGCAAAGGCATCCACGATCGCCTTGCACTCCATCGCGGAGCCGCGGGCGATGCTGTAGAAGCGGGCGCCATCCGGCGCTCCGAACCGGCCCGCTCCCTCGGCGATGCAGGGGGCATCCTCCTGGGTGGCCAGGGTGGTCGGTTGGCAGGAGGAATTTGTTGCGGGAGGAAGTTCGATTGCCGTCGCTGCGGACGTGACGACTACGACTACGACTACGACTACGTGACGAGCAAGAGCCAACAAGAGGGCCCCCTCCGCTGTTAAGCACCCCAGGAGGAATCGCCAGATGACGGGTGGCGGGTGCGCGGTCTAAGATGCCCTCATGCGCGTAGCCTTCGCCTTCGGCCTCCCCTCCCTCGTCTGCGCCGCGCTGCTCGGCGCGTGCGGTAACAACGCGACCCCCTACGTCGAGGAGGACTTCGCGATGAACCCCAGCGACGACGGCGGGGCGCAGGAGGACGGCGGCGGCGGCGGGTGCAGCCCGGCCTGCAACGGCCTCACCCCGCACTGCAACGCGACCATGCACTGCGTCGGCTGCGTCGACGACAGCCACTGCGCGGCAGGCACCTTCTGCAAGCAGACCAGCGAGGCGATCGCCACCTGCACCCCCGGCTGCATGGACGACAAGCGCTGCCCGGTCGGCTCGAAGTGCTGCAACAAGTCGTGCGTCGCCACCGCCACCGACCCGCAGAACTGCGGCGCATGCGGGACCGCCTGCAAGGGCGTCCACGCCCAGGCGACGTGCGCGGCCGGCAAGTGCGCCCTCGCCGGCAAGTGCGACAGCGGCTGGGGCGACTGCAACAACAACCAGGCCGACGGCTGCGAGGCCAACCTGCTCGTCGACCCGAACAACTGCGTCACCTGCGGAACCAAGTGCGCCATCGCCGGCGCCGTCAGCGCCTGCGCCAACGGGTGCTACGCCGCCGCCTGCACGTGGGGCTTCGACGACTGCAACAACAACGAGATGGACGGCTGCGAGACCTCGGTGTTGATGGACGGCATAAACTGCGGCAAGTGCGGCGCGTCGTGCAAGAAACTCCCGAACGCCGCGGCCGGCTGCTTCAACGGCGCCTGCACCCTCGGCAAATGCGACATGGGCTTCTACGACTGCAACGGCGACGCGAAGGACGGCTGCGAGTCGAGCATCTTCGGCGACCCGAAGAACTGCGGGAAGTGCGGCGTCACCTGCCCGATGAACCAGCCCTTCTGCGCGATGGGCGTCTGCGGCCTCCAGCCGCCGTGCAAGAACCCGGGCGGCGGCGGACTGGTGCACGACAACGGCGCCGCGGAGAAGATCAACTACTGCTACGAGGCCAACGACACCATCGAGATCCGCTCGAAGAAGGCGTGCGAGTCGCACTTCGGGATCGGCAAGTGCTGCGTCATCGCCGGCGGCTACTCGGGCATGCAGTACGGCGCCTGCGGTGGCGACGGTGGCAACGGGTCGATTCACTGGCACTGGGACAATCACCCGAACGGCCACTGCGACCCGCTCTACGTGATCGGCGACGTGGTCTCGCCCGGCTGGTGCGGGAAGATCCTCGGCAGCCACACCAAGTAGCTCCTGGTGGCTACTTGATGCGGGCGCGGTGCTCACGGGCGATCTCGCTCCAGCCGCTCTTGCCGTCGAGGACCAGGTAGCGATCCCACGCGGCGGCGGCGTCCTTGTCCTTCGCCGCCTGCTCGCAGGTCATGGCGAGATTGAACCACGCGTCGGCGTAGCTGCCGTCGATCACGATCGCCCTCTGCAACGCGACCCGGGCGCGCCCGCTGTCGCCGCTCCCGGCAGCGACGGCGCCGAGGTTGTTCCACGCCTCCTTCGACTGCGGGGCCACCGCCACTGCGCGCTCGAGGATCTGGCGGGCGCGCTTGCGATCCTTCAGGTCGTCGAGGGCCGCGCCGAGGTTGACCAGCGCCGAGGGGTAGCTCGGATCGATCGCCAGCGCCGCCTCGTACTCGCTCGCCGCCTCGCGCAGCAAGCGCTCGTCGATCTTCGGTCCGGCGCGGAGGCCGGCGCCGCCCACCTCGCCCGCGCGCAGCTCGATCTTCCGCGCGCGCGAATTCGGGTCCACGTCGGTGGAGCGACGAAAGCGGGTCGACGGTGGCAGGGCGGAGAGGGCCTTCCGGTGCATCGCCACGCCGAGGTTCGAGCGCGCCGACGTCGACTCCGGAAAGACCCCGAGGAAGACCTCGAAGCGGGAGGCCGCGCCCTCGAGGTCGTTCTCCTTCAGCGCCTTCACCGCGAGGTCGAAGCCGCGCACCTTGGCGCGCAGGTCGAGCAGGTAGTCGCGCACGCGGGCGATCCGCTCGGCGTGGGTCGGATGGTTCATCCCGCGCGGGATCTCGCCGAGCTCGCGCCGCATCCCGTCGAAGAGTCCGAGGGTGGCCGCGGGATCGAAGCCGGCGCGGTAGCTGTAGAGCGCGCCGAACTGATCGGCCTCGAACTCGTGGGCGCGGGAGACGGTGTTCATGAGGTCGGCCAGGTCGCCGGCCCCGTTGAAGGCCCGACCCTGCGCCAGCGACGAAGCGACCGTCACCATCCCCATCCCGTGGCGGAGCGCGGCGTGGGCGCACTCGTGGGCCAGCACCGCGGCGAAGGCATCGTCGGTGTCGCCGAGCTTCTTCTGCACCAGGTCGATCAGGCCGCGAAAAAAGAGGATCGTCCCGCCGGGGAGGGTGAGCGCGTTGACCATCGGGACATCGACCAGCACCACGCGGTAGCGCAGCTCGCCGGGAGGGCGATCGGAGACCCCGGTCAGGCGCTTGAGGATCCGGTCGAGGCGCGCCTGGAGCGCGGCGTCCTCGAGCCGGCCGAACTGCTTCTCGAGCTGCCGCGAGAGCTCCTGGCCGATCGCGACCTCCGAGGCCGAGTCGAGCACCTGCCCTTCGGCCAGCGAGTGGACGTTGCCGGTGAGCACCTGAAGCTTGGTCGAGGCCCAGCGACCGAGCTCGCTCTTCGGATCGATCGCCGCGGCGCGCGCCCAGGCCCGCTTCGCCTCCGGGATCTCGCCGCGCTCCTTGTGGACCAGGCCGATCTGATAGTGCGCCGCCTGGTAGTCCCCGTCGCTGGCGAGGGCCGCCTGGAAGCGCAGCGCCGCCTCGTCGAGATCGCCCCCCTCGTAGGCGTCGACGCCGAGAGCGAAGAGCGCCTCCTTCACATGCGGCGCCTTCCGCCACGCCCTCCTGGCCTCGTCGCGACGCGCGATCTCGGGGCTGGCGCAGGCCACGCCCAGGAGGTACTGCGCCTCCTCGATCTCGGGGTGGGCGGCCACCACCCGCAAGAGCGCGGCGATCGCCCCGCGCGCGTCGCCCGCCGCGAGCTTGTTCTTGGCGGCGATGAAATCCTGCGCCGCGTCGCCCCACGTGAGGACCGCCTCCACCTCCTCGGCGTGGCGCTGCGCCGTGCGATCGACCAGTCGATCGATCTTCAGCCTCGCCGCCAGATCGAGCGCCCGGGTGCGTGCCGCGCCGTCGCCCCGCTTCGCCAGACCGGCGAGGGCATCGAGCAGCCCTACCCGTGCGTCGGTGGCGTTGCCGCCGCGAGCGATCGCCTGGTCGTAGGCCGAGGCCGCGCCGGCGAAGTCGCCTGCCGCGAGCGCGAGATCGCCGATCTCCTGGAGCGCCTCCGCTCCGGCGCGCCCCGGCTCCGCGCCGGCGGCCACCAGCAGCGCATGGGCCTCGGCGGGCTGACCGGTGCGCGCCAGGCAGTGGGCGAGGCGAACCCGGATCGTGCTGTTCCTTGGATCGGAGGCGGACGCCTTGCGATAGCACTTCACCGCCTCGTCGCAGCGGCCCGCAAGCGCCCACACGTTGCCCTGGATGAGCTGCTCGCCGCCCGCAGGACGGCCCTTGCCTCGGATGCGCGGCGGTGCGGCCAGCGACGGGCCAGCGAGGGCCAGCAGCACGGTGATGGGAAACAGGCGCATGGGTGGAGCCTCCAGAGGGGCGAGCATACTACCGACCGGGGCGCCGGGCGGGCGCCACCGACGGCAGGCACGTCGCGGCGATTGACCTCACGGCCCGACTTCGCCAGGATCCGGCCATGAGCGATGCGGAGCGCGCCCGGTTCGAGGTCCTGCTCGAGCGGATCGAGACCCGGATCGAGATCCTCGTCGAGGGTCAATCCACGCTCGTCGCAAACTTCGGTGGGCTGGCGCGAAACGTCGGCATCTTGAGCGCCACCGTTGACCGGCTGGTCGATGGGCAGGCAGCCCTGACGGCGCGGGTCGGCACTATCGACACGCGGGTCGGCAATATCGAGACGCGGGTCGGAAATATCGAGACGGACATGCACGCGGTCAAGGACCACCTCGGCTTGAACGGCACCGCGAGGACCGCCCGGCGCATCGCGGCGAAGCGTCCAGCGAAGCCACGCAAGTAGGCTCTCGCCCTGTCCGCTCCGGTGCATCGCAGCGGAGTTCGTGGTCCGGCGGCATCCTGGCCGCTTTCACCGAGGGCGTTCCGTGAACCGGCGGCCACAGGTCTCGCCGATCGCAGCCCCCGAGGCCATCGTCGCGCCGGAACAGAGGTTGCCTTGGCCCCGCCGACCACCCACTCCTCCCGAGGTCCCATGAACCATCGCCTGCGTACCGCCCTCGCGGCGATCGCCCTGCGCGTCCTCCACGGCTGCACCGACACCAGCCCCGCGCCCACCGACGCCGCCACCGACGGGGCGGCCGACGCCGGGGCCGGCCCCGACAGCGGAGCCGCTGACCTCACCCTGACCCCCGACGCGGCGAGCCCCGACATCGCGCTCCCCGACGGCGCTCTCCCCGACACTGCGCCCGCGAAGCTCACGATCCACATCCGCGCCAACACCGCCCTCTTCGCCCACACCGACGGCGCCTCCGGCCAGACCCCGCTCTCGGCCCGCGGCGGCATCCGCAGCCTGCGCCTCTATCGCCAGTCCAATGACCCGAACCCCGTCGAGCTGTTCCAACACGGCAAGAATCCGATCGAGGTCGGTTTCAACCAGGGCGACGACACCGTGGTCGCGACGATCGACCCGAAGGCGATCCCGGCCGCCAGCTACACCCTCGCCCGGATGGTGCAGACCCACTCTCGCTTTCGCATCGCCGGGACCATGCACGAGCTCGCCAAGGCCAGCCCCGGCAGCTTCGACGATGTGCTGGTGGTCAGCAATGGAACCCTGCTCGACGGCCAGCTCCGCGACGCCGGCTACTACCTCTACCTCTTCGACGCGCAGGGCCAACCGCAGAAGAAGTTCACCGGCAACAACGCCCCGATCGCCGGCTATTCGACCACCGCCGGGGCCACCGCGAAGGTCGAGCAGGGCGAGTGGGCGATCTACTTCCCGATCAACCTCACCGTCGCTGCGAACGGCCCCGCCGGTTCGGAGCTGGCGATCGACGTGAACATGTACCAGTCGTTCCGCTGGACCGATTCGCCGCTCCCCGGCAACCAGGCCGGTGTCTTCGACGCCAGCCCGCTCGCCTATGAGGCGGTGGTCCGCTTCGGCGGCAACCGCTTCGACACGACGCTCAAGTAGCTACTTCGGCAGCCCGCGCACGTGGCGCACCACCGCGGCGATCTCGTCGTCGCTGAGCGCGCCCGAGAAGGCGGGCATCTTCAATCCACCGGTGAGGATCTGGTGCGCGATCTGGACATCGGTCAGGCGCTGCACCTCGTCGCGCGTGAGGTCCTTCGCCCCGAGCAGTCGCCCCTGCGGCGCGTCGCCCTTGCCGCGCTCGCCATGGCACTTGGCGCAGGTCTCGAGGAAGATCCGCGCTCCGTCGAAGCCACCGTCGGGGACCGCCGGACGGGGCCGCGCGCAGCCGGCCAGGAGCGCGAGCAGGAGGGTCAGGCCGCGGAGCACGGGCGCTGGTGGGTGCGATCCAAAAAAGGGGTCACGATCCGCTTCTCCGTCGGTGAGCGGTGGCCGGTCAACGCCCCACCCTGAGATCGTGACTTCAGGAATTTCGATCACTTGGCATGCTCTTGACCCCTTTTCAGGACCACACCCGGTCGCGCGCGCCGGTTACCACGCTCCCCGGCGAATCGCAATCAGCGCCCCGTCGCCGCTCCCGTCGGGGCCTTCCGGTAGCGCTCGAACAGCGCGCTCTGCCGGCTGCGGGTCGACACCTTCCGCCCCCGGATGATCACCGCGCGGGCGTAGCTCCCGATCTCCAGCGGGTCGCCGCTCCACACCACGACGTTGGCCACCCTCCCCGGCGCGAGCGTGCCGTAGCGCGCCCCGAGCCCGTAGGCCTCGGCCGGGACGCGGGTGATCGCCGCCAGCGCCGCCGCGTACGGCAGCCCGGCGCGCACCGCGTTGCCGGCCTCCTGGCGAAGCTTGCGGGCGTTGTGTGTCTCGTTGGTGGAGATCGCCACCGCAACCCCCGCGGCGTGCAGCAGCGCCGCGTTGTCGTCGCGCGCGCCGAGCGAATCGAACGATTGCGGCCCGTTGACCAGCGGGAAGAGGATCACCGGCACCTTGGCCGAAGCCAGCTGGCTCGCCACCTTCCACGCCTCGGCCCCGCCCGCGATCACCGCCCGCAGCTTGAACTCCCGCGCCACCGCGAGCGCGGTGAGGATATCGGCCGCGCGGCTGACGTGAAACACCGTCACGATCGTGCGATCGAGCGCGAGGTTCAACGCCTCCAGATCGAGGCGGCTGGCGGCGAAGGCGCGCGTCTGGTTCCTCTCCCAGTCGGCGCGGCGACGGGCGAAGACGCGCGCATCGTCGAACGCCTCGCGCACCCGCAGGATCGCCGTGCCGTGGCCGCCGCCGCCCTGACCCTCGACGGCATGCGCGCCCAGGCGGATGTGCAGCGCGAGCGGAGCTTCGGCCAGCGCCTCGGCTGCGGTCGCCCCGTCGAGGTCGGCCCACGCCGACTGCCCGGAGAAAAGGCCACCGGTGGGGACCACCCCGGCGGAGGTCACGCCCTCGGCGCGCGTCACCGCGATCACCGACGAGGCGGGGTTGTAGCCATCGGCCGCCCGGAAGCCGGCCCGGATCCGGTCGCCGCCCCCCTGCTCGTCGTCGCGCGAGGTGCTCTCGAGCTCCACCTCGATCAGCCCAAGCGACGTCAGCGGGTCGGTCAGACCGGGCGTCACCACCGCGCCCTGCGCCGCGATCACCTCGGCCCCGGGCGGCGGGGTGAGCCCCTTGCCGACCTTCACGATCTTCCCGTTCTGGATCACGACAACGCCGCCCTCGATCACCTCGCCCGTCCCGGTGTGCACCGTCGCACCGACGATGGCGATCCATGGGGGCGAAGGGGGTGGAGCGGGCGCGGCCTCCGCAGCCCCGGCAACCAGGGCCAGGAGCGTGATCCAGCGGTTCATTTTTCACCTCCCGCTTCGAAGTCGCTCCACCTTGGGCCGCCGCGACTGTAGGTGAGCGCGCCGTCGATCCACACCTTCTCCGCCGCCGCGTAGACCGAGAACGGGCTCTTGTTCCACAGCACCACGTCGGCGTCCTTGCCCACCTCGAGCGAGCCCGTCCGCCCGTCGACGCCGAGCGCCCAGGCCGGATTGGCGGTGATCCAGCGGATCGCGTCCTCCTCGGTCAGCGCGATCCCTCCGCGCCGCCCGCTGGCGAGCGCCTTGCCCGCCTCCTGGTTCAGCCGCTGGATCCCCTCGTCGGAATCGGAGTGGATGATCGCCCGCATCCCCGCCTCGTGGATCAGCGCCGCGTTCTCCTGGATCCCGTCCCACGCCTCGAGCTTGAAGCCCCACCAGTCGGCCCACGTCGAGGCCGCGATCCCGCGCCGCGCCAGCTCGCCGCGGATCTTGTAGGCCTCGAGCGCGTGGTGGAACGAGCGGACCTTGAAGCCCACCTCGTCGGCGAGCGCGACCATCGCCAGCATGTCATCGGCGCGGTAGCAGTGGACGTGGACCAGCACCCGGCCCTCCATCGCCGCCACCAGCGTCTCCGTTCCCGGGTCGCGATCGGGCGGGGCGATCGGCTCGCTCGGATCGGGCTCCTCGAGGGGGAGCGTCCACTCCGCACGCCACTTGCCGCACGGGCCGGCATCGTGATGCTCGTCGCACCAGGCCTGCCGCCGCGTTCGCTCGCCTTGCTTCGCCTCGAAGAGGGCGCGCTTGCGACCGCTCGCCGCCTGCCGGTGCGTCTCCGCGTCGCGCCAGCGGGCCCAGTCGCGACGGAGCTTCTGCGCCTTCAGGAACGCCGCGCGCTGCAGCGCAAGATTGCCCATCCGGGTCATCGGCGACCGCTTGTCCCGGCCGTAGACCCGCTTCGGGTTCTCGCCGCACGCCATCTTCAGACCGTCGGGAGCGCCCGCGAAGTGCATCTCGCGCGGCGAGAGGCCGCGGCGGAGCTTCAGCGTTGTGGCGCGCCCACCGACGAGGTTTCCCGATCCGGGCAGCACCTGGATGGCGGTCACGCCGCCCGCCACCGCGCGCTCGATTCCGGGATCCTGGGGCCAGAAGGCGTCCACGGTCTGGACGTGCGCGGTGACCGGCTCGGTCATCTCGTTGCCATCGAGGTGCGCCGCCGCGCCGATCATCGGATAGACGCCGAGGTGCGAGTGGGTGTCGATGATCCCGGGGGTGACGAACTTTCCGGAGCCATCGATCACCTGCGCCCCGTCAGGAGCGGGCAGATCGCCTTCGCCCACCGCGATGATCTTGCCGCGATCGAGGACGATCGTGCCGCGGGCGATCGTCTTCCCGGTCGCGAGCAGCAGCGTCGCGCCGCGGATCACCACCTTCGAGGCGGCGGCCGGCGCCTCGTAGCCCTCGGCCACCGAGAGGCGCGCCTCCCAGGGCGCGGCGGAGAGCGGCACCGGCAGCGCCGCTTTCGGGCCGTTGATCGAGGGAACCGGGCCGGTTCCGGAGCAGGCGGCGAGCAGTCCAGCGACGAGAACGAGCCGGTCGGTGCGCATCAGCGCGCGAAGGTAGCACGGGCGCGCGGTGCCTCCCCAAAAGTCAACTGGCAGATCGATCGGGAGCTCAGCCGCCGAAGTTCTGGGTCCAGTAGTGCTTGTACTGGGAGTTGTTGCCGAGGGCGTAGCCGACGCCGAGGAAGTGATAGCCGGGCTGCATGATGTTCTCGCAGTGGCCGGGGCTGTTCATCCACTGGGTCATGGTCTGCGCGGCGGTCGGATTGCCGGCGGCGATGTTCTCGCCCATCGTGCCGCCCATGAAGCCGGCGGCCTTCATGCGGGTGAAGGGGCTGCGCCCGTCGAGCGAGGTGTGGCTGAAGTAGTTCTGCGTCGCCATATCCTGGCTGTGCAGGCGGGCCGATTTTCGCAGCGCGGGGTGCATGGTGAGCGGGCCGACGGGGCCGAACTTCTTCCCGCCGCAGGTGGCGCCAGCCCCGCGGCGCAGGTTGGTCTCGACGAGGATCGCCTCTTCGAGCGCGCTCCAGGCAGGCGGCCAACCGTCGCTGGCGAGGTCGGGCGCAGCGGCCTTGAGGTCGACGGGGAGGGCGAGGTCGGGGCTCGTCGCGGCGGCGTCGGTGGTCGCGCCCGCGTCTTTGCCGCCGTCTTTACCCCCGCCTTTGCCCGCGTCGGTGCCCGCGTCGCTGCCACCATCGGCCTCGCCGTCGTCAGGCCAGTAGTAGCCGCTCGATCCGCCGCCACACCCTGTGCCGAGCACGGTGGCGAGCAGGCCCCTGACGAGAAAGCGCCTGAACATGGCTCCACCATTGCACCTCCGTTGGCGCGAGTCCACGGGAGTTGGCGGGGCCGGTGCGGGATTCGGTGCGCGGAGCGGGCTACTCGGGCTTCAAGGAATCGGGATCGCGGCGCGCTTCCCAGACCCGCAGGATCCAGAGCTTTTCGCCTTCCAGTCGGTAGATGATCCGGTGCATTCCGACGACGAGGTGCCGGTAGCGCGCCGTGGGTCGCAGATCGCGCGCGACGGGCCCGACCTGGGGATGCGCGGCGAGCCGATCGACCGCGTCCAGGACCGCGGTCGCCCATTCCTTGGCGGCTTCGGGATGGACCGCGCGGAGCAGGGCGTGGGCGGATTCGAGGTCGAGCTCGCCGAGCCGGGACCAGTGAATCTCGGCCGCCGCGCGCTCCCCTCGGACGCGCCGCCTACCTGCCACCGCGCGACCACCTGGCGAGTCGCTCCCGAACCGGGGCGTGGGGGAGATGACGACCCTCCGCCACGTACTGCTCCGCCGCGGCGACGGCGGTCTGCAGCTCCTGGCGTCGCGCGGCCCCCTCGAGCTCCTCGTACGCTTCGATGGACAGCAGCACCGCGATCCCGCGGCCGCGCTTGGTGAGGACCACGGGCCGGCCTGTGTCGGTGGCCTGCTTGAGGACCTCCGCGGTCCGGGTCTTCAGCTCCGACATCGGGCGCAGATCCTGACTCATTTTCATCTGGCTCATGGGACAACAGTGGCACGGTTTTCAGCACTGCTCAAGGTACATGAAGTGGCCCTGGAAGCGTGGGCCAGCCGCGGCGCGGCGCGGGCCAGGCTCGGCGGGCCCGTCCTCGGAACGGTGCTAGACTCCGCGCCGATGAAGCCACTCCGGGTGTGGATCCTTCCTCTGGTCGCCCTCACGGCGGCGCCGGCCCTCGCCAACGGCCCCTACGACACGGAGATCGCGACGCGGCGGGCGGAGGCGAAGCGGCTGGCGGGGCGTCCCGATGCCATCGTCCCGCTGCTCGGGATCCTCGATCTCTGGACGCTGGTGGATGATCGCGCCGGAATCTCGGCGATGCTCGATGAGGTCATCGCGGATCCGAGGCAGCGCGCCGATCTGCGGGGGCGCGCGGCCTACCTGCGCTCGGTGGTGGCGGACCGCGTGGGCGACACCGCGCTGGCGAAGAAACTCCGGGCGGGGCTCGGATTCGTCACCGCGTGGCAGGTGGTGGGACCCTTCGACAACGAGGGCAAGACCGGCCACGCGCAGCCGTTTCCCGTCGAGAAGGAGCTCGCGGCGGCGATTGATCCCGCGCGCGAGTATCCGGGCAAGGGGCGCCCGGTGAAGTGGCGCCTGTTTCCGGACCAGGTGGTGACGCAGGGGATGCTGGCGCTCGACGCCGCGCTGCGGCCAGACACAAACGCGACCGCCTACGCGACCTCCTTCGTGCGCAGCGATGTGGCGGCGGACATCGCGCTGCGGGTCGGATCGGCGGGAGCGGTGAAGGTGTGGGTCAATGGCCGGCTGGCGCTCGATCGCGATGTCTACCGCCCGCTACGGATCGATCAGGACGTGGCGGGGGCGCGCCTGGAGGCGGGGTGGAACCGGATCACCGCGAAGGTGGGAGTGGCCGACGGCGCGTGGGCGTTCTTCCTGCGCATCACCGCGCCCGACGGTGGCCCGGTCGGTTTCGCGGCCTCGGCGACGGTGCCGGCGAAGCTTGTGGCGGCGGCGAAAAAGACGGGGAAACCGGGAAAGGTGGCTGATCTGGATGCCGATCTCCGGCGCGCGGCGGCGCGGCCGAGCGACGCGGCGGCGGCCCGGGCGCTCGGGCTCTACCTCCACTACGTCGCCCCCGAGGACCCGGAGGCGAAGAGCGCGGCCCGGGCGCTGGCGCGCGCCGAGCGCCTCCTGCCGTCGAGCGAGACGGCGCGCCTGTGGGCGATGGCCTCGACCGATCACAACGATCGGCGGAAGCGCCTCGAGGAGGCGGTCTCCCTTGGCGCGAAGGCGTCGCCGGGCGAGCGGGCGCGGGTGCTCAGCGAGCTCGGCGAGGTCTATTCGCGGGCCCATCGCGAGCGCCGCGCGGAGGAGCTCTGGCGCGCCGCCCTGCAGGCCGATCCCGACTTCTTCCCCGCCACGCTCCATCTGGCCGATCTGGCGGCTGATCGCGGATTGCCGTCGCAGGCGATGGCCACGGTCGATGAGATGGCGAAGCGCCACGGCGCGATCGCGGTGCTGCATGCGGGGGCACGCCTCGCCGATCGGCGCGGGCTTCACACCGAGGCCGAGCGACGCTTTGTCCTCCTCCACGCCGCCACCGCCGACGACATCGGCGTGCTCCGCGAGCTGTTCGGGCTGGCGCGCGCCCGCGGCGACCAGCCGGCCGCCTTCAAGCGGCTCGACGAGATGGCGGCTGCGCGGCCCGATCTCTTCGCCACCGCGATCGATCGCGCCGAGCTGCTCGACGGAGCTGGGCGCGGCGGAGAGGCCCACGAGGTGCTGGCGCGCGCGCTCGCCACCTGCCCCGACGAGCCGCGGCTCCTCGAGCGCGACGGGCGGGTCCTGCACCGGATGGGACGCCAGCCGGAGGCGCTGGTGCGCTTTCGCCGGGCGCTGGAGCTGCGCCCGCAGAATCCGGATCTACGCGCCTACCTGCGCGAGATCGAGGCCCAGGGGAAGGGGAGGGGGACCGCCGAGCGCAGCTCCGCCGACGATCTGGCGCGCGCCTACACCGAGGCGGTGCCGGCGATCATCGCTCGCGCGGGACCGGCGAAGCCAGGCGCGAAGGACTCGGCGCGGGTGCTGCTTGATCTGTCGGCGACCCGGGTCCACTCGAATGGCCTCTCCGAGACCTTCACCCAGCGTGTGGTGCAGATCCTTGACGAGCGGGGGGCGCGCGACCAGGGCGACGTGGACATCCGCTACACGCCCGACACGCAGTCGGTCGAGGTGCGCGCGGCCAGGGTCTACAAGAAGAGCGGCGAGGTGATCGAGGCGCCCGCGCAGACCGATCGCGATCTGTCGGAGCCCTGGTACGGCCTCTACTACGACGTGCGCGCCCAGTCGATCGACTTTCCCCGCCTGGAGCCGGGAGACGTGATCAACGTGGAATACCTGGTCTCCGATGTCGGGAGGCGCAACCTGTTCGCCGACTACTTCGGCGAGCTGCACGTGCTGCAGGAGGGGCTGCCACGGGCCGAGGGGGCCTACGTGCTGATCGCGCCGAAGTCGCGCCCGCTCTACTTCAATCAGCCGAAGCTGCCCGAAGGGGCGCAGCTCACCGTCGAGAAGCAGGAGCGCGGCGACGACATGGTGTATTCGTTCCGCACGCGCGGCGTGCCGAAGGTGGAGCCCGAGCCGGGGATGCCTGGCTTCACCGACGTGGCGGCCTATGTCCACGTCTCGACCTACCGCACCTGGGAGGAGGTGGCGTCGTGGTACTGGGGGCTGGCGCGCGAGCAGCTGCAGCCGGACGAGGCGATCAAGCGGGCGGCGGCCGAGACGGTGAAGGGCATCCCGAAGGAGGACGAGCGGGCCCGCATTCGCGCCATCTACAACCACGTGGTCACCAAGACGCGCTACGTGGGGCTCGAGTTCGGGATCCACGGCTACAAGCCGTACAAGGTGTCGCAGATCTACGCGCGCAAGTTCGGCGACTGCAAGGACAAGGCTTCGCTGCTGGTGGCGATGCTGAAGGAGATCCACGTCGAGGCGTCGCTGGTGCTGGCGCGAACGCGGCGGGGGGGCGATCTCGATCCCTTCCCGGCGTCGCTGGCGCCGTTCGATCACGCCATCGCCTGGGTGCCGAAGTACGACCTGTTCCTCGACGGGACGGCGGAGTTCTCGGGCTCCCTCGAGCTGCCGGCGCAGGACCAGGATATCCCGGTGCTGCTGGTGAGCGACCCGAAGACGGGCGGGAAGGGGCACCTCGCCCGCACGCCGGTGTTGCCGCCGGGAAGCAATCAGGTGACGCGCGACCTGCGCGTGGAGCTCGTGGCGACGGGTGCGGCGCGGGTCGAACTCAAGATGGCGGTGTCGGGCGAGGCCGCCCACGAGTGGCGCTCGCACTACCAGTCGTCGGGGGAACGGCGGGAGCGCTTCGAGAAGGCGGAGAACCACAGCCACCCGGGAGCGAAGGTGACGCGGGTGGAGTTCCCGACGATCGACGACCGCGAGCGGCCGGTGGAGGTGCGCTCGCAGCTGGAGGTGCCCGGCTGGGCGCGGGTCGAGGGGCGTGATCTGGCGATGCCCGCGCTGGGGCGCGAAGGGGAGCTGTTGCGCTCGTACGCGCGGCTCTCGGAGCGCACGCATGACCTGATCCTGGGCTATCCGTGGGAGCAGCACGAGCGGGTGGCGATCGCGCTGCCGGCCGGCTACGCGCCGAAGCGGTTGCCGGAAGCGCGGCGGATCGATACGCCGTTCGGGACCTTCGCCGTCACCGTCGAGGGGCACGGGCAGGAGGTGTTGCTGACGACGGCGCTGAAGGTGAACCGGCATCGCATTTCGCGGGCCGAGTACGCGGCGTTCCGTCGCTTCTGCCTGGACGTGGACGCGGCGGTGGGGCAGGAGCTGGTGATCACCCATGAATAGATTTCGCGGTGGATTTCGGGGGGGAATAGTCGCGCTCCTGGCGGTGGCGATTTCGGGCTGTGCAGCGACGGTGAAGGGGCCGGCCGGGCCGACCGATCGGGGGGCGATCGAGGCGCTCCTTTTGGGCTCTCCGCAGCGCGCGGATCTGTGGCGCGATCTCGGCTGGATCGACTATCTCGCGGGCGATTCGCAGAAGGCGCACCCGTCGCTGGAGCGCGCCGAGAAGCTCGCGGCGGGCGATCCGCGCACGCTGCTCGGGCTGGCCCTTTTGGCGCACACCGCGGGGCGGACGGACGAGGCTCGCGGGCGCTGGGCGTCGATCCTCGAGCGCGCCGATCCGGAGGATCCCTGGTCGGCGCCGGTGATGGAGATGGCCACCTCGGTGCTGGAGTGGCTGATCGGCGAGGCGCCGGGCGAGCAGGCGTTCTCGCAGCGGCTCTCGGGAATCCTCGCGTCGCGGGCGAGCGCGTTCGGGGTGCCGATCGCGAACACGCTGCCGTTCGACGTGGGGAGCCGCCTGTTCGCGGTGCGCGCGGCCTACCACCGCAAGCTCGGCGATGACGGGCTCGCGGCGACGTTGGACGCGGCGCGGGGGTGCCCGAAGGTGTGGCGGGCCGCAGGGCCGTATGGACACCTGGCGCGCCTCGATCTCGACCGGCCGCTGCCGCCGGCCACGTCTCACCCGGTCGCGGGGCGTGCGCTGCCGGTGCGCGCCTGTGGTTTCGCCGTCGAGGCGAACCGCGCCTCGGTGATGCACGCCACGACCTTTGTGCAGGTGCCGCGCGATCTGACTGCCACGGTGAGCGTCGAGACGGATCAGCCGTGGCATCTGGTGGTCGACGGGCAGACGGTGTTCCGTCAGGACCCGCGCGATCGCTTTCCGACGCGCTCGACCGGGGTGGACCTCGATCTCGCGGCGGGATGGCACCGCGTGCTCCTGAAGATCGCCGTGCCGCATTCCCGCACCGAGGTGGTCGCCTCGATCGCCTCTCCCGGTGCGCCGCTGGAATTCGCCGACGCGGCACCCGCTGCCGGCGCTGCCGTGGCCCCCGGCCCGGCTCGCCTGCACCCTGCGATCGCGATGCCCGTCGCCGTGGGAACGGCCACGGGAGCGGGAACGTACCCGGCCGCGATTGGCGATTTCCTGGTCGCCGCGCGGGCCCATCGCGAGCTCGATCTCGACGGTGGCAGCGCCGCGATCGCCCGCGTAAACGCTGCGGCTCCGCGCTTCGTCCCGGGGCTGCTCCTCGGCGCGCAGCTCGCGGCCGAGGATCCGTCGCGCCCCTCCCGCTTCTCCCGCGACGCCGCCCGCAAGCTCCTCGAGCGGACCCTCGAGCTCGAGCCCGGGGCGGGGCGCGCCCGCTACAACCTGGCGACGATGGACCTCCAGGACGACCACGCCGAAAAGGCGCTCGCGCGGCTCGGCGATCACCCGGGATGGCGGCTCGATTACGGGCGCTACCAGGCCCTGCGCGCCCGCGGGTGGCTGCTGGAGGCGGAGCGGGCCCTCGCCGAGGCGCGCAAGCAGAACCCGGAGGCCTGCGGGCCGATCGAGGCGGCGATGGCGGTGGCGCGCGATCATCACGATGTCGCCGCGGCCAGGCGCCTGGGCGAGGAGATGGTGCGCTGCCAGCCGACCTCGGATGACCTCGCGGAGCTCTACCGCGACACCCGCGATCCGCGCGCCGCCGCGGTCGAGTACCGTCGCCTGCTGGCCCTCGATCCGCTGCGGCAGGACTGGCGAAACGGACTCGCCGATGCGCTGACCGCTGCCGGGCAGCCAGGTGAGGCGGTGGCGGTGCTGGAGGCGCTGGTGGCGGAATACCCCCGCTCCGCCGGCCAGCGGGTGAAGCTGGCCGATGCGCTGATCGCCGGAGGCCGGCCCGGCGACGCGGCGCGCGCCCGCCAGGTGATCGCCGACGGACTGGCCGAGGCTCCCGAGGCACAGGAGCTTCACCGCGCGCTGCTGGCGCTCGGCCTGGGCAACGTGATCGACCCCTTCCGCGTCGACGGCAAGCAGGTGATCGCCGCCTTCAACCGCTCGGGGCGCCGCTACGACGCGCCCGCGGTGATCGTCCTCGACCGCACCGTGACGCGGGTGTTCGACACCGGCGCGCGCCTCACCCTCACCCACAACATCGTCCGGGTGCAGACCAAGGAGGGGATCGACAAGTGGGGCGAGGTGAACATCCCGGACGGCGCAGACGTGCTGCTCCTGCGCGCGGTGAAGGCCGACGGCTCGACCCGCGAGCCCGAGGAGATCGCCGAGAAGCAGTCGGTGTCGGTCCCCGACCTCGAGCCGGGGGACTTCGTGGAGTTCGAGTACGTCGATCCGTCGCCGTCGCCGGCCGCCTTCCCGAACGGCTTCCTCGGAGAGCGGTTTTACTTCCAGTCCTTCGACGCGCCGCTCGATCGGACAGAATACGTCCTGGCCGCACCGCCGGGAATGGCGCTCCAGATCGACCGCCGCGGCGACGCACTCAAGGAAAAGGTGGAGCTGCGGGGCGAGCTCGAGGTCCGGACCTGGGCCGACGAGCACAAGGCGCAGCTCCTTCCCGAGCCGCAGCAGGCGCCGTTCACGGAGAGCGTCCCATCGGTGCGCGTCGCCTCGGGGGTGACCTTTCCGGTGTGGCGCGACTTCCTCGACGACCAGCAGTTCGGGGCGCTGCGGGCGAACGGCGAGCTGCGGGCGCTGGCTGCGAAGCTGAAGACGCCCGAGGCGGTGGACGCCTTTGTGCGGCGCAACATCAAGGCGGGTGGCTCGCTCGACGAGGCGGCGACCTCGATCCTGGCGCGCGGCGAGGGCAACCGGATCACCCTCGAGCGGGCGCTCCTGCTGGCGCTGGGGGTGCCGGCGGAGCTGTGGCTCGGGCGCGCCAGGAACTCGGCCGCCCTCGACGGGCCGCTGCCCGATCTCGAAGGCTTCGATGAGCCGCTCCTGGCGGTGACGCTTCCGGGCGCGAAGGGGCCGGTGGCCACGACCATCCTGGACCCGCGCTTCCGCCACACCCCGATGGGCTTCGTGTCACCGCCGCTGCGCGATCAGCCGGCGATCGCGCTCGGACGCCGGGGCGAGGCGCGCCCGGTGACGGTCACGACCAGGCTCGCCGACCGCCGCGAGATCACGCTCGAGGCCACGCTGGCCGAGGACGGCGGCGCCGAGGTGACGGTGCGCGAGGTGGTGGCCGGATGGCCGGCCCTCGAGTGGCGCGAGGGGATCGACCGGCTGGCCGAGGATCGGGTGCGGCCGGAGTTCGAGCAGCACACCCTCGGCTTCTACTTCCCGGGGGCGACGCTGAAGACGCTCACCTTCGGCCCGCGCGACGCGGACGACGAGCCGTTCGTCGTCGCGTACACCTTCCACGCGCCCCGCTTCGCGCGGGCCGAGGGAAAGCGGCTCCTCTTGCCTGCTCCCTACCCCGCGCTGCTCGGGAGGCGCTATGTGGGCGTGGCGAAGCGGAGCACTCCTTTGCAGCTGCAGTACTGCGCACCGACGCACCTCGCGGCGACGATCCACCTGCCGGCCGGCGCAGGGGTGGCGCGCGCGGTGTCGGGGAAGGCGAGCGACCCGCTGTTCGGCGCGTTCTCCCTGCTGGCCAGCGGCGGCGCGTCCGGGGAGCCGCCTTTGCTCAAGCTCGATGCCACCTTCGGGATGCCGGCATCGCGCATTCCGCCCGAGCGGTACGGGGAGTTTGCGGCGTACGCCCACGCCGTGGATGTCGCCGAGTCGCAGGCCGCCGAGGTGGTGCTGAAGTAGACCTCCCCAGGCGCCTACGCCGGGGCGAACCGGCTCACGGCGAAGCGCCCGGCCTCGTCCATCCACTGATCCTCGACGGTGAAGCCGGCTGCCGCCGCGAGGTGGGCGAGCTCGCCTTGCGAATACTTGTACGAGTCCTCGGTGTGGATCCGCTCCCCCGCGGCGAACGTCAGGTCGATCCCGAGGCCGTCGATCCGGGCCGCCTGATCGCGCTCGCTCACCAGGTACATCTCGATCCGCCCCGCCGGTTCGTCGTAGCGCGCCAGGTGGCGAAACTGGTCGACCGCGAAGTGGCCCCCGAGCTCCCGGTTGATCCGCGCGAGCAGGTTCAGGTTGAAGCGCGCGGTCACCCCCGCGGCGTCGTCGTAGGCGCGCTCCAGTACCGTGCGCTCCTTGCGCAGGTCGGCGCCGAGCAGCAGTCGGTCGCGGAGCGCCATCGTCGCCCGCACCTCGGCGAGGAAGCGCGCCGCGTCGGGGCGGTGGAAGTTGCCGACGTTCGAGCCGAGCCACAGGACGAGCCTCGCAGAGTCCTCCGCCCGGGGCTGGTCCTGGAGGATGCGCAGGCCCGACCGGTACTCGGCGGCGATGGCGGTGACCTGGAGCGACGGGTAGTCGGCCAGCAGCCCGCGGGCGCTCTCCTCGAGCATCGTCTCCGAGATGTCGATCGGCAGGTAGCGGAGCGACGGGCGACGGGCGAGCAGCGCGTCGAGGAGCAGGCGGGTCTTCGTCGCGCTGCCGCTGCCGAGCTCGACCAGCTCCACCGACGGTGGAAGGGGTGCGACGATCGCTCCCGCGTGCCGCCCGAGGATCTCCGCCTCGGCGCGCGTCAGGTAGTACTCCGGGAGGCCGCAGATGGCCTCGAACAGGCGCGAGCCCTCCTCGTCGTAGAAGTACGGGAAGGGGAGGCGCTTCGGCGTCGCCGTGAGCCCCGCGTGAACGTCACGCGCGAAGTCAACCGCGCCGCCGCTCGACGGGTGGCGAATCAGGGTGAAGCGCGCGGCGTCGGTCATGCGCTCACCGGAAGCCGCAGACCCCGCGGCACCACCAGCCGCTCCAGGCGATCGAACAGCAGCTCGACGGCGAGCGCCAGCACCGCCGCCGGCACCGCACCCTGCAGGATCAGCCCGACGTCGTCGAGGCGGATCCCGGTGAGGATCGGCTGGCCATACCCGCCGGCGCCGACCAGCGCCCCGAGGGTGGCGGTGCCCACGTTGATCACCGCCGAGGTCTTCACTCCGGCGACGATCGCCCGCGAAGCGAGCGGCAGTTCGACCCGCCAGAGACGCGCCAGCGGCGGGAGACCGAGCGCCTCGGCCGACTCGCGCATCGAGGGCGCGATGTCGGTGAGCCCGGTGCAGGTGTTGCGGACGATCGGGAGGAGGCTGTAGAGGAACAGCGCGACGATCGCCGGCGGCGCCCCGATCCCGAGCAGGGGGATCATGAACACCAGCAGCGCCAGCGACGGGATGGTCTGAACGATCCCGGTGCCAGCCAGGATCAGCCGGCCGAGCCGCGGGCGGCGCGAGGCGAGGATCCCGAGCGGGATGGCGAACAGGATCGCCGCGCCGAGGGAGACCGCCACCAGCGCGAGGTGCTGGCCGGTGTGGCGGAGGAGCGGCCTGAGGAACGACTCGCGGCGCGCATCGGCGTGGACCCCGAGGCGCTCGGCGAGGAAGTCGGCGGCCACCACCGACTCGGGGAGGCGATCGAGCTTGGCGCGCGCGTTCAAGGCGATCATCGCCGCCTCGTCGATCGATCCCTCCAGGCGCCGGATCGACGCGTGCGCGCGCCCGGCCCGGGTGGCGAGATCGGCCCGCGCGAGCAGCACCGCGTGGTAGTCGGGGAAGTGGTGGAGATCGTCGACCAGCACGCGCAGGTGGTAGTAGCGGATCTCCGCGTCGGTGGAGTAGAGGTCGGTGGCGTCGAGGGTACCGCTCTCGAGGCCGCGGTAGGCGAGGTCGTGATCGAGCCCGCGCGCCTCCTGCTGCGGCAGGTGGTAGCGCGCCTGGAGGCTCGGCCAGCCGTCGCTGCGGTCCATGAACTCGCTCGAGAAGCCGAAGCGCAGCTCGGGGTGGCGGGCGAGGTCGGAGAGGGTGCGGATCCCGAGGCGCGCGGCGGCCTCCTCCTTCATCCCGACGGCGTAGGTGTTGCTGAAGCCGAGCGGGCGGCTGATCACGACGCCGCGCTTCGCGAGCGCGACTCGCAGTGATTCCTCGTCGCTCCCGGCCCCGCCGAGGATCTCCCGGGCGATGGTCCCGGTGTAGTCCGGGTAGACGTCGATCTCGCCCGCGAGGAGCGCGTTCCACAGGACCTGCGTGCCGCCGAGCTGGCGACGGTGCTCGGCCCGTCCGCCCGCGTCTTGCGCCAGGAAGGTCACCAGTTCGCCCAGGATCACCGACTCGGTGAAGGCCTTCGAGCCCACCCGGACCGGCGCGTTGCCGCCTGTGCGCGTGCAGCCGGCGACGAGAAACAGGAGCGGGATCAATGCGCGCCTCACCCGGCCTCCAGGGACTCGAGCGGGCTGCGCTGCGCGTTCACGAAGCGGGTGACGAACGCGTCTTCGGGTCGCCGGACGAGATCGGCCAGGGTGCCCTGCTGGACGATCGCGCCGTCGCGGAGGAGGACCAGGTGATCGCCGAGGAAGCCCGCCTCGCCGAGGTCGTGGGTGACCAGGATCACGGTCTTCCGGAGGCGCTGGAAGATCGCGCGAAGATCGGCCTGGAGGTCGGAGCGGATGATCGGGTCGAGGGCGCCGAGCGGCTCGTCGAGCAGGAGCAGCGACGGGTCGAGGAAGAGCGCGCGCATCAGGCTCACGCGCTGGCGCTGGCCGCCCGAGATCTGCGACGGAAAGCGGTCGAGGCTGGCGCGCGGGAAGCGGGTCAGCTCGCACAGCTCGTCCTGCCGCGCGGTGACCTGCGCCTCGGGCCAGCCCAGGTGGCGCGCCAGGAGGGCGATGTTGTCGGCCGCGGAAAGGTGGGGAAAGAGACCGCCGTCCTGGATCACGTAGCCCATGCGGAGGCGCAGCGCGGGGAGGTTCTCGAGGGTGAGCGGCGTCTCGTCGACCAGCACGGTGCCGCTGTCGGGGCGGAGGAGGCCGATCATCAGGCGCAGGCAGGTGGACTTCCCGCAGCCGCTCGGCCCGATCAGCACGGTGGTGCGCGCGGGCGCGATCGCGAGATCGATCGGCGGGAGGCCGGCGCCGCCAAAGCGCTTGGCGACGGCGCGGAACTCGATTCTCACGGGCGCCTCACGGAGCGCCGCCGATCGCCGCGCGCAGCGGCCTCTCGACGGTGACGAGCACATCGTGGACCCGCTCGAGCAGCAGGCCGAAGGCGAACCAGACGGGCGCGTTGTCGAGGCGGATCACGCCGCCGACGCTGGTGCGCGCGTAGGAGTAGTCCCACGGGCAGCGGCCGGTGGTCCACCGGAGGGCGAGCCCGGCGAGCGCTTCGACGGCGAAGATGCCGACCATGTAAAAAGCGCCGCGGGCGGCAAAGTGGAGGGCGCGGACGGTCTCGTGGACCGGCTCGAAGAGGAGCGCGGCCGACCCGTAGATCGGGAGCATCCATAGACACGTGTGGCCGGCGAGCCGGAGGCGCTGGGCGCGCGGGATGGTCACTTTTTTCGTCACGTCACCGTCGTCGGGACGGGTGCCGCACACCGCCTCGGTGGCGGCGGTCCAGAGGATCTCCGAGCACCAGCCCCAAAGGCCGTACAGGAGGAAGCGGAGGAGCACGCGGCGATTCTCCGACGGGGGAGAAGCGAGCGCAAGTTGGTCGCTTGTTGCATGTCGATTGTTGCAAACTGGCGCCGACACCCCGAAACTCGCGCCCATGAACGTCTTCGTGATCCGCCACGCCCGCGCGATCGATCCGGACCGGTCCCTCGACGACGGCCACCGCCCGCTCACCGCCCGGGGGCGACGCGACGCGCTGGCGGTGGGACGGGCGCTGCGGGAGGCGGGCGTCAAACTCGACGCGCTGGTCACCAGCCCGCTGGTGCGCGCCGTCGAGACCGCCGAGCTGATCGCGGTCGGCCTGGACTTCGATGGGGCGCTGGAGGTCGCCCCCGAGCTCGCCACCGGGCGCCACCCGCAGGTGGTGGTCGAGGAGATCCTTCTGCCGCGCGCGGACTTAGGCGCGGTGGCGGTGGTCGGTCACGAGCCGCAGCTCGGGGCCCTGATCGGGGCGCTCCTGCGCGGCCCGGTGCCGTCGCCGGCCAAGGGAGCGGCGGTACGCCTGGCGTGGGACGGGCCAGGCCAGCCGGCGCGCTTCAAGTGGGTGATCCGCCCCGGCTTCGAGAAGCCGTCGAAGGAGATCGCCGACATCGGGTAGCCGTAAGGTAGATTGAGGCCGGTGGAGCCCTGGGCCCTCGCTCTGATGTGCGTCGTGGCGCTGCTGGCGGCGCTGGTCGGCGTGGTCACCGGCGGCAACTCGCTGTTCACCGTGCCGGTGATGCTCTCCCTCGGGATGGCGCCGCGCCAGGCGATCGCCACCAACATGTTCGCGGTCACCTTCCTGGCCCTCTCGGGGGGCGTTCGCTTCGCGCAGAAGCAGCCGGTGCGCTGGGACCTCACCCTCCCGCTCGGCGCCCTCACCCTCGTGACGTCGTGGTGGGGAGCGCACCTCGTCACGTCGCTGTCGGAGCGGACGGTGCGCGGGGTGGTGGCCGGCTCGATGGTGGCGATGGTGCTGTTTCTCCTCGCCAGGCCGGGCTTCGGCGAGGCGCCGGCGCACGCGGTGTCGAAGGCCCGCTTCGCCGTCGGGATGGCGGTGGGAGCGCTCCTCGGGATCTACGGCGGGCTGTTCTCCGGCGGCTACACCACGCTGCTCACCTTCGCCTGCGTGGCGCTGCTCGGGACCAGCCTGGTCGAGGCCGTGGGGATGACCAAGCTGGTCAACTTCGCCTCCTCGGCGATCGCCTCGCTGGAGTTCGCGCGTCACGGATTGATCGACTACCGGGTGGCGGTGCCGATGGCGGCGGCGATGACCGTCGGTGCGTGGCTGGGGGCGCACCTCGCGATCACGCGCGGCCACCGCTACGTCCGGATCGTCTTCCTCGGCGGCGTCGGGCTGCTCGCGGCGAAGCTGGTGGTGTTCGACCTGCTTCTCGCGCGGTAGGCGTATACTCGGCGGCGATCGGAGCACCAGCCATGCGGAGCCTGAACAGGGTGATTCTCGGGGGATTTCTCGTCGCCCAGGTGGCGCGGGCGGGCGATGATCCGCTGGCCTCGGCGGACGAAGCCTACGGTGCCGCGCGCTACCAGCAGGCGCACGATCTCGCGCTCAAGGTGGCGCTCGCCAGCGACGAGCCGGGGCTTTCGAGCCCCGCGCGCTCGAAGGGGGCGCGGGCGTGGCGGCTGGCCGGCGCATCGAGCTGCTTCCTCAAGGACCGCCCGGGATCGCTGACCGCGCTGGCGCACCTCACCAAGGAGGACATCGAGTTCGTGCGCTTCGCGTGCAAGCGCCAGGCGATCGAGTTCACCGACGACGAGATCCACATCGCCGCCTCGCCGGCGCGCCCCGAGATGCAGGAGGCGCAGGCCGCCTACGACGCCGCGAAGTACCCGCTGGCGAAGAAGCTCGCGCTCGCCGCCACGGTCGCCGATCCGAAGCTCTCGGTGGCGTGGCGCTTGCTCGGCGCGGCGTCGTGCTGGACCAAGGATAAGACCACCGCCCAGCGCGCCTGCGAGCACCTCCAGCCCGTCGACCAGGAGTTCATCCGCTCGACGTGCGCGCGCACCCTCGGGGTGAAGCTGCAAAACCCGCGGGTCCTCCGGTAGCCCGCCGTCAGCTTCTTTGACCCCTGGTGCCAGTCGGCTATGCTTCGCCCGGTCGACGAGGAGACGCCGCGCGATGAGGAGCCTGCTGATCGGTTTGATTTCGGGTGCGGTGCTGATCGCCGGAGGCTGCGGCGATGACGACTACGGCCACGAACGGCCCCCCGGCGACATGGCCCGCGATCTGACCGCGGTGGTGGGGGACGGGGGTCCGGGGGATCTCTCCGCAGCCGTCGACATGGCCCGTGACCTCACTGCTACAGGCGACCTACGCGGCAGCGATGGCGCGGCAGGCGATGCCCAGGTCGATGCCCAGGTCGACGCCCAGGTCGATGCCCAGCCGGCCGACCTGGCCGCCACCGACGCCAAGGGTTAGTCCTCGCTCTTTTCCTCGGTCGCGGCGCTCGCCGCCGGTGCCTCCTCGGCCTCCTCCTCCTCGTCGTCCGATCCCTTGAACGGATTCATCAGCGTTCCGGTGACCGCGATGTAGATGCTCGAGGTCGCCACGGGATCCGGATCGAACACCACCCACTGGGTTCGCACGCCCACCTCGAGCCCGATCAGGAAGTCCGGGTTGAGCGGCATGGTCGCGCCCGCACCGACGAGGAAACCGCCGGTGAGCGCGTTGCCATCCTTGCCGGGCTGGATGGTGAACAGCGCGCCGACGTTGCCGCCCGCGATGGCGTAGACGCGCAGCTTGCCGCGCAGGAGCGAGCCGACGAAGGGCGCGAAGTCGAGGCCGCCGGTGATGCCGCCGAAGGAGACCTCGGCCTTGGTGCTGGCGGTCGCCGAGTACTCGATGTCGGCGGCGACGAGGAAGGAGCGCGTCTGGTACCCGACCCGCAGGCCGGGACCGAACGAGGTGGAGGCGAGGATGGTGTAGCGCGAGTTCCAGTCGAGGGTGAGGACGCTGGTGGCGATCACCGGCTGGACCGCCAGGCCGGTCGGGAGATCGATCACCTGGGCCGCCGGTCTCGCCGTGCGCCGCTTCTTCGCCGGGCCCGCCGCCTGGGCCGCCGCGACCTCGACCTCCCACTCCTTCGCCTCGGGGTTCCAGCGCCGCTTCGTCACCTTGCGCCGCCCCCGCGGGTCGTATTCGGTGGTGGTCCAGCTCCCGCCGATCTGCGCGCCCTTCGGGTCGAAGCGCGCGGTCTCCTTGTCGACCTCGCGCCCGCCCTTGTAGTCCCAGCTGGTCTTGGTCTCGGTCGCGCCTTCGGCGTAGTAGACGCGCCGCTCCTTGTGCACCAGGCGCCCCTCGTCGTCGTACTTGTAGGTGGTCTGCTCGCGCAGCTTGCCCGCGGGATCGAACTCCTTCTCCGAGGTGGGACGCCCCTCCTCGTCGGTGACGTGCTCGGCCTTGCCGCCGTAGGTCCCGCGCTGGGCGGGCGCATCGGCAGCCCCCGCGGGGGAAATCCCCGGGCCGACGAGCAGCCACGCGGCGGCGAGCAGCGAAAGAGTCCCCTGGGTCAGCCTCATCGTGAATCCTCCTGCCCACCAGAAACCCGGGGCCCGTCGAAAAGGCAACCTTTTTCTCGTCGGGCGAGCGGATGGAAGGGGCGAGTCCCAGAAGCCCACCGTGCGCCGTGAAGCGGCGCCTTGCACCACCAACCCCGTGGGATGAAAAGGAACCCACCCTGGCAAGAGTCGAGCAACCAGGTAGCCCGGCCCCCTGCGTGACACCGCGAGGTGTCCAGCAGAAGCGGGGCCTGCATGTCGTCGGCGGCAATCCACGGCTGCGAAGTGACGGGCCGCAACGCACAGTCAACCCAGATGTAGCCTCGTTAGAGAATGGAGAGGCCGAGTCTCTGGAGATCGGGCGAAGGCAGCATGTGTGGGCGATGGGCTCGAAGAACGCGCCGACGCACTCTCCCGGGGTAGCAGGGGCGGCACGTCGCGACGGGAAGGCGCTGAACACGGGAGACCTCGTCCGGTGCGGGTGGCACCCGCAACCGCAGGCACAAGGCCGCGAGCCGATGCTCACGCGCTTGTGCCGGAGAGGTGATCCCCCGCGCGAGAGTGCCCCTGAATCGACTACGACTACGACTACGACTACGACTACGTGAGCGGAGGGACCCCCTTCTTCGTTAAGCACCCACGCATGAGGGCGGGTTGGACGGATCGAGGCTGAGGCCCTACATTGGCCGCGAGGAGTCCCATGACGCTGCGAGGGCTGGAGCCGGAGCTTGCGACCCTGAAGCCGAGTGAAAAAGCGGAGGTCGTTCGCCGGTTCGCTCTTGAGATCGCCCACTGTTGGCCGGGGATCGAGAGGACGTCAGGCGTGGTAGGCGGCGATGCGTGCATCGTGCCGACGAGGATCCCTGTGTGGGCGCTCGATAACTACCGCCGCCTCGCGTGGAGCCAAGCGCGAATCCTGGAGAACTACCCGGGTCTACGGGCGGCGGATCCCGTGAACGCCTGGGCCTACGCGGACGCCCACCGGGATGAGATCGACGTCGCCATCCGGGAGAACGAGACGGCGTAGGCGATGGCGCGACTCTACGTGGACGAAAACTTCCCGTTCGCCGTCGTCAAGGGATGGCGGGAACGCGGGCACGACGCGCTCACGGCGGCCGAAGCCGGTAACGCCAACCGCGCCCTCCCCGATGAGGAGGTGCTGGCATTCGCCGCGCGCGAAGGGCGGGCGGTCCTCACGCTCAACCGACGCGACTTCGTTCGGCTCCACCGGGAGCGACCGCTGCACGGAGGGATCATCGTCTGCACGCAGGACGAAGATGCCCCCGGACAGGCGGAGCGGATCCACGGGACGATCACCGGTTGACCTCGCTGGACCGGCAGCTCGTGCGCGTGAACCGACCTGCGCGCTGATCCGGTCGAGGGAACCAGGCGAGCGGCGGCGTCGCCGAGGAGGACGAGATGGTGGCCGCGGGCGAGCCGAAGGGCGGGCCCGGACAGCACCCGGCGCTGCCCCGCCCCACGAAGCCGCCTCCGCGCGGATCGCGTCGGCCGACCCCTCTTCAGCGAGGGCGGGCGCACAGCGACGGTAGGGACGGCTGCGGGCCACCGGCGCTCGCCAGCGGTCGCGAGGCGAAGAGCTGGATCTGGGGCAGCTCATCGTCGCCCGCGGGCTCCTCCGGGTCGTCGAGGCGACCGCGACGGCCCAGCAGATCCAGGACGCTCTTGATGATCCGGCGGAGCAGGTCGGCGACCTCGTCGTCCGTCCGGGGGCACTCCCCCCGCAGATCTTATTCAGTCCAGGGGAGCCTGGAGGCAGACGATGGAAGCGCGGACGCGCGGCTTCATCGTTGCGGGAACGGCAACGGCAACGGCAACGGCAACGGGAACGGCAACGGGAACGGCAACGGGAACGGCAACGGGAACGGCAACGGCAACGGCAACGGCAACGGACCGCTTCAGCGTTCGTCGTCGTCGAGATCCTCGGGGGCCGCGTCGCGGGGGATCCGGACGGTGGCCTCGCCGCGCGCAGGGGCTTGTGGCTCGCCCGGCGGATCGGCGGCCGCAGGCATCGACTGCGGCGTGTTCACGGTCGCCCGCGATGGCGGGCTTTGGGCGGTGCTCTCGTCGCCGGCGAGGGGCGCGCGCTCGTACTCCTCGAGCTTGCGGTAGAGGGTCTTGCGATCGAGGCCGAGGCGCTGCGCGGCGCGCGTCTTGTTTCCGCCTTCGGCCTGGAGCACCCGGGCGATGTACTCGCGCTCCAGCTCAGCGAGCGTCAGATTTCGCGCCAGCGCGCCGGCCAGGACGTCGCCGTTCCGCCGTTCGCGCACCTGCGGCGGCAGGTCGTCGACGCCGAGCTCGGCGGTCTCGGCGAGCGCCACCGCACGCTCGATCACGTTCTCCAGTTCGCGGACATTGCCCGGCCACGGGTGGCCCGCCAGCACCTTGAACGCCGAGGCGGTGAAGGCCGCCACGCGCTTGCCGCTCCGCTTGGCCGCCTCGGCGAGGAAGTGATCGGCGAGCGGCAGGATGTCCTCGGCGCGGTCGCGCAGCGGCGGGAGCACGACCTGGATGACGTTGAGGCGGTAGTACAGATCCTCGCGAAATGCGCCCTCCTTCATCCGCTGCTCGAGGTCGCGGTTGGTGGCGGAGAGCACCCGCACATCGATCCTCTCGGAGCGCGCTGCGCCAAGCGGGCGGATCTCGCGCTCCTGGATCACGCGGAGCAGCTTGGCCTGCAGCGCTGGCGACAGATCGCCGATCTCGTCGAGGAAGAGGGTGCCGCCATCGGCCTCGACGAACATGCCGGCGCGGTCGGTGCGGGCGTCGGTGAAGGCGCCGCGCTTGTAGCCGAACAGCTCGCTCTCGAGGAGGGTGTCGGGGATCGCGGCGCAGTTGACGGCGACGAAGGGGCGCTTGGCGCGCGGCGAGTTGAAGTGGAGCGCGCGGGCGATGAGCTCCTTGCCGGTGCCCGACTCGCCGGTGATGAGCACGTTGGCCGCCGAGGCGGCGAGGCGCCGGATGAGGCCGAAGACATCCTGCATCGGCTGCGACTTGCCGATGATGTTCTCGAAGCGGTAGGGGCGTGCCACCTCGCGGCGCAGGCGCGCCACCTCGTGCCGCAGGCCGCGCTCGTTGAGGGCCTTCTCGACGCCGAGGGTGAGCACGTCGATGTCGAACGGCTTGGTGATGTAGTCGTAGGCACCGAGCTTGACCGCCTTGATCGCCGTCTCGATCGAGCCGAAGGCGGTGATCACGATGACGTGCGGCGTGGGCTCGACGGTGCGGATCTCCGAGAGCGCGTCGAGGCCGTCGAGATCGGGCATCTTCACGTCGGTGACGACGAGATCGATCCCGCCCTCCTTGACCCGCGCGATGCCGGCGCGCCCGCCGCTTGCGAGCTCGACCCGGTAGCCCTCGTCGGAGAGCGCCTCGTGGAGGAGCTCGCGCATCTCGAGGTCGTCCTCGACCACCAGCACCGTGGTTCGGGCGCGTTCCGCTCTATCCATCATCCGTTGCCATGGTCATCGGGTGGGGCCGTCTCGGGAGCTGGGAGGAAGACGCGGAACACCGTGCCACCCTCGGGGCGCCCTTCGATCTCGATCCATCCGTCGTGATCCTTGACGATTCCCTGCGAGACCGCAAGCCCGAGGCCGGTGCCCCCGCCGTCCTGCTTGGTGGAGTAGAAGGGCTCGAAGATCCGCTCGCGATCCTCGAGCGGGATACCGATGCCGTTATCGGCGATCTCGAGCACGAGGTAGGGGCCCTCCGGCGCGGTGTCGAGCCCCGGCTTGCGACGGCGGAGCGCGCGGATCGCGATCTCCATCGTGCCGCCCGCGCCCATCGCCTGGATCGCGTTGATGCACAGGTTCAAGCACACCTGCTGGAGCTGATCGCCGTCACCGATCACCACCGAATTCTCGGGGATGCCCGCGCCGGGGTCGCGAGCGAGTGGCTGCGCGCGCACCGCGATGTTCGAGGCGGCGAGCTGGTGCTCGAGGAAGTCGATCGAGTCCTTGACGACGGTGGCGAGGTCGACCGGGCCGCGCACGGCGACCTTCTTGCGCGCGTAGTCGAGGAGCTGCTGGATGATCTTGGTGATGCGTGCGGCCTGGGCGGCGATGATCCCGGCGTTCTTCGCCACCTCGACGGGATCGCCCGATTTCTTCTCCATGGTGCGGGCGCGGCCGCCGATCACGTTGAGCGGTGTGCCGACCTCGTGGGCGATGCCCGCGGCGAGCTGGCCGATGGTGGCGAGCTTCTCGGAGTGGCGGAGGCGCGCCTCGAGCGCCAGCTTGGCTTCGAGGCCGCGCTGGGTCTCGACCCGAGCCTCGCGGAGGCTGGCGGTCATCTGGTTGAAGCGGTCGGCGAGGTCGCCGATCTCGTCGCCGCGCTCGCGCAGGATGGCGCGGGTGAGGTCGCCGTGGGAGACCTCGTCGATGCCCTCGACCAGGCGCTTCAGCGGGCCTGCGATGCCGCTGCGCGTCGTCAGCCACACCAGCCCGGCGAGCACCAGCCCGACCAGGACGACGGTCGCCGCGACGTTGCGCTGGGTCGCGGCGAGGGTGCGCTCGGCGTCCGATGCGTCGCGCACCAGCTCGACGGCGGCGACGACGTTCTGCTGCTCGTCGCGGATCGGCACGACGTAGGCGTAGAGGTGGCGATCGTCGCTCTCGAGGTGCTCGCCGAAGGGCTCGCCGGTGATCTGGACACGACGCAGACGCGCCTCGCGGGTGCCGTCGGCGGGCGGCGGCGTCAGCTCCTCGTCGTCCCCGGCGCCGCCGTCGTGGAGCAGCGCGCCGAGGCTGCCGGGCGTGCCGCTCGAAGGTGCTCCACCGTCGAGCCGGGGAGCGATCCCCGGGGTGGGCGTGGGGGCGGGTGCGGCGGGGCGGAGGTCGAGATACTCGATCCGCAAGGTCTCCTCGCGGGCCCGCACCCGCGCGATCAGGCGCCGTGGATCCTCGGCGTGGAGCGCCTCCTGGAGCGCTGCCGGAAGCGCGCTCCCGAGCGCCTCCGACTGGTAGATCACCGGGTAGAGGTTCCGGAGCTGGCGCTGCAGCTCCGCGGCTCCACGCACCTTGCGCGCCGCCGCGGCCGACGACTCCAGCGAGATCTGCAGCGCGCTGCCGAGGGAGTGGGTCTGGCGCTCGAGATCGTCGGCCAGCTCGGCGCGCCGGATCCGCACCGAGACGTACCCGTAGACGCCGAGGGCGATGATCACCAGCGTACCGACCGAGATCGTGATCCGGGTGCCGAGCTTCACGAGAGTGGGTCAAGTAGAGCGGCGTAGACCCGCGACGGCTTGACGTGGCGGTAGCGTTCGCAGCGTACCCGGAGGCGGAGGAGGCGGAACAGCAGCTCCTCGCGCGGGCGGCGATCGCGGCGCGCCTGGATCACCTGGCTTCGTACGCCCTCTTCGGCCTCGCGCGGGTGGAAGCAGAAGGTGCGCGCGAACAGCAGCTCCGGCGGCGCGCTGACGTCGGCGATCAGGCGTCCGTCGAAGAGTTCGCCCGGGCCCAGGCCGGCGAGCTGCCGTCGCTCGTGCACCCGGAAGGTACCGCCGCCCCATAGATCGTCGAGCAGCACTCCGTCGGAGAAGGCGGTCCGGACCTGGAAGAGGCTGCGGTGCGAGCAGGCGAGGGCGGCGAGCTCGTCGCGCCGGGCCTGGTCCGCGGGCCCCGTCGCCTGGGCCCCCTGGATCTGCGCCTCGATCGGCGCGCGTCCGCCCGGGCGGAAGTCAATCAGGAACCACTCGAGGAAGGCCGAGGCGCGCTCCTCGAACAGCGGCTCGTCGTCGTGGACCACCCCGGCGAGGCGATCCCACTCCGCGCGCGCGGTCATCAGCGCCGGTTGATCGAGGACCGCCTGCGCGATCGCGCGGTCGAGCTCCTGGTGGACGATCATGCGCCGCGGCGTGCGATCGTCGGCCGCCGTCCCCAATCGTCCATCAGACCCACGAAGCCCTCGAAGAGGTAGCCGGCGTCGTGCGGTCCCGGCGACGCCTCAGGGTGGTATTGCACGCTGAAGACCGGGCGCCCGGCGAGGCGCATCCCCTCGACGGTGCCATCGTTCAGGTTCACATGCGAGAGCTCGGCGCGACCTGCGAGGCTCGCGACGTCGACCGCGAAGCCGTGGTTCTGGGAGGTGATCTCGACCTTGCGGGTGGCGAGGTCCATCACCGGCTGGTTGGCGCCGTGGTGGCCGAACTTGAGCTTGTAGGTGGTGCCGCCGAGGGCGAGGCCCAGGATCTGGTGGCCGAGGCAGATCCCGAAGAGGGGGCGGCCGGAGTCGAGCAGGCGGCGGCACGCCTCGGCGGCGTAGGGCACCGCGGCGGGATCGCCCGGACCGTTGGAGAGGAAGATCCCGTCGGGGGCGAGGGCGAGCGCCTCCTCGGCGGGCGTCGCGGCGGGGACCACCGTCACCCGGCAGCCGAAATCGACCAGACGGCGGAGGATGCTGCGCTTGATCCCGAAATCGTAGGCCACCACGTGATGGCGGGCGGCGGGCAGGAGCGCGGCGTCCTGCGCGTGGCGCCACGAGGGCTCGCTCCACGGGTAGGGCTCCCGGGCGGTGACCTCGCGGACCAGGTCGCGCCCGGCGAGGCCGGGGGTGGCGCGCACCCGGTCGATGAGGTCGGCGTCGCTGGCGCTCTCGTCGGTGGAGAGGAGTCCGCGCAGCATGCCGAGGGTGCGGAGCTTGCGCGTCAGGGCGCGCGTGTCGATGCCGGCGAGGCCGGAGACCCCCGCCCGCGCGAGGTGATCGGAGAGCGATTCGCGGCCGCGCCACGACGAGAACCGCGGCGACAGCGCGCGAACCACCAGCCCCGCGAGCCACGCCCGGGGGGACTCGTCGTCCTCGGGGTTGCATCCCACGTTGCCCATCTCGGGGGCGGTCATCACCACGATCTGGCCGCGGTAGGAGGGATCGGAGAGCACCTCCTGGTAGCCGGTGATCGCGGTGTTGAAGACGACTTCTCCGTCGCTGTCGCCGCCGCGCGCCCCGAACGCCTCGCCGCGGAAGATCGTTCCGTCCTCGAGCGCCAGGCGGCCGCTGCGAAGCTCCAGCTCAGCCACCGGCGCTCTCGCGACGGTAGACCACCTTCCCGCCGACGATGGTGAGCATCACCCGGCCGCGCGCCGTGAGGCCGGCGAAGGGCGAGTTCTTGCTCTTCGAGCGGAACGTGGCGGGCTCGATGGTCCACTCCGCGGCCGGATCGAACACCACCACATCGGCCGCAGCTCCGTTCGCGAGCGTGCCGGCGGGCAGATCGAACACGCGCGCCGCACCGACGGTGAACCGCGCGATCAGCGTCGGCAGATCGAGCACCTTCTCGTCGACCAGGCGAAGGCCGAGGCCGAGCGCGGTCTCGAGGCCGATCATCCCGAACGCGGCGTGATCGAACTCGAGCTGCTTCTCCTGCGCGGCGTGCGGCGCGTGGTCGGTGGCGATGCAGTCGATCGTCCCGTCGGCCAGCGCCTCGCGCAGCGCCTCGAGATCCGCCTGCCCGCGCAGGGGCGGCGCGCACTTCGTGTCGGTGTCATAGCCGGCGCAGGCCGCGTCGGTGAGGGTGAGGTGCTGCGGCGTGACCTCGCAGGTGACCTGGAGCCCGCGCCGCTTCGCCTCGCGCACCATCCGCACCGCGGCCACCGTCGAGACGTGGGCGACGTGGTAGCGCCCGCCGGTCCAGGCGAGCAGCTCGAGGTCGCGCGCCACCATCACGCTCTCGGCCGCCGACGGCTGCCCGCGCAGCCCCGCCCGCGTCGCCACCGGCCCCTCGTTCATCACCCCTTCCGCCGCGAGGTCGAGGTCCTCGCAGTGCTGCACCACCGGGAGGCCGAAGGTGCGCGCGTACTCGAGGGCGCGGCGCATCAGCGCGGCGTTCATCACCGGGCGCCCGTCGTCCGACACCGCGACGATCCCGGCGTCCTTCATCTCGCCCATCTCGGCGAGCGCCTCGCCCTTCAATCCCTGGGAGATCGCACCGACGGGGTAGATTCGCACCACCGCGGCCTCGCGCGCGCGCCGGACGATCAGATCGGTGACCGCGCGACAGTCATTCGGCGGCTGCGTGTTCGGCATGCAGCAGATGCTGGTGAAGCCGCCGGCGGCCGCTGCCCGCGACCCGGAGGCGATGTCCTCCTTGTACTCGTGCCCGGGCTCGCGGAGGTGCACGTGGAGGTCGACCAGGCCGGGGGCCACCACAAGGCCGCGGGCCTCGATCACCTGCGCGCCGGGCCGCTTTGCGTACGCGCTCGCCGCCTCGGGCTCCACCGCGATCACCCGCCCACCGTCGAGGATCACGTCGCCTACGCCGTCATGCCCGGAGGAGGGATCGATCACCCGGCCCCCGCGGAGGATGATCGGCGCGCCGCTCGTCTCCGACGTCATCGAGGCGCGGTTCTACTCGATCGCAACGGCGCGCTCAAGCGGAAGCGTCGGCGCCAGCCACGTGGTCTCGATCCATTCGAGCGTCTCCCGCATCTCGGGCTGGCCGCACAGCCAGGCGGCGTGCTGATCGAGGTTCCGGTACAGCTCGGCCGGATCGCCGTAGAACGCCTTTGCCACCTGCTTGAGCTCCGCCATCGGCGGGGAGTAGCGGTAGAACCTTCGCCCGAGCAGCTGATGGCACTGGAAGGTGACCTGCTCGATCGATCCCTGGAGGAGGAGGTCGGCGAGGAAGAGCGGGCGAAGGAGGATCCACTGCATCCAGCCCCAGTTGAGGTCGCCGGAGGCGCTGACCGCGCGCCACGGATCGAGCGTCTTCAGGGTGCCGAGGAGGCCGTCCCGGATCTTGCCTGTGACGCTTTTTCGCTCGGCCAGCGACTCGCGCCCGCCCATGGAGAAGAGGGTCATGTGGCGTAGCCGATCGCTCTCGGCCTCGCCCGGGAGCGGTGGGTCGGTGACCTTCATGTACTGGAGACCGCTGGCGAGCGCGCCCATCGCCGGGTTGTTGGCGACCACGCCGCCGTCGAGGTAGAAGTTGTCGTTGTTGCCGCTGTGGAGCGGCAGCAGCATCGGGAAGGCGCTGCTCGCCAGCGCCGCGTCGACGAGAGTGACCTCGGAGTGGCCTTCGGGGACGAAGTTGCGGAACAGGTGGGGGCGCCAGTGGAAGGCGTCGAAGGTGACGATGGTCGCCAGCCGATCGAGGTCGCCGAGGGTGAGGGTGCCGTAGATCTCGGGCTGCTGGAGAAAGGACCGGAGATCGCGCGAGAGGTTGAGGGGTCCGCCACCGAGCAGCAGGCGGACGGTGCGGCCGGAGGTGGCGTGGAGCACCTTGCAAAGCCCGTTGGAGAAGGCGATGCAGCCGTCGATGATCTCGAGCGGCTTCATCTTGCCCTCGGCGAGGCGGGCGGCGAGGTAGAGGGCGGTGAAGGCGCCGTCGGAGGTGCCGGCGAACATCTCGGTGGCGGCGAGGGTGCCGGGGCGCTTTTCCTCCATGTGGCGGAGGAGGCGGATCAGCAGGAGCGGGGAGGGCCCGCCGTCGATGGCCAGTACTCGCATCGGTTTCCTCGCTTGGCGCGTATGCAGCGACGGGACGGTACCACGGCGGGGGAGCGCGTCGCGCGGCTACTTCGGCGCGCGGAAGACGCCGCCCTGGGGACCGTCGCTGGTGTAGTAGACGCAGGAGTCGTCGACGGCGAGGGTCCAGGGGAGGGCCTTGGCGGTGGCGAGCAGGGTCATCGCGCCGCCGGCCTTGGGCACCTTGCGGATCGTGCGGTCGAAGCGCTCCACCCAGTAGGCGTGCGTGTCGTCGAGCGCGACCGCGTACGGGTAGCTCTGCGCCGAAGCGAGCGTGCTCGGCGGTCCGCCCGCGAGCGGGATCCGCACCAGGCTGCTTCCCTTGTGGGAGATCAAATAGAGGTCGCTGCCGTCGACCGCGATGGCCGGTATGTACTGGTACCCCGCGGCGAGAACAACCGATGGACCACCCCCCTTGGGCGCGCGCAGCGCGGAGCCGGTGGTGCCGTTGCCCCAGTAGACGAAGTCGCCGTGCTCGACGAGGCTGAGCGCGTTGCCCTGCGCGGCGGCGAAGGGAGCCGGGCCTCCTCCGCCCTTCGCGGCGCGGGCGATCGACATCGAGCCCTCGTTGCTCCAGTAGACGTGGCTGTCGTCGACCGCGAGGCCGCGCGGGATGTCCTGCCCCTGCGCCAGCGTGGTCACGGGGCCGCCCGCCTTGGCGACCCGCGAGATGGTCCCGGCCGAGTTGTCGGTCCAGTAGACGTGGGTCTCGTCGACGGCGAGGCCGAACGCGGGGGCGCCGGTGGCGGCGAGGACCAGGGCCGGGCCGCCCTCCTTGGCCACCCGCGACACGCCGCCGTTGAATCCGATGCCAAAGTAGACGGTGGCCCCGTCGAGCGCGAGGCTCGAGGCGCCGCGCGCGTCGAGGACCAGCTGGACCACGGGGTCGCCTTGCCGGCACAGCGGCGGGGGAGCGGGGAGGTCGCGCGCGGCGAGGTCGGGAGGCGTCGCGTCCACCGTCGCTGCGAGGTCCGAGACCGCCGCCGCTGCATCGCGGGCGATCGTGCCGGCGAGGTCGATCGCGACGCCGCCCTCGCCCGGCGCCATGGGATCGAGCAGGCGGGTGCGGCAGCCGGCCGCGATCAGGCAGCAGAGGCCCGCGGCAGCGACGGCGAACCGGGTGGCGGCCCGCATCACGGCGCGTACCAGATCGGCGACGACCAGGCGCGCTCCTGGATCGCCTTCGGCACTCCGAGCGCGTCGCATTTGTACTGCTTCTGCTCCGGTTGGGTCAGCCCGTTGCACAACCAGGTGCTCCAGCGACAGGTCGGGTTCTCGGCGGCGCGCGCGTAGTAGAAGGCGCGCAGCGCTGGGTCGAACTCGGGATCGGTCCACACCGCGCACAGCGAGTCGTGGCCCGGGCCCTTGGTGACGCAGGTGGCGGTGTCGACGGTGGCTCCGCCCTTTGCGTCCCCATCGACCTCGAACACCCGCTCCCGCGGCGCGCCGGCGGCGTCGATCCATCCCTTGATGATCTGCACCCTCTGGAGCTGGGTGCCCGGCTTCCCGGGAACTCCCGGATCGCGCAGCACGGCGACGATAAACTTCGGCGCGCCCGCGCCCCCGGGACGGGCCGGGAGCTCGCCGCCCATCGGCACGCCGCCGGCGTAGCCGCGCTTCACCAGCTCGGGGTCGGCGCACAGCCCGTCGGGGTAGCTCCAGCCGCCGAACAGGCGCAGCGCGATCCGCGGGCCACTGGTGCCGAAGGCCTCCCGCCGCCGGAGGGCGTCGAAGATCGCGTCGCGCGAGTTCTCCTCGGCCCACACGCCGGCGAGGCCACCCGGGTTGCTCACCAGCGGGCGCGCGGCGAGGGTCTGGCCGGTGAGCACCGCCTTGGGGGTGTTGTCGGCGGTGCCGAGGTGGCCCTGGAAGCCCTGCTCGGCGACGGCGCCGGGCGTGCCGTTGTGGGTGTCGGTGCTGCCGATGATCCCGAGGCGATAGGGGTTCACGCCGAGGCGCGCCTGCTCCTGCAGCCCGGCCTTCAGCGCGTGGCGTACGAAGTCGAGCGGCGAAAGGCACCCGGTGCCGAGGAAGCCGCCGAAGCCGGTCTTGCCGGGCGCGCACTCGTTGATCGGGACATTGTGGGTCTTCTCGAAGTCGCACAGCTCGTCGGGGGCGCCGGGGGCGCTCGGGAGGCCGTTGACGCACTCCGAGTCGCCCTTGTGCTGCGCGATCTCGACCAGCGGCTCCATGTCGCGCCGCAGCATCGCGATCCGTCGCTCGTCGTCGAGGCCGGTGGCGTCGGGGTAGTCGGGGACGAACATGCGGCCGTTGCTGATGTTGGCGTTGTGCGGAATGGCGAGCACGTCGCAGCCGGTCCCGGCGTTCTGGCAGCCGGCGCGGAGCTGGGTCCAGAGATCGATCGGCTGCGGCGCCTCGAAGAAGGTGATCGGCTGCGGGAGAGAGCGCGCGCTGCGGAAGATCACGTTGCGGTGGAGGTTGCTGCCGAGCGGCGAGAGCGTGTACTCGTAAGCGACGAAGGAGGTGAAGCGGCAGGCCGCGGTGCGATCGTAGGCGGCCTCGGCGGCGTCCTTTATGCTTCGCCACACCGGGGCGGCTGCGTCGAGGCAGAGCTTGCCGTCGTCGCCGCAGATCGCGGGGCGGATCGGGTTTGGGCCGCCGATGCCGAGCGCGGTCAAGCTGGCGGTCGGTGGGCGGTACTGCTTGCAGATCGTCGAGTCGTAGGCCGGGGAGCCCGGGGTGGTGCAGAGGCTGGTCTCGCCGAGGTACTCGGAGTGATCGGTGACCGCGGCGAAGTCGAGCGGGCGGTCGAGGTGCGCGGGCAGGGTGGGGCGGCCGTTGGCGTCGAGGGGCGGGAGGTAGACGGTGCCGCCGCGGGCGAAGTCGTAGGCCTCCTTCGGGCCGTTGCGGACGTCGTAGGTCCAGGCGTCGAAGGAGAGCGCGGTGTGGGCGTGGAGATCGCCGAAGTAGGCCTTGCGCAGCGGATCGCGCTCGGCGCACGGCTCGCGAGGCTCGAGGTAGGGGCCGGCGTCGGGCGGGCTCGCAGGCGACCCGCAGCCAGCGACGAGGACCAGGAGCGGCATCGCTCGTCGGCCGCCGCGACGCGATCGGTACGTCTCGGCAGTCAGTGGTCGGTGGGCGACTCTTTTCATGGGCCTCCTCACGACCAGAACGCGGCGATGCGCTGGCAGGACCAGAAGACGGCGAGCGTCCCGATGGCGTAGGCGGGAGCGAGGCGCGGCAGCGACGGGAGCCGTGGGATCCGGCGGCGGACCGCGCGCACCAGCGCCCACCCGGCGAGGATCGCGGCGACGAACGCGATCTGCCCGATCTCGACTCCGGCGTTGAAGGCGGCGAGGGCGACAGGGATCCGTCCCTCCGGCAGGCCGTACGCAGCGAGCGCGCCGGCGAAGCCGCAGCCGTGGAGCAGGCCGAAGGCGAACGCGATCGCAAAGGGGCGGCGCGCCCGGGAAGTGCGAGTGAGCTCGACGGCGAGGAGCACGAGGCTGAGCGCGATCGCCGCCTCGACCGGTGGGGGTGGAAGCCGCAGCGCGCCCAGGACGGTGAGTGCGAGGGTGATGCTGTGGGCGACGGTGAAGGCGGTGATGGCGCGGAGGAGGGGGCCGGCGCGTCGCGCGAGCAGGAGCAGCCCGACGATGAAGAGCAGGTGATCGAAGCCGCCGAGGATGTGGGCGAAGCCGAGGCGGAGGTAGCTCACGGCGAGGGGCGACGATCGCTGCGCGCCCGGCGCACCGCCTTGCACCGTGAACGACGGCTGATCGGCGCGCAGGACTCCGGTGATGGTCTCCCCGTCTTTGGGGGTGAAGCGCCAGACCACGTCGGTCCGCGCCGCGGCGAGTTCGTCGACGGTGATCTCCAGGGCGGCAAGGCCGTTTCCGTTTCCGTCACAGGCGACGATCCAGGATGCCGATCCCTCGCCGGTCAGCGTGGCGCCGGCCGATCCCTCGGCGATGCACCGATCCGGAAAACGGGGACGGAGGTCGTCCGCCGTCGGTGCGGCCTTCCAGAATACGGCGTAGCGACCGCCGCCGAGCGCGCGAAGGTCGAGCAGCGCGGGGTCGAAGCCGTGGCCGGCAGCGGGTGCCGCCCGGGCGATCGCAAGGGCCACGAGGGCTGCGCACACGACGCGCCGCCGGGTCATCGTTTCCCCGAGGGCGCGGAAGCAAGCCGCGCCGGCGCAGGCCACTCGACGGAGATCGCGTAGCGGGAGCGCAGGGCGTCCAGGGCCGCGCGATTGGCCTCCCCGCGCCGGGCGGCCAGCAGCCCCTGTCGGACCCGCTCGCGAACGCTGGCCAGCGACGGGGTCGTCCCCTCGATGCGCTGCTCAACCGCCACCAGGTGCAGGCCGAAGCTCGACGGAAGCGGGTCGCTCCAGGCGCCCGCCGGCAAGGCCTCGACGAGGGCCGCGAACGGCGCGCCGAAGACCCTGGCGATCTCGCCCTCCGAGCGCAGCGCGAAGCGGCTCCCGACGAGGAACGGATCGCCCAGGCGGTCGGGATCGACTCCGCCCCGCAGCGACGAGAGCAGCTCCCTCGCGTCCGCGTCGATCGTGGGACCGCGCCGCTCCCGATTCAGGAAGACGTGGCGGAAGGAGAGGCGCGGGGGGGCGCGAAACTCGTCCGGGTGCTGGTCGAGCCAGCGCTGCAGCGCGGCGTCA
The DNA here is from genome assembly GCA_009692555.1 of Myxococcales bacterium. Taxonomy (GTDB): domain Bacteria; phylum Myxococcota_A; class Polyangia; order Palsa-1104; family SHYY01; genus SHYY01. The sequence goes on from SHYY01000005.1 coordinate 39,426, forward strand.
TCGGGGGCGGGGAGCGGCGCGGCGTCCTGGGTCAAGAACTCCATTTTTTGCACTAGCCGCCGGCGGACAATGAGGTCGCCGCGGTCGAGCCCCAGGGCGAGCGCCTCGCGATAGAGCACCTCCTCGTCGAGGAAGCGGGCGACGAGACCCCGCTCCTCTTCGGGGGTCGGTGCGCGCCCTGACCGCCTCTGCTCCTCGGCTCGGAGCCCCTCGACAAACACCGACGACACGGAGAGCCGATGGGGCTCGGAGGGCCGCGCCACGGTAGCGTGGAGGGCGAAGAGGAGACCGCCCGCGGCGGCGAAGTGGAGCGCGGGCTCACGCAGCCAGCGCCGGAGGTGATCGCGAGGTGGAGGCACGGGGCGACGGTAACGCCGGACGTGGCGGGTGGCCAGCGTCCCCGCCCGTTCCCGTTGACCCAGGGCGCCTCGCGGGGCCGGGCGGGTTCTTGCCGGTTGGCTTGGCCTTTTCGCTTGCCTTCCTGATGCGGACCGGAAAAAATCGGGCGGTGCCGCTCCGCCGCTTTGCGTTTGTCTCCTTCCTGCTCCTCTTGTCGTGCTCGGCCGGCTGCGTGGCCCGCGCGATGTTCACCGACGGGAGCAGCGTCTCCATCGGCCGCGCCGATCGCGGCCTGCTGCGGGGTGGGCGCCAGCTCGCGGCGGCAGGCGATGGTTTCGTGGTGCCGCCGACCTGGGCTGCTCGCGGTACGCAATGGGGCACCGACGAGCTGGTCTCGGCGATCGAGCGCGCGGCGTTGCGCGTCGCCGGAGAGCACCCGGGCGCCCGCCTCGGAGTCGGTGATCTCTCGCGCCACGGCGGCGGCGACATGTCGTTTCATCGCTCACACGAGAACGGCCGCGACGCCGATCTCCTCTTCTACGCCGTCGACGAGGTGGGCGCGCCGCTCTCGCCTGCCGACGCGATGCCGCGCTTCCGTGGCCGCGACCTCCATTCGCGCCCGCCCTACGACGGTGGCCAGGCGGTCTCGTCGCGGCGCTTCGACCTCCCGCGCAACTGGGCCCTCGTCGCTGCGTTGCTCGAGGACCCGGCGATCACGGTCGAATACCTCTTCATCTCCGAACGCCTGCGCGACCGGCTGCTCGAGCACGCGGTCGCGGTCGGGGCTCCGGGCGAGGTCGTCCAGCGCGCTCGGCGTGCCCTCCGCCAGCCGGCCCGCTTTCCGCCCCACGACGATCACCTCCACCTCCGCATCCGCTGCCCCCCGGGCGATCGCTTCCAGGGCTGTGTCGACGAGGGCAAGGTGCGGCTCCGCAGCGAGGTGATCAAGCCCGAGGCACCGCGCCGGCGAAGGGTGAGCTAAAAAATGTCGCATTGATGATGCGACATTGTTTAGCCAGTTTCTCACGGGGCGTGCCGCCCCGCCCCGCCGGCAAGCCGTCGGGGTCCCCACCCCTGCTCACGCGGCGACTCCGCCGCGACGCGGCCTTTGGCCGCTTGGATCGGCTACCCGGGGGCCGCGTAATGCGACGACCCGACCGACTCCCGGCAAAGCCGTGTGCGGGAAATCCGCACGCACGGTTTGAAAGGGGGTCCTACCTTTTCACCAACGACCAACCGTCCGACAGTGAAAGGGTAGGATCTACCAATGAGCGCGACCCCCGCAGGCTGGATCGGCAGCCGTCGCTTCGACCTCGCCTTCTTCTTTGTCGGGACCCCGGTCGCCGCGGTGGCGGTCGGGGCACTCGTCCTCGCGCTTCCGTCGCTGCTGGTCCCCCTGTGGTGGCTATGGACGGTGCTGATCGAGGGGCCGCACCTGTGCGCCACCTGGGCCCGCACCTACCTCGATCCCGGCGAGCGCCGACGCCGGCGTGGACTCCTGATCGCCAGCCTCGGCTTCATCCTCGCGGGCCCGGTGGTGTGGGCGGTCGCGCGCGTGACTGACTCGCCGTCGGTGTTCGAGGGCCTTGTCCTCTTCGCCGCGCTGTGGAGCTGGCACCACGGCGTGCGGCAGCAGTACGGGCTGCTGGCGATCTACCAGCGCCTCGCCGGCGTCGAGGAGCGGGTCCGCCGGATCGACCGCTGGTTCCTCTACGGGGCGCTGTGGGGCCTTTTCCTGCTCGCCCTCGCGGCCCTGCCGGCCAATCGGTTGGTGCTCAAGCTGCCCGCTGCGATGCCCCGCGAAGCCGAACTCGTGATCCTCACGGGCGAGGGGCTGCTCGGCGCCTGGGTGCTCGCTTACGGGGGGCTGCTGGTCGCCCGCCATCGCCGCGGCGATCCGACCCGCCCGGGGCTGTTCGCGCTCTTGCCCGTCGTCGGGGTCGCGCTGTTTGTTGCCTTCGTGGTAGGGCGCTTCGAGCCGCTCCTTCCGCGTCCGCAGAGCCCGGAGCAGTTCGTGCTCGCGGTGACCCTGGTCGGCGGCCTCTCGCACGGACTCCAGTATCTTGGAATCGTGTTCGCGGCGAATGAGCGCCGCTACCGGGTGGCCGCGCCGTCGCTGGCCGCCACCCTCGGCCGCTCGCCGCTCCGCGCCTTCCTCGCCTTTGCCGCTGCCTCGGGGCTCTACTTCGCCCTCAACGCCGCGCGATCCGGCGTCCCTTCGCTGGCGCTATTCCAGAACGACAGCGAGGCGGCGCGCTTCGCCCTCGCGCTCTACTGGGGCGTCTTCTTCCACCACTTCTACCTCGACCAGAAGATCTGGCGCGTCTCGCGCGATCACGCGCTGCGGGCGGAGCTGCAGATCGCCTGAGCCAGACTCTCCAGCCAATGTCGCATGGAGCCTGCGACATTGGTTAGCCTCACAAAGGGGGACGTTCCCGTCCCCCCTCCGTCGAGCAAAGCTCGCCAGAGCCTCCCCCCACCGCGCGCGAACCGCGCGAGTTTTGGATCGCGTTCCGCGAGATCCTGGTTAGTCGAACGGGTCGAAGGTCTCGTCCTCGAGCTTCTGGCGTCGCGCCGCGTGGACCTGGCGGACGTAGCGCACCAGGGCGTCGACGTAGCGGTCGAGCGGTGGGCAGCGGACCCCGGTGCCGTCGAGGAGTTCGAGGGTGTTCCTGCAGTTGTAGATCGCGAGGTGGTTGAACGACTCGAGGAACGCAAGGGGGGCGCGCGCGAGGCGTGACAGGCCCGGCGCGCGCAGCACCGCCCGCGCCAGCGCCGTGGGGATCGCTCCGCGTGGCATCTTCTTGTCGGCGCTGCGGGCGATCAGCTCGTACGCCGTGCGCGCGGCGAAGGGCGCCGGATCGGTGAGGTGGAAGGTCTTTCCGACGGCGCGCGGGTCGCGGCCGAGCGCGTGGGCAGCGTCGACGACGAAGTCGATCGGGACGAGGTGGAGCGGCGCCGAGCCACGCCCCGGCAGCGGGAGGTGCACATCGAGCGGTGAGGCGACGATCAGCACCAGCAGGTAGTAGGGACCGTCGAACTTGTCGATCTCGCCGGTCTTCGAGTCGCCGACGATCACCCCGGGGCGAAAGATCGTCGTCGGCAGGCGGCGCGAGGCATCCTGCACCAGCCTCTCGGAGCGAAACTTCGTCTCCTCGTAGAAGTTGCGGAAGCGCTGTCCGGAGTCGAGCTCCTCCTCGAGGATCACCCCCGAGCGGGCCCCCGACACCAGGGCGGTCGAGTAGTGGCAGAGGCGCCGGAGCCTGCCGCACTCGAGGGCCAGCTCGATCACCGAGCGCGTGCCCTCGATGTTCACCCGCGTCGCCACCTCGCGCTTGACGCCGCGGTAGTAGATCGCCGCCAGGTGATGGATCGCGGTCACCTCGGCGGCGATCTCCTTGTACTCGCCGCCGCTCAGTCCGAGGTCCATGTCGCACACGTCGCCCTCGACGACCGTGACCCGCTGCCTCGCCGCGGGCCCGAGATCGCCGAGGAATTCGTCGGCGCTGGCGCGGAACTTGGGCCGCACCAGGAGGAAGATGCGCTCCTTCGGGTCGGCCTCGAAGAGCTTGCGGGCCATCCGCTTGGCGGTGAAGGCGGGGAAGCCTGTGACGAGGGAGACGTCGGATTCGGTCTTCAACATTGCGTCGCTAGCCTACCGCCGACCGCTTGCAGCCGACAGTCCGGAACCGGTCAGGACGGGCCTCCGACGACGACGCGCCACACCGCGGCAACTGCCTTTCGGGTCTCCTCGATGGGTCCGCCGTTGTCGATCACCCAGCCGGCGGCGGCGATCTTCTCCGCCAGCGGCGCCTGAGCATCGATCCGCTGCTGCACCTGCGCGGGATCGAGGCCGTCGCGTGCGATCAACCGCTGCCGCTGCACCTCGTCGGGGGCGGAGACGACGATCAGTCCACCGAGGGCCCGGTGGATCCCGTTCTCGACCAGCAGCGCGGCCTCGTACACCACCACCGCGATCCCGCGGGCGCTCGCCTCGCCGATCCGGCGCGCGGTCTCGGCGGCGATCCGCGGGTGGAGGATCGCGTTCAGCGCTCCCCGTCGCGCGGGATCGGCGAACACGATCGCGCCGAGCTTCTTGCGATCGAGCTGCCCCATCTCGTCGAGGATCTCCTGCCCGAAGGCGCCGACGATCTCGGCGAGCGCAGGCTGGCCGGGCGCCACCAGATCGCGCGCCACCTGGTCGGCGTCGATCACCTCCGCCCCGAGCTCGCGCAACATCCCAGCGACGGTCGACTTCCCGCTGGCAATGCCCCCGGTCAGCCCGATGACGCGCGTGGCCACCTCCGTCGTCTACCATGGGCCGACGGCGGGGGCGCGGGAATCGACCGGGTGTGAACGGGAATCGTCCGTTGGGCTGCCGCCGCTCGGCGTCTAGCGCCGGAGAGCAGGATCGTCCACCTCGGTGCAGTGCCGCACGAGCTCGTCGAGCAGGTCCCTCCACTCCGGGCGGGGCCGTCCCCCACGGTCGAGCCCCTCCAGGCCGCAGTGGCCATCACCGCCCGGCTGGTCGCGGAGCTCTTCGAGAGGATCCTCGACGACTCGCAGCGGGGTGGCGTTGAATCGGACCCTCACCGCCAGCACACCTTTCACCGGCAGCAGGTAGGCTCGCAAGGGCCTTTGCGCCCGCCTGAACTCGACCGCCTGACCGGTCGTCGTGCGGGCCTGGTCCCAGACCGAGACCCGCACCGGGCCACCTCTTCGCTCCGCGTCCTTCTTGTCGTCGGAGGTGGGCTCGATCGCGAGGCTGTTCGGGAATCGGGCGCCGTCGGGAACGAAGCGAGGTTCATTCAGGACCAGCCGTAGCGTGATCGCGGATGGAGTCAGTTCGAGGGCCGGCATTCGACCTACGAGACCAGAGCGACCACATGATTGAGCAGGTGAACCGGAACGCCGCGCACCCGTTCGTCGTCGGTGCCGTCCCGGTCGCCGGAGAGTCGGTCCTTGTAGAACCAGTGCAGCGTGCCGTCCGAGTACACGTCCACCTCGAGGTACTTCCTCTCGGTGTCCCAGTAGAGCTGAACCGCACCCTCGGGGGTCGGCTGCGTGACAGGCAGGCCGAGGCGGGGCCCCACGTAGTCACGGATCTGCTTCCACACCTGTCGGACGCGGGAGAGGTGGTGGGGCTGAAACAGGCGTCGCTCGGCGAGATCATCGACGAAGCGGTGCCACGGCCGATCTGGATCCAGGGAAACGGCTGCGCTCAAACGTCCCGCGTCGGCCTGCATCAGGACGATGTTCGGCTTTGTGTTCGTCACGGTCGAGCTGTAGTCGTGGACGATTGGGAACACGCTACGCCTCCTCGCGCCCGATGAGATCGCGACACCTGTCGGTGATCGCTCCTTCGAACGCCGTGACTATGGCCTGGTGGGCGGCATCCTGCCAGGCCCGCATCTCCTCCCATTCGAAGGCGATATCGGGGCTTTCCGGGGTGCGCACGTACAGGTCGAGAAGGTAGATCGGCCGCGTGCCCGCGTCCAATCCCTGGAAGACGAGGGCGAGGATCGTGGTGCCTCGCACGACCTCGCCCACCTGAAGCTGCATTGCGAACGGGCGATGCCGGTCGCTGAGCTTCGGGTAGACGTAAAAGTAATCGGCCGGATCGGCCGCGATGTCCGGCAGGAGCACCTGGTTGAGGTATCGCTGGCCCAGGAAGAGCACGCTCGATGGACGCGTCCGTTCGGCGTACTCCTCGACCAGCGGGCGCATCTCGGGAACGTAGCTGAGGTAGCTGGTGTAGGGCCTGAGGGCGTTGAAGGCGCACAGGTCTCGGCCGAACTGGACCATGCGGCTCCTGTCCGCGCTCCACATCCGCGTTCGCGTGACACGTGGTTCAGGCGTCGCGCTGACCCCTCCTGGCCCGACCTGGAAGGTTGTTCTCGCGACGTTGATTTCATCTCGGACTGTGTAAGGGCCGCCGATCGTCCCCATGATCTGACCGGTCGTGGCCTCGTCCCACTTCGGGACGCTCGTCGGGGCAAACTCGTACACTGCCTCGGCGATCGGCGCGTTCTTGTAGCGCGTTGGCACATCCGCTTGTATTCCGCTCGGGGTGGATGTGCAAGGGGCCTGCGAGGGCCGCGATGCCTCAGCCGCGGAGCGGGATCGTGAGCACGATCCGGCAGCCGATTTCGCGGTCTCCTTCGACGCGCGCGGCCTCCGCCCGGATCGTCCCGCCGTGGACCTCCGCCACGCGACGGGCAAGCGCCAGCCCGAGGCCGTAGCCTCGCGCAGCGCCGGCATCGCCGGAGGTGCGGACCGCACGGTAGAAGGGCTGGAAGACGCGCTCGCGATCGGCCGCGGCGATCCCCGCCCCCTCGTCGGTGACGGTGAGTTCGAGGGACTCCTCCCTCCGCGCCGCCGCCAGGACGATCGGCGGGGCCCCGTACTTGGCGGCGTTCTCGACCAGGTTCCACAGGGCGCGCCGGAGCAGCGCCGCGTCGGCCTCCAGCTCCAGCCGCGGGCCACCAACCGCCCGCACCGCGATCCCCGCCACCGCCGGATCGTGGCCGGCGCGCTCCGCCAGCTGGGCGCACAGCGCTTGCGTGTCGACGCGATCGAGGTGCAGCGGCAGGGCGGCGGCGTCGATCCGCGACATGGTGAGCACATCATCGATCAGCCGGTCGAGCTCGCCGATGTCGCCCTCGATGTCGCGCACCCGCGCCTCGGTCCCTTCGCCCTGCGGCAGAAGCTCGAGCGCCATCCGGAGGCGCGCCAGCGGTGAGCGGAGCTCGTGCGACACGTTGGCGAGCAATTCTTTTTGCGTTCGCACCAAACCCTCCACCCGCTCTGCCATGTCGTTCCACGCTCGGGTGAGCTCCTCCAGCTCGTCGGGTCGATGATGCCGACGGTGGGGTCGCCGCGGCCCGCACGCCGGCCCGTCCGGTCCACCCGGGACCGGGATCCGCACCGCCAGATCGCCGCCCCCGAACCGCCGGCTAGCCTCGGTGAGCCGCATCACCGGCCGCGAGATCCGGCGCGCCAGCGGCGCGGTCGCCAGCGCCACGATGACCAGCAGCAGCACCAGCGCGCCCAGCGGCCGCCACTCGCTCCGCATCCGGAAGCGCTGCACCACCGACACCTGAACGATCCCGCGCAGGGTGCCGCCCTCGTCGCGGATCGGCGCGGCAGCGTACCAGCCGCGCGGCCCCGGCAGGACGTCGCTCGGTCCGGCGCGGATCGCCTGCACCTGCTCCGGCGACGGCAGCGGCAGCGCTTGCCCGACGACGTCGAGCGGCTGTCCTGCCACGTCGCGCACCGTCAGGTCGATATCCAGATCGACGGCGAGCCGCCGCACCAGCGCCTGCCGCGCCGCCTGGTCCCCAAAGCGTTCGCCGATCGCCGACGCCGCGTGCAGCGCCAGTCGCCGCGCCATCCCATGCACGAACGCCGAGCGCCAGCCGGTCGCGAACACCACGCCGCTGGCCATCCCCGCGACGAGCAGAACCCCGAGGAAGTGCAGGTAGATCCGGCTGTGGAGGCGGCGCATCACAGGCGCGCCAGGACGTACCCGACGCCGCGCACGGTCTTGATGAAGCGCGGATTCTTCGGATCGCTCTCCAGCTTCGCGCGCAGCTTCGAGACGTGGACATCAATCGAGCGATCGAAGGACTCGAACTCGGTGCCCTTGAGCGCGTTCTGGAGGTGCTCCCGGGAGAGCACGCGCCCCGCTGCGCGCGCGAGGCAGCCGAGCAGCTCGAACTCGAAGTGCGTCAGCACCTGCCGCTCCCCTGCGACGGTGACCTCGTGCGCCGCGTAATCGATCTCGAGATCGCCGGTGCGAAAACGCTCCCGCGGGGCGGGTTCTCCGTCGCTGCGGCGCAGCACCGCCCGGATTCGCGCCAGCAGCTCGCGCGGGTTGAAGGGCTTGGCGAGGTAGTCGTCGGCGCCCAGCTCGAGGCCGATGATCTTGTCGACGTCGTCGCCCTTGGCGGTGAGCATGAGGATCGGGAGGCGGGCGTGCCCTTGCAGCGCGCGGACGCGGCGGCAGACCTCCAGCCCGTCGACGCCGGGGAGCATCAGATCGAGCAGGAGCAGGTCGAAGCGACCGCGCCCGAGGGCGGCGAGGCCGCGCTCTCCGTCGGCAGCGACCGTGACGTCGCACTCGTTCTTGCCGAGGTACTCGGCGACCAGCGCGGCGAGGCGCGCATCGTCGTCGATGAGCAGCGCGGCCACACGGCGGGCCACGCCGGGCTACCCGCCCTGGGGGTGGTGCGCGCGCACGAAGTCGCCGATCGCCCGCCTCTGGGCGGGGCCGAGCGCGTCGTGGGCCTCGGTGACCGCCTGGACGATCGCCTCGCCGGCGGCCCGGGCCTTCGCCTGGTGTTCCGCGCGCAGGGCCGCGATCTTGTCCGAGTCGAGCCGGTCGGCAGCGAAGAGATCGAGGGCCGCGTCGAGCGCCGCGCCGGGGTCGGGTCGTCCCGCCTCGAGGGCCGCGAAGGCGCGATCGCGCGCGCCGTGAATGGTCTCCCGCTGGGCCGCCGTGGCCTGGGCCGCATCGAGCGCATCCTCGATCCGCGCGGCCGCCATCCGCTTCATGAAGCCTGCGTGCCGGCCGCCCCGATGCTCCGGCCGGTGCGCGCGCGCCCACTCCACGAGCGCCTTGCGCTGCTGCGCGTCGAGGGTGGCGTGGACCTCGGTGATCGCATGGGCGATCGCTTCGCCCGTGCGCGCCGCCGCCTCATCGTGGGCCGCGCGGAGGGCCTCCACCTGGGCCGGGTCGACCCGGTCCGCCTCGAACAGGGCGACCGCCCGCTCGATCCGTGGTCCGCGCTCGCCGTGCGCCTCCTCCACCGTCGCGAAGGCGCGGTCGCGGGCGGCGTGGATCGCGTCCCGTTGGGCCGGGGTCGCCGCCACCGCGCCCAGCGCCTCCTCGATGCGCGAGGAGAGGTGCTGCTTGAACATCGCGTGGCCGCGACCGGGATGGTGCCCGCCGCGCGCGTGGGCGACGGCGGCGATCGCCCCCACCGACGCGAGAGCGACGGCCAGGATTCCGACCTTCAGGTTGGAATGCTTCATGGTCATGGGCTGCCTCCGGGTCATCCTAGCAAGTTCGCCAGGTCGCGAACCAGTGTGGTGCGCGCGCATCAAGAATGCTTTGCGCCCGCGTAAAGTTTCGTGAAGGCCGGAAGGCCGATTGGCCTCACTCGGACCCCAACCCCCGGGGTGTGATCCAAAGTGCTCGGCGCGACCGTAGGGCGGCCTCTTGCGGGCCGCCGGGTGCGCGTCCGGACGGGGGCGAGCCCCGGCCCTACGGGTCGAGCCACCGAGGGTGGCCGATCACACCCCAACCCCAGCGGTGCGAGGCGAGGACGAAGGCGGCGAGTAGCTCTGCCGAAATCAATTCCAGCGAGCGTCACGGCGCGCGCGCCGCGCTCCGCCACCGCCGCGTCCCTCCCTCGTTGTAGCCGAGGAGCAGCCCGAGCGCGGCGAGGCTGTCGAGCACCGCCTCGACCTCCTTCCGCTTCGCGCTCTTGAACGCGCCCGCCACGTCGGCGATGGTGATGAGGAACGGGGGCCGTTCGCCGAAGCTGTGCGAGTAGCCGACCGCCTGCCCGTACGCCTGCTGCATCGCGACGATCTCCCGTCGGTGAGAATGATCCGAGCCCTCTGGGTCTGTTTCCCTCTCCCGCTGGCGACGCTTGCGGGAGAGGGCTAGGGTCTCTCTGGCCGCGCCATCATCAGCTTCGCGTTGCCTCCAGCGACGGAAGTAGCGAGCCGCTCCATGCGCGCTCAACGCTCACCCCGACCCTCTCCCGCAAGCGGGAGAGGGAGACGATCCCTGAGATGTGGCTGATGATCAGTTGCCGTCGCCGTGGCCGTTGCCGTCGCCGTCCGTCGCCGCCACCAGCAGAGGCAGCGAGGGCGGGGCAGTCCGTGGACTCCCCGAACGGTGCTATCTTCCCGCCGTGTCTCCGCTGCGCGTCCCGGTCGCCGACTTCGAGCGCAGCGCCGCCGCGCCCACCGACTGGCCGCCCGAGGAGGAGGGCCTGCCCGAGGTGGCCTTCTGCGGCCGCTCCAACGTCGGCAAGTCGTCGCTGATCAACTTCCTGGTCGACCGAAAAGGGCTGGTCCGGGTCAGCCGCACGCCCGGGCGCACCCGCCTGGTGAACTTCTTCCAGGTCGAGCTCCTCGACGGTGAAACACGCAGGCGGGTCCGCCTGGTCGACCTGCCCGGCTTCGGCTACGCCAAGGTCTCGAAGACCGAGCGGGCGACGTGGCGACCCGGGATCGAGGCCTACCTGGGCAAGCGGGGCGCCCTGCGCGCGGTGGCGCTGCTGGTCGACGCGCGGCGCGACGTCGAGATCGACGAGCGCGAGCTGGCCCCCTGGATCGCGGCCCGCGGCGTGCGCGTGATTCCCGTCATCACCAAGGCCGACAAGCTCTCCAAGCACGAGCGCCCGCTCGCCGCCGACAAGCTGCGCCGCACCCTCGGGTCCGCGCCGGTGCTGGTGAGCGCCACCGAGGGCTTCGGGCGCGAAGAGCTGTGGCGGAGACTCCTCGCCGCCCTGCCGTTTGACGTCGCCCGGCATGCTCCCTAGACTCCCCGGACCGTGACAGCCCCCGAGGCCGCGCCCAGAGCGACAGACTCCCCAGCCACGGCGGGCCACGGCGGGGCGCGGGTGGTGATCGTCGCACTGGCGGTGAACCTCCTGATCGCAATCGGCAAGTTCGTCGCAGCCGGGCTCTCGCGCTCGACCGCCATGCTCGCCGAGGCCTGCCATTCGCTCGCCGACAGCGCCAACCAGATCTTCCTCCTGCTCGGCCTCAGGCTCTCGGCGCGCCCGCCCGACGAGAAGCACCCCTTTGGCTACGGCCCCGAGACGTATTTCTGGGCCTTCATCGTTGCGCTGTGCATCTTTGCCGTTGGCGGCGCCTTCTCGATCTACGAAGGGATTCACAAGATCCTGCACGCCGCCACCGACGAGCACGCCATGGGCAGCGCCACATCGGCCTATGTCGTGCTGGGCACGTCGATCGCGCTCGAGTGCTACTCGCTTGCCGTCGCGCTGCGCGAATTTCGGCACCTTCGCGGTGGGCGCGGGGTGCGGACCACGCTGCGCGAGACACGCGACCCGACGGTGCTCACTGTGTTGTTCGAGGATCTCGCGGCGCTCTTCGGGCTGGTGGTGGCGCTCGGCGGCGTCGTGCTGAGCCACCTGACCGACAACCCGGTGTGGGACGGCGCGGCGTCGGTGGTGGTCGGACTGGCGCTGGTGGCGGTGGCCTTCGTGCTCGGGCGCGACGCGAAGGGGCTCTTGATCGGGCGCGGTGTCCCGGAGCGCGAGCGCCTCCGCATGGAGGAGATCGTTCGCGCCGCGCCGGACGTCGTCCGGGTGGTCCACATCCGGACCATCCACCTCGGCCCGCGCGACGTGATGGCCGGCCTGAAGCTCACCTTCAACCCGTCGCTCGATGTCCACACGCTGGAGCAGCGGATCAACCAGCTGGAGGCGGCGTTGCGGGCCGCGCTGCCGCAGCTCACCCGGATCTACGTCGAGCCGGGCTTTGACGAGCACACCGTGCGCCGGGAGGCCGGGTGATGGCGGTCGGGGCGCGCAGCCGGCGCGCCGAGATCGCGCGGATGACGCTGCGCGACCTCGACGGCGTGATGGAGATCGAGAGGGCCGCCTTCAAGGCCCCCTGGTCGCGCCAGGTGTTCATCGAGGAGCTGGAGCGCGACTGGGCGCACATCGACGTGCTGCGCGAACGCGCGGGCAGCCCGGTGCGCGCGTTCGCGAACTACTGGCTGGTGCGCGACGAGGTGCACCTCCTGAACGTGGCGACCCACCCCGACACGCGCCGGAGGGGCCTCGCGTCGGTCCTGCTCGGCCACGTGATCGACTTCGCGTGGGACGCCGGCTGCCGCTACATCACCCTCGAGGCGCGCCGCTCCAACCAGGGCGCGATCCGCCTCTACCGCAAGTTCGGCTTTCGCCCCGTCGGCATCCGCCCGAACTACTACGTCGAGGATCAGGAGGACGCCATCGTCATGCTGCTCGACCGCCTGCGCGGGAAGGGCTGACGATGCTCGCCGGATCGCGCCCAGCGACGAGGATTTGGTGTTGGCCACTCCTGGCGCTCCTGGCTCCCGCCGGCTGCACCCGGGACCCGCTCGAGACACCCGAAATCTCCGATGCCGGCCACCAGCCCGAGGTCGCCGATCTCGCGTTCGTGCACGAACGAGGCGATTTCTGAATCCGAGCCCGACCTGTCTGAACCCGACGGAGACTGCACCTGGCCTGCCGGGACCGGCTGCGCGGGCAACCGGCCAAGCTGCGCTCAGCGGATCTTCGCTCCCCGGTGCGGGAAGCCCTTCCCCCTCGGCAGCGACCATCCCGCCGACCCGGCGGAGAGCGATCAGGGCATCGAGCGCGCACCCGACGGAACCCTCCGCCTGATCGGCACTGGACCTGGCACCTGGTCCTATCTGCTCGCCGGGTGTATTGGCTGCGAATCGAATAGCGCGGCCGGAGACACGGATTGGGTTCGCCTCGACTGGAAGGCGGAAGTGCCTCCTGGCGCGGTCTTGACGCTGCGGGCGCGCGCAGGGAAGACGGCGTCGCCCGATCGCACATGGGGCCCCTGGAGCCAATTCGCAACCTCGCCGGCCGACCTCGCGGCCCTGGCCGTACCGAAACAGTGGGAGGACGGATACCTTCAGGTCGAGGTTCTCCTTTCGGCCCCGGCGAGCACACCGCTCCGGCTGATCGCCATCCGGGTCGTGCACGATTGCCCTTATTGCCCGGGGTAGCCGACGCGTGAAGCGCCTAGCGCTGGATGAATCCCATCACATTCGTCGAATCCGGCTGGAGCGAGTAGACCGCCACCCCCACCGCCGCGCCCACCGCCACGCCGCCGACGATCGCCCAGAGATACCAGCGCTTGTACCAGGGCAGCAGCCCCGCCGCGCGGGTCATCTCCGCGCGCACCTCGACGGTGGCGTCGGGCGGGACGTCGATCCGCGCCGCGAAGGGCGAGTAGTCGGGCTTGGCCAGCTCCACCCGGTAGCTGCGCGGCGCGAGCACCTTCAGCTTGCCCTCGAGCGGGGTCTCGCCGCGTGGCTGGTTGTTGATCGTTACCGTCGCCCCGTCGACGTTGGCGGTGACGACGATGAAGCCGTAGCGCTTGAACACCTCGGGCGGGTAGAGCTGCCGCAGCCAGCCCAGGATCTTCTTGTCCTCCACCTCCTCGGCCGAGGGCAGCACCTCGGAGAGCTGCCCGGTCACTGCCTGCGTCTCGACATCGATCCGCTGCAGCGCGAGCACCACGTCGCCGACCTTCGAGACCCCGAGGAGCAGCACCTCGTCGACCTCCAGGCTGGTGCCCACCTTGGCGACGCATGGCGCATCACCCGCGCAGCGCGCCACGGCGGCGTCGATCGCCGCGCTTCGCCTGCGCGCCTCTTGCGGGTCAACCACCGTCAGCGCGGTGGTCTTCTTCAGCCGCTCGGCGATCCGCCCACCGAGGTTTTGCACCTGCTCCACCCCGGCGCGAAACTCCAGCACCGCCACGCGCCGCCGCTCCTCCGCCAGCGACGGGCGGGCGACGGCAGAGAGCATCGCCAGCGCCACCAGCGCGCGCTTCAAGAAGACCCCATGAGGATGCTGATCCCCGACGGCGCGAACCCCGACGAGAGGCGGCAGTCGCTGCGCGTGGCGCTCCCCACCGGCCGGCAGCCGAAGGTGCAGTCGTAGCACTGCGTCGAGCACTTCCCGTCCTCGATCCCCTTGATCGCCTGGTAGCCGAGCGCGCCCGACGAGATGTCCACCTCGAACAGGCGGTAGACGTTCTCGATGAACTCGAGGTCGCAGTAGTAGTCGGTGATGTTGGACTGCTTGAGCTCGAAATAGCGCTGCGGCATCCCGGTCTTGGTCACGTAGCTGTAGCGCAGCCGGCTGGCGATCAGGAGGTGCGTCCCGTCGGGGCTGAGCGCGACGTCGTAGGCATCGAAGCGATCGGGCGAGAGCGGTGGGATCGCCACCGGGAATCCGTCGGCGCCAACGAAATCGAGCGGCTGCTTGGGCAGCGGGAGCGCCACCCGCGACACCCCGGTCGCCGTCGCCACGAACAGCTCGCCGAAGGGGCGTGTCGGGTCCTTGGTGCGCGGGCTGTCGGGATCGATCGGCACCGGCTGCTCCCGGATCGTACCGAGGACTCCGGCGATCCGATCGCCCACCGAGATGATGTCGTACACCCCGGGCCCACCGACGGGTGGGCGTGCACCGTTCTCGAAGATCACTCCGGGCGCGTTGCACGGCGACGCCATCAGCACGTTGCCCTGGGCGTCGTAGGCCACGTCGGTGGTGCCCGGGGGGGCCATGCGCGCGGCCGGGGCCACCCCGTCGACGGGGAAGGTGTAGAGCGTCGCCGGCGGAGCCTTCGCGCAGTTGTCGGCCGCGTTCTCCCAGGGGGGTCCGGCGATCACCGCGATCTGGCTGCTGTCGGGGTGGAAGGCCGCCACCCGCGCCGCCGGGTCCTTCAGGACCAGCAGCAGCTCCCCGGGCGAGCGGCCGGCCAGCAGCGACGGGAGATCGGCGATCACCACCACCCCCTGATCGGTCACCACGGCCGCTGCGTGATCGTCGGGAGCCACCGCGATCGAACGGATCGCCGTCGCTCCCGGGAGCGTCACCCTCCCGGAGCGACGGATGGTGAGCGTATCGACCACGTCGATGTCGCTCTTCGTCCCCACCAGCAGAAAGCGCCCATCGTGGGTCGAGGCGGTGGCCCGCGCTGGCCCCGGATCCCCGAGCTCGGCCATCGCCGGGAACTCCGTCAGCGCCGGCAGCGTCGTATCGAGAGCCATCAGCTGCGCCGCCGCCGGGAGCGCCTGCATCCCCGCTGGCGCGATCGCGCGCCCCGCCCCATAGAACGCGAGCGGCTTGCGGAGGTGGAGCGTCACCTCGTTCAGGATCCCCGATGTGATGGTCACGTCGCGGGTCCGTGCCAGGCCGAGCAGCAGGCCACCGCCGCGGACCGACATCCGCACGTCGTAGGTGCCGACGCGGATCGGGCCGATCGCCGTCTCGACTCCCGCCTCGCCCTTGGCGCTCACCGGAGGTCCAAGCTGGACCAGTGTCCGCTCGTCGGTGAGCACGATCGAATCGGCCCGTGGATCGGCGAGCGGAGAGAGCGACTGCTCGCTCGGGGCCTCGAGGGTGAAGTAGACCGTTCCCTGCCCGCACGCCGCCGCGAGCCCGGCTGCCGTCGCTACCGCGAGCCCGAGGAGCCGCATCGAGCGCCACTGTACCCCGCCACACGGCCACCGCGCAAACGCGCGCAGCCTGAACGGGGCGCAGGTTGAAAAACCCGAGGGAGGTCCGTATGATCGCTGTCCCACCATGATCGCCCCCGCCACCCAGCGGCCGGACCAGGACCTGCCCCAGGTCTTCGGCCGCTACCTGCTGCTCAAGCGCCTCTCGCGCGGCGGGATGGGGGAGATCTTTCTCGGCAAGCTGGGCGAGATCCAGGGCTTCGAGAAGCCGGTGATCATCAAGAAGATCCTCCCCAACCTCTCGGCCGACGACGAGTTCATCAAGCGCTTCATCGACGAGGCGCAGGTGGCGATCAAGCTGAACCACGCCAACATCGCCCCGGTGTTCGAGGTGGGCAAGGTCGACGGCGACTACTTCCTGGCCCTCGAATACATCGAGGGGCGCGATCTCCGGCGCCTCATCACCCGCTCGCGCGATCAGCGCGCCCGCCTCCCGCCCGACCTCTGTCTGTTCGTCGCCCGCGAGCTGGTCTCGGGCCTCGGCTACGCGCACCGCCGGACGGACACCGAGGGGAGCCCGCTGGCGCTGGTCCACTGCGACATCTCGCCGCCCAACGTGATGGTCTCCTTCGAGGGCGAGGTGAAGGTGATCGACTTCGGGATCGCCAAGAGCGCGATCCGGATCGCCGGCTCGAACCCCAACATGGGCTTCGGCAAGTTCGGCTACATGGCCCCCGAGCAGCTGGTGCGCGGCGGGATCGTCGACCGGCGCACCGACATCTATGCTGCGGGCGTGGTGCTCTACGAGCTGCTCACCGGCGAGCGCCTGTTCATCTTCACCGAAGGTGCCGACTACAAGCAGATCGCGCGGATCGTCACGCGCGGCGAGTTCACCCCGGTGTCGCGTCGCGATCCACGGCTCGACCCGTCGCTGGACCCGATCGTCGGCAAAGCGCTCGCCCCGCGCGCCGAGGACCGCTACCAGACCGCGGAGGAGTTCCGCGACGCGCTCCAGCAGAAGCTCTACCAGATGAATCCGACCATCTCCGGCGACGCGCTGGCGGCCTACATGCGCCGCCTGTTTGCCGACGAGATCGAGGAGGAGCGGGCGCTGATCGCCTCCGCCCGCGCGGTCGACATCGAGGAGTTCCAGGATCAGCTCACCGGCTCGGCGACGCACACCGTCACCTTCGCCCGCGCGCGGCAGTTCGAGGGCGAGGAGCGGCCCGAGAGCGAGCGCAAGCCGGTGGTCGAGTCGTCGCTGTCGATCCACGCGCGCAAGAACGGAGTGGTCGCGCTCGCCGCCGCGGGCGCGATGATCGCAGGCGGCTACCTCGTCTTCCTGATCGCCACGCGCGGCTCGCCTCCTCCCCCACCTCCTGCGGTGCTGGTGGCCCGGTCTACGCCGGCGCCCGAGGTCGCGCCGCCGGTCGTCGCGCCTCCCCCGGTCGTCGCATCGCCGGTGGTGACCCCGCTGCCTCCGGCCGCCAAGGCGGGCGACGGGCCGAAGCTGAACAAGGTGAAAAAGATCGTCGCGGGGTTGAAGGTCGCCAAGGTGGAGGAGGTCGATCTCGGGCTGCCGACCAAGCGCAGCCACGAGTCGGTCGAGGCGAAGTTCCGCACCGTCAAGCACGAGTACGACGGCTTCAAGGGCGAGTACGGCGCGCGCCTCGAATCGCAGTGGAACGCCATCACCAGCGAGATGGTGTTCGGGAAGGGCGACACGAAGTACGACAAGCTCGACGCGATGCTTGACACCCTGCGCCGCGAGATGGGCAAGGTCCGCAGCGGCGGCTAGCTACCGTTTCCGTCTTTCGCGTCCAGGCCAATCGCCGCCGTCAGGTCGGGCAGCCCGTCGCGCGCGAGCAGCCTCAGCAGGCCGCGATTGATGCGGCGCACCATTCCCGGCCCCTCGTAGATCAGCCCGGTGTACACCTGCACCAGCGATGCGCCGGCGCGGATCTTCTCGTAGGCGTCGGCGGCGGTGAAGATGCCGCCCACACCGAGGATCGGGACCCTCCCGCGCGTGGCGCGGTAGAGGCGGCGCACGGTTTCGGTGGCGAGCGCGCGCAGCGGGGCGCCGCTCAGCCCGCCTGCTTCGGCGGTGGCCGGCGACGGGGCGAGCCCCTCCCGGCCGATTGTGGTGTTGGCGGCAACGAACCCCGCGGCACCCCCTTCGAGGGCGGCGGCGGCGGTCTCGGCGAGCGCGTCAGCCTCGAGATCGGGGGCCAGCTTGATCAGCACGGGCACCCCGCCCGCCGCCGCCACCGCAGCCGCCACCAGCGCGCCCACCGAAGAGGGATTTTGCAGTGCGCGCAGCCCGACGGTGTTCGGCGAGCTGACGTTGATCACGAAGTAGTCCGCCACCTGGCGGAGTGCGCCGATCGCCGCCCGGTAGTCCTCCTCCGCCGCCTCGTTTGGTGTGTCGCGATTCCTGCCGACGTTGACCCCGACAGGGACCCGCCGCGTTCCCAGGGCCAAAAGCCGCTCCCGCACCGCCTCCGCCCCATCGCTGTTGAAGCCCATCCGGTTGATGATCGCAAGGTCCGCCACCAGCCGGAACAGGCGCGGCTTCGGGTTGCCCTCCTGCGGCCGCGGCGTCACCGTCCCGATCTCGACGTACCCGAACCCGAGGTCGGGCCACGCATCAACCGCCTCGGCGTGCTTGTCGAGCCCCGCGGCGAGCCCGACCGGATTCGCGAACTCGCGGCCGAACAGCCGCACCCGCAGGCGCGGATCCTCGACGGTGAGCAGCCAGCGCGCGAGCCCGCGCAAGGCCCTCCAGCGCCCCAGCCGTTCCATCACCAGCCGATGCGCCTCCTCGGCGTCCCGGCGGAACAGCCATGGCCGCGCCAGCCCGTACATCACCCCGTCCTACCACATCGGCGCCACCGAAGCGTGCCGTCGCAGCCAACCGGCGGCGGCGGTTTTACGTGATGGAAACCGGGGCGAAACATGGATGCACCTTCATGCCGCCGCTGGGTGGCCGTGGAGGATGACTTGAAAAAGGTCGAGGCGATCATAAAACCCTTCAAGCTCGACGAGGTGAAGGAGGCGCTCGCCGCGATCGGAGTGCAGGGCATGACCGTGACCGAGGTGAAGGGCTTCGGCCGCACCGGCGGAAAGTAAGGAGGTCTACCGCGGATCGGCCTACGTGGTGGACTTCGTTCCGAAGGTGAAGCTCGAGATCATCGTCAAGGCCGAGATGGTCCACCAGGTGATCGAGGCGATCAGCGGCGCGGCCAAGACCGGTCGCATCGGGGACGGCAAGATCTTCGTGTTCCCTGTCGACGAGGTGATCCGCATCCGCACCGGAGAGCGCGGCGAGGACGCGATTTGAAGACCCGCACCGACGAGACGCTCTGCAGCCTACGGGTTCAGCCGATCCCAGCAGGCGCCCGCCTCGAGCAGCTCGTAATGCACCGGACCGAAGCCCACCGTCTCGCCGACGCTCACTGAACCCCCGCCACGCGTGCCCAGGCGGCGACCGGCGATCCACGTCCCGTTGCGCGATCCGGCGTCGAACAGATCCAGCTGATCACGCTGCGGGCCGAGGCGGAAGAAGGCGTGGAACTTCGAGACCGAGACGTCGCGCACCACGACGTCGTTGTTCATCGTGCGGCCGATGGTGATCATCGACGGGAACGGCTCCTGGACCTTCCTGACCGCGAGCACGTCGGGGTGCGAGGGCTCGGGTGGGGCCGTCGGGAGGATCACCAGCGCGGGCGTGGCGTGGGTGGGGGTCGCGCCGCCGGGACGCATCAGCGGGCCGCGGCGGATGAGGAACAGGAACGGGCAGGCGGCGGCGAACTGCGTCGGTGAGAGGCGGCGCGCCATGCTCACGTAGTCGGTGAGCGGGCCGTTCGCGACCGGATCCGGCAGGCCGCCGCCGACCTCTCTCACGTACTGCAGCGTCCTGAACGATTGCCTTGGCCACCTCCACGCAGGGCGTGCCTGCCGGGCCCGTGAGCAGGGAGTGCGCCGAAGCTGGAACTCGTTGTCTGGTGCGGAGATCAGGCCGAGATGGGGACCTCCGCGATCGGTCGCGGTCAGTCAGTTGACGTGCCGGGGAGGGGGCTAAAGCGGCGCGCTGCGCGAGCGGCGGCGGAGGGCGCGGGCGAGGCCGAACAGGGCGAGGAGTACCAGGGCGCAGCCGGCGACGCTGTCGGGATCGACGCGGGTGGTGAGGGAGCAGCCGCCCTTGCCGCGGTCACTGGCCGAGCCGGAGCAGTTTCCACCGGCCTTGCAGGTGGTGCCGGGGGGGCATGTGACGATCTTGCACTGGTCGTCGACGCACTTGCCGGAGCCGTTCTCGCAGATGCTCGGCGGCACGCAGGTCTTGTCGCGGCAGTAGTCGGGAACGCAGCTGCCGGCCGCGCAGCCGCTCACGCCGAGGGGGCAGCAGATCTCGCCGTCGGGGCACTCCTTGCCGGCGCAGGGGTCCTTCTGGCAGCCGCCGTCAATGCACTTCTCGTTGGCCTTGCAGCCGTCCTTGCACGCGCCGACGCACTTGCCGAGGCGGCAGAACTGGTCCTTGTTGCAGGTCATGCCCATGCACGGATCGGGGACGCAGCGCGGCGCCGGGTCGAGCTCGCTCTTGCGGCACACCTGGCCGTCGGGGCAGCCGTTCGAGTAGCAGGAGTCGTCGCACAGGACGCTGCCGAACTCGCCGCCGGCGATCTGGTCGATCACCTTGCCGAGCGCGGTCTGGAGGGTCGCCGCGTCGGAGGCGCTGTAGTAGCAGTGGATGTTCTTGCCGTCGCAGTTCTTGGGCGATGCGCCGCCGGAGTAGGCCATCTCGTCCAGGTTTCTCTTGTTGACGCCCATCTCGCCGTCGAAGCCGACCACGAAGGTGAGGATCTTCGCGTTGCGGGCGATGTTGATCTGGTCGATCGTCCACTCGGAGGAGCCGTCGGGGGCGGAGAGGGTCTCGAGATCCTTGCGGTTGCAGCTCGGCTCACCGTCGGTGACGAGGATTAGGAAGTTGTTGCGGGCGGCGTCGTGGAGGATCATGTCCTCGGTGGCGCGCTTGATCGCCTCGCCGGTGTTGGTCCTCGAGCCGGGGACAGGCATCGCGGCCTTGAGGAGGGTGATGACGTCGTTTGAGCGCAGGGAGCGATCCTCCATCGGGCCGGCGGGCTCGACGTCGATCTTGGTGTCGTTGTAGCACTTCGCGTCGTCCTTGAAGGCGTCGGACTGGAACAGCTGGAGGCCGAAGGGGACCCGGTCGCCGTACTGGTTGACCAGGCCCAGCACCGCCTGCGTCAGCAGCTCGAACTTGCTCGGGTGGGTCTTGCCGCCGTTCGGATCGTCTGCCATCGAGCTCGACTGATCGAGGACGAACATGATGTTCGGGCAGGTCTTGGCGGCGGCGGGTCCGGCGAGGGCCGCGCCGGCGAAGGCGACGGCGAGGGACAGACTCAGGCGATTCGGCGACATCGTGAAACCTCCATGCGAGGGGACAGTATCCGCCAGGCGCGGCGATTTCTCAATCTCCCGCCGTTTCCGACGGAAGGCGGCGCAGCGCGTCGGCGACGAATTCGAGGCGGTCCTGGCCAAAGAACAGCTCCTCCCCGACGAGGAACGAGGGGACACCGAACACCCCGGAGCGGGCCGCCTCGTCGGTGAGGTCGCGCAGGCGCTGCTTGATGGCGGGTTCCTCCGAGGCGCGGAGGAGCGCCGGAGCGTCGAGGCCGAGCGAGGCGGCGATCTCGCCCAGCACCGTCCGGTCGGCGAGATCCCGATCGTCCGCCCAGGCGGCGCGGTAGAGCGCGTGGGAGAGCGGGACGAGCGCCTCGCCCGAAGCCAGCGCGAGGCGCAGCGCAAAGGCGGTGCGGATCGGGAAGCGCGAGGGCCAGCGGAACGGGACGCGCAGGTGGTCGGCCCAGTGGGCGAGGTCGCGCGCCTGGTAGCGGCGGCGCGGCTCGCTCATCGCGAACAGCGGGACGTCGGGCGTTCCGATCGCGCGGAACAACCCGCCGAGGAGGAGCGGGCGCCACGAGACGGTGGCACCTGCGGCGGCGGCGACGCGCTCGATCTGCGTCGACCCGAGGTAGGCGAAGGGGCTCGAGAAGTCGAAGTAGAAGATCACCGAGCTCACCCGGGCGCCTCCCACCCGGCGAGCGCGCGGGCGACGAAGTGGAGGCGGTCCTGGCCAAAGAACAGGTGGCGACGTCCGTCGGGGCCGTCCCGGAGCACGACGAAGGAGGGCGCGCCGAAGATCCCCTCGCCCACCGCCTCGTCGGTGACGGCGCGCAGGCGTGCCTTGATGTCCAGGCGATCGATCGCGGCGATTGCAAGGCCGTGATCGGTGGCGATCGCGGCGAGGACCGTGCGGTCGGCGACGTCGCGCCCGTCGACCCAGTAGGCGCGGAAGAGGGCTTTCGCGAGGGCGGGGAGGGCGGTCGGCTCGGCGGCCGAGATCAGGCGCATCGCGTCGACGGTGCGGCGGGGGTGCTCGGCAGGGAAGTGAAAGGGAACCTTCCAGCGATCGGCCCAGCGGTGCATGTCGAGGAGGTTCATGCGCCCCTTCGCCGCGGTGCCGGGAGACCCCGGCGACCCGATCGCGCGGAACACGCCACCGAGGAGCATCGGCCGCCACGCGAGAACGGCACCGCCCTCCTCGGCCACTCGCTCGATCTGCGTCGACGCGAGGTAGGCGTAGGGGCAGACGACGTCGAAGAAGAAGCGCAGCTCCTTCATGCGCGGCAGGCGATCATGGCATCGCCTCCTCGGGGCCGTGGAGCGCCTCGTCGATCGCCATGCCTGCCTGGTCGCACGCCTCCGCCAGTCCGTGCTGGCGGAACAGCAGCTCCGCGGCTGCGATCGGGAGGAGCGCGGCGGGGAGGGCGACTTCGGCGCCGGCGCGAGCGAGGGCGAGGCGGAGGGCGAGCGCGCACAGGCCGACGGAGAGCGAGCGGGCGCGGAGGAGGTCGTGGGTGTGGAGCACCTGGGCGACGAGGAGGCGCTCTCCAGTCTGCGGCGTGGCGGCCGGTCCACCGTCACGGAGAGCCGCTTGCAGATGGGTCGCGGCCTCTGCGCCCCATGCGAGCGCGGCGAGTTGCTGATCCGAGGGCGCGTAGACGCGCGCGGCGTCCCGGGCGTCGATGGCGAGGCGGCGCTCGATGGCGGCTGCGAGCAGGGCGAAGGCGCGCCAGGGCGGCGGAGGCTTTCCCGACAGCCGCGCAGCCTCGGCGATCGCAAAGGCGAGCGGATCGGTGGTGGCGGCGGCGCGGGCGGAGGCGGCGGTGCGCCACGCGAGGTAGGTTTCGCGGGGCCAGCGACGGTCGTCGCAGGTGGCGGCGATGGTCTCCGCGACCTCCTCCACATCGCCGGAGATGAGGAGGCGCGCGCGCAGCTCCTCGGCCGGCGCGGTGATCGGATCTCCCGTCGCTGCGGAGTCGATCGCGCAGCGGCACTCGAGGCGCAGCCCGACGTGGAGGGTGCCGGCGGCGAGGACGGCGGTGAGCGGAAAGAGGCGGCAGCCGGCGGGTTTGGCGGCGCGGCCGAGTCGGGCGTGGATGCCGCAGCGCGAGTCGGGCTGGAGCGCCATGCAGTCGCCGTCGCGGACGGCGAGGAGGAAGAGCCCCGGGCGGTCGGAATCAGGGCGCAGGGCGCTCTCGGCGGTGAGGCCGCCGGGGGTCGGCTCGTCGTCGGGGTATGCGGCGTGGAGGCCGGCCACGTCGTCGGCGTCGAGCGGGATGCGATCGCGGGTGCCGCAGCAGGCGCCGCGGCCATCGCACGCGAAGCGCGCACCCGGCGCAGGGTCGAGGGCGGGCGGCGCCCCGGGATCGAGCGGACGGGCGAGCAGGTTCGGGAGCCACGGCGAGTCGGGCGCGGAGAAACCGTCGCTGCCGTCGCGGAGCACGCCGTCGTCGACCAGACGCGCGACGCGCTCCTCGAACTCGCGCGCCGAGAAGGGGCGCCCGAGCATCCCTTCCACCTCGCGGCGATGCTCCACGGCGCGGCGGCCGCCGTCGGCAAGGTCGCAAAGCACGCGATCGGCCAGGTCGAGGACCACGCGACCGCGGCCCTCGGCGCGCCCCTCCGGCACCGCCACCCACGCCCAGCCCGCCTCGCTCACGTAGGTGCGGATCAGCGCGTCGGGGACCACCTGCAGCCGCCGCTCGGGCATCGCGGAGGAGCCTATCACGTTGTTTCGCGGTTGCATGGCGCCGGCTCTACCCGATGTCCCCGAAGACCCTGGGGACGCTGTGGTGCGCCTGCGGAGCGCCTGCGGCGGTCGGTTAGGCTCGGTCGGCCGAAGTCGTGTATCATCCGCCCCCGCTTCGAACCTGCCAATTTCAAGGAGATCCAGATGGCGAAGACCCAGTGCCCGTTGACGAAGACCGAGTTCATGGAGAAGGCGACCGCGGTCAAGATCGACATCGGCGGCGTGCCGATGGTCGCCGAGGCCCGCGAATTCTCGACCGGCTCGTTTGGCTGGTACCTCACCGGCAAGGCGACCCTCACCGTCGACGGCAAGCCGATCCAGGTCCAGGTCGGCTGCAACCTCGCGGTGGTCGGCAGCAAGGAAGCCGCGCGCTAGTGTCCTGTCCGCGAAATTCTTTGCAGAATTTCCCGGCCAGCACACTAGCCACGATCCCAGGGTGCGTGCCGCCCCGCCCCGTCGGCCCTCCCCCACTCGATCCTGGGGGCAAGCCCCCGTCCGTCGGGGTCCCCACCCCTGCCGACGGCGGCACTTGCCGCCGGGCCGCGGCAGTGCGCGGCCTTTTTCTACTGCGAACTTCTGTGTCGGGACACTAGCAGCGACAGCGACGGGGGGCGGGGCTGTTGGAGTGGGTCCTGTGATAAGCTGCGGCGCGGAGGTGATGAGGCCATGAAGACCGTAAGCGAGCGCGTGACGATCGACGTCGGGGGGCGGGCAATGGGAGGCTACCTCGCTCACCCGGTCACCGACGGGCCGCGGCGCTTCCCGGCCGTCCTGGTGTTCCAGGAGATATTCGGGGTCAACGCCCACATCCGATCGATCGTCGACCGGGTCGCGGCGGAGGGGTACGTCGCCCTCGCGCCCGACTATTTCCATCGTACCGCGCCCGGGATCGAGCTCGGGTACGACGAGGAGGGGATGCAGAAGGGGATGACCCTCATCCCGCAGCTCCAGGCCGCCGAGGTGATCGCCGACGCGAACGCCGCGATCGCCGCGTTCGGCCACCGCGACGACGTGCGCGCGGACCGCATCGGCGCGATCGGCTTCTGCATCGGCGGCCACGTCGCCTACCTCGTGGCGTCGACCGGCTGCCTCCGCGCCACCGCCTCGTTCTATGGCGGCGGGATCGCCACGGGAGGCCTCGGGGAGAAGGCGGCCACCGTCGACCGCAGCGAGGGGATAAAGGGCAAGATCCTGCTCTTCTTCGGCGGCGACGATCACTTCATCGACGAGCGGCAGGTCGACACCATCCGCCAGACGCTCTACAAGCACAGCACCCGCAACGAGATCTTCACCTACCCGAACGCCGGCCACGGCTTCTTCTGCGACGCCCGCGGCTCCTACAACAAGCTCGCCCACGATGACGCCTGGCGGCGCGTGAAGAAGCTGTTCCTCGACGAGCTCCACGGGGGCTGACGGGTGCAGGGCGCGAAGGGGGGCGAAGGAAGCACCCGGCAGCTCCTTCAACTCTGCGCCTGCTACTTCTCGTTCTACGTGGTCACCGGCGTCACGGTGAAGTACTTCCTCGGCAAGCCCGCGGACGGCTTCCCGGGGATGGACGGGGTCGAGTTCCTCGTCTACAGCACCGCCGGGGGCACCTCGATCTGCCTCGCCATCGTCCTCGCCCTGCGCTGGTACCGCCTCCAGTCGAACGGGCCGATCACCTGGGGCGGGCTGCGCTTCCCCCGCGAGTACCTCTACATCATTCCCTCGGGGATCTGCACCGCGGTGGTGATCCCGACGACGACGCTGATGTACACGCTCGGGATCTCGGTGATGGTGGCGATGGTGATGATGCGCGGGAGCGTGATCGTGATCAGCCGCGCCGTCGACGCGCTGCAGATCCGGCAGGGGATCCTCAAGCGCAAGGTGTACCGGGAGGAGGACGTGGCGGTGGCCTTCGCGCTGGGCGCGGTGGCGGTGGGCCTCGGCGGCGTGAAGGCGGGTGACTTCGACTTCGTGCACTCGCCGGCGGCGGTCACCATCCTCGGCAGCTACATCGTCGCCTACGCGATCCGGATCTACCTGATGAACTACTTCAAGAACACCCGCGCGGCGGGGGTGAAGCTCGACAACAAGGGCTTCTTCGCCGTCGAGCAGATCGCCGCCGCGGTGGTGATGCTGGGGGTCGGGATCGCCTGCTTCTTCTCGGCCTCCAGGCTGGTCCAGATCAGCGTCTTCCACCAGGCGATCGTCGCGCCGCGCCCGCTGTGGGGCTGGGCGCTCCTCGCCGGCGGCGCCTACGGCATGGTGGCGTTCTTCTCGGTGTTCATCTTCATGTTCAAGGGCAAGACGGCCACCTTCGCCGGCCTGGTCAACCGGCTCACGTCGCTGGTGGCGGGCACCACCGCGACGCTGATCCTCGCGTTCGCGTTCGGCGGGGCCTTTCCGAGCGTGAAGGACTGGGTCTCGCTGCTCTTCATCCTCGTCGCCGTCGGGTTCCTCTCGCTGGCCGAGCGCAAGCGCGCCAGCCAGGCCGCCACCGCGCGGCGCGAAGCCGCGGTGGGGATCGCCCCCGCGATCTAGCTCCCGTCCGGGCTGTCAAGTTTTCTTTCCCCCATCCGCAATTTCTTCTGTTACCGTCCGCTTCCTTTCCAGGAGGTTTGTGCTCCAACCAATTTTCGGGCCCCTTGCGGGCCCCGCTGCCGCCCTTCCGCCCGATAACCCAAGCCCGGAGGACCCATGGTTAAATTGATACTTCTGCTGTCGCTGATGGCGACCGGAAAGACCGGGATCGGGACGGTTTTCGGCTCCTCGACCTGGGACGCCCACAACCCCCACTCGAACCTCGCCTGCATGCACCGCGAGATCGACGACCGCGAGCTGGTGGTCGCCCACAACACGCTCCCCTGCCACTCGCTGGTCTGGATCTACAACCTTCGCACCGGGCGGTCGGTGGTGGCGACGGTGGGGGATCGCGGCCCCCGGCGCGCGATGATCGACATGTCGCCGGCCGTGGCGCGGCGGATCGGGCACAACGGAATGGAGCGGGTGCTGATGGTGCCGCTGCCGTCGGGCTCAACCGTGCGCGAGGTAGATGATCGCAAGCACCGCCGCCACCCACACCGCAAGGTTCGCAAGAAACAGCGGGTCGCGTAGCATCTCCTCCGTCGGTGACTCGGCCTTGGGGCGCCCCGCGACCAGCATCAGGTAGCGGGTGACGCCGATGGCGATCGCCGGGACGGTCCAGACCATGCGGGTGGTGTGGAAGAAGGTCCGGGTGTGCTCGTCGAGGGTGTAGGCGAGGTAGGCCAAGGTAGTTGCGGCGCCGGTGGCGTAGAGCGCAATGCGGAGCAGGGTGGGGTGGTAGGCGGTGAGCACCGCGCGCTGCTCGACGCCGCGAGCCCCGGCGGTGGAGAGCTCGTGGGCGCGCTTGCCGAAGCCGAGGAAGCAGGCGAGCAAGCCGGTGCAGAGGAGCAGCCACGGCGAGGCGTGGACGCCGACCGCCAAGGCCCCGGCGTAGACTCGCAAGAGGAAGCCGGAAGCGATCACCATCACGTCGACGTAGGGGATCCGCTTGAGCACCAGCGAATAGGCGAAGCTTTGCGCGAGGTAGAGGGCGCACACGGCAGCGAAGCGCCAGTCGAGGGCGAAGCCGAGGGCGAGGCCGACGGTGGCGAAGGCGGCGGCGAAGCCCTTGGCAGCGTCCATCGAGAGCGCGCCGGAGGCGATCGGGCGGTTCTTCTTGCGCGGGTGGGCGCGGTCCTTCTCGACGTCGACGAGGTCGTTCCAGAGATAGACCGCGCTCGCGATCAGGCAGAAGATGGCCACCGCCGCGGCTGCGCGCGTGGCGGCTCGCCCGTCGGTGAGGGCCTTGGCGAACAGCACCGGCGCGCCGACGAAGAGGTTCTTGACCCACTGGCGCGGGCGGACCGCCTGGAGGAGCGCGAGCAGCATTCAGCCCAGGACCTGTCGATCAATCCTGGACCAAGCCAGGCGAGCTAGCTGCAAGCAGGGCGAGGAGCGAGGAGGGAGCATGGCGGGACCATGTGACCGACGAGCGACGACCCCCTGCGCCGCAGATCGCTCGCCTGGCGACGGGGGGGATTGTTCGGCAGGTCTTCATGATCGTGGGGTCGGGACGGCGCTCGGTCAAGGAATACTGGGTGGCGGCGCCTCTTCGGGCGCGGCGGGGGCGGCGACGGCGGGGACGTTGATGTGCTTCGGCAGGTCGGGCACGACGGTGAGCTTCGGGATGAACGTGACCAGCGCGAGGGCTACGAACATCACCAGGATGAAGGGCAGCACCGCGCGGTAGAGCTCGGTGATCGGACGGTTGAAGCGGAAGGCGGCGATGAACAGGTTCAGGCCCGCGGGTGGCAGCAGGTAGCCGATCTCGAGGTTGAGCAGGAAGATCACGCCGAGGTGGTAGGGGTCGAGGTGGTAGATGCCGACGGCGGGGACGATCAGCGGCACGACGACGACGATGGCCGAGAAGATGTCCATCAGGCAGCCGACGAGCAGCAGGACGATGTTGAGGACGATCAGGAACGTCCAGGTGGAGTGGACGTATTGCCCCATCCACTCGAACAGCGCCTGCGGGATGCCGGCGTCGACGAACCAGGCGGTGAGGATGGTGGCGCCGGCGATCTTGACGAAGATCGCACCGACGAGGGTCATCGATTCGCGGGTGATCTTGAGGAGGTCCTTCCGGATGTTGATCTCGCGGTAGATGAAGACCTCGACCACGAACACGTAGAGGGCGGTGAGCGCGGCCGATTCGGGGATGGTGGCGAGGCCGAACTTGAGCGAGCCGATGATCGCGAACGGGATCGGCACCTCCCACTTCGCCTCCCACAGCGCGCGGAAGAACTCGGCGACGTTGGGGCGGGTGCGTGGGACCTTTTGCCGCCAGCCGGTGAAGACGCAGTAGAGGATCACCATCCCGACCAGGACGAGGCCGGGGACGACGCCGGCGAAGAAGAAGCGCTCGATCGAGAACTCGGCGACCTCCTCCATCCCCTTGGCGTAGTTTCCGTAGTTCAGGCCGAAGACGATGCCGTAGACGATCAGCGGCAGCGACGGGGGGAAGAGGAGGCCGATCGCGCCGGAGGAGGTCACCACGCCGAGCGAGAAGCGCGACGGGTAGCCCGACTTGAGGAGCGCGGGGAGGATCAGGCCACCGACGGCGACGATGGTGACGCCCGAGGCGCCGGTGAAGGTGGTGAAGAAGGCGCAGGTGATGACGGTCATCACCGCCAGGCCGCCCGGGAGCCAGCCGAGGATCGCCTCGGACATGCGGATCAGGCGCTGCGCGGTCCTGGCCGAGGCCATCAGGTAGCCGGCGAAGGTGAACAGCGGGATGGTGGAGAGGCTGACCGCCTCGGCGCCGGCGAGGCGGTAGACGTCGGCGATCGCGCCGGCGATTGGGGTCTGGTTGTGGTGCAGGCCGAACAGGCCGAGCGCGGCGAGGCAGCAGAAGAGCGGTAGTCCGAGCAGCGCGAAGAGGATCACTCCGAGGATCGGAAGGGTCATGACTGCGCGCCTTCGGGGGAGGTGGCCAAGGCGGGAGTTTCGTCGGCAGCCGCGTCGCCGCCGTGGGTGGCCTCGGCGATCCAGTCGGCGGGCGGGGGCTGCCTCCGGATCACCCACACCGAATCGAGGATGAGCTGCACGAAGAAGTGGAAGGCGATCAGGCAGAAGCCGGCGATGATCACGATCGCGCCGCGCGAGGAGGTGAAGATCTCGTGCTTCATGCTCGCCTCGCCCTCCTCCTCGAGGCACACGCGGTAGAAGCCCAGCGACGCGCGGACGAGGAAATAGAGGAGCGCCAGCGCGGCGAGGGTGGTGAGGATCCGCAGAATCAGGCGCCCCATGGGCGGGGCCATCCTGGTGACGGCGTCGATCCGGATGTGACGCGCGGTGTAGGTGGCGTAGGCGGCGCCGAGGAAGCCCAGGAGGAACACCGAGTGGCGGATCACGCCGTCGGCCCAGTCGGGCGCGGGCGGGAGGAAGGTGATGTGGTGCATGTTCAGGTTGCGCGCAGCGAACTGGTAGACCGCGAGGGCCACCAGCGACGTGAGGCACACCCCGATCCCGATCCCCTCGAGGACGGCGAGGAGGCGCGATACGGCGGCGATCCCGCGCAGCGCGATCGGGAAGTCGGGCGGTGGGTGGTGCCCGAGCTTGCGCTCGTGCGCCTGCATCTACTTCTTGCTCAGCCGATAGTCGGCGACCAGCTTCTCGACGCGCTGGTGGAACTCCCTGGTGTAGACCTGCCCCTCGAGATTGGTGCCGAGCGTCTTCGCCCCCTCCGCGAACTCCTGCACCACCGACGCCGGCGTCGGCACGACCTGGATGCCCTGGGCCACCATCTTCTTGAGGGCGCTCTCGTTGTCGGCGCGCACCTGCTTCAGGGTCTTCGTCTGGAGCGCCTTCGACTCCTCCATGACGATCGCCTGCACGTCGGGCGGCAGCTCGTCCCACGCCTTCTTGCTGAGCACCGTGGCGCCGGTCGCCTGCGAGATCACCATCGACGTGATGAACTTCACCTTGGAGTGCCACTGCAGCGCCATCGTCGAGAGCGGCGAGCCGTAGCAGGCGTCGATGAGGCCGGTCTGGAGGCTCGGGAGCACATCCGGGACGCCGAGCGGAACGCCCTTCAGGCCGATCAGGCCGAACAGGCCCTTCACGATCGGGTCGTCGGTCCAGGCCCAGATCTTGGTCTTGAGGAGGTCCTCCTTCGACTTGACCGGGATGTTGGTGAAGAGGTGCACCGGGCCGACGTCGCCCCAGCCGAGGAGGATGTAGCCCTTCTCCTCGAACTTCTTGCGCAGCTCGACGTCGAGGGTGCCGCGGAGGTAGTCGAGCTCGTCGTAGTTGCGGATCAGGAAGGGCAGCTCGAGGAGGCGAACCTCGGGCTGGATCAGGCCCAGGCCAACCGCGGTGACGGCGCCGCCGCTGAGCTGGCCGAGGCGCATCTTGCGCACCGCGTCGCGCTCGTCACCGGCCACGCCGCCGGCGAAGAACTTGATCTTCACCTTGCCGTCGGCGCGCTTCTCGATGTTGGTGGCCCACTCGTGGAACAGCTTCATCCACGACGAGCCCTCGGGGGCGAGGGTGGCCACCTTGAGGATCTTGACGTCCTGGGCCTCGGCGGCGCCGGGTGCGAGCGCCATGGCAAGGGAGGTGCCAAGAAACAGGATCAGTGCGCGTCGCGAGCGGTTCATGGGGTCTCCTCGGGGGCTTCGGCCCGCGCTGCTCGGACGGCGCTGCGCGGGGAAATATTCGGATGCGGTCTAGAAGAGGTCGTCCACCTGCTTCAGGTAGCGAGCGGCCCGCCGGTGGGCGAGCTCGTTGGCGAGGCGCTGCTCGGGCCAAACCGAGGGCGGCGTGGCGAGCACGGTCGTCAGCGTCTTCACGAACAGCTCGCGGTCCTGGGTGACGGTGGCGTAGAAGCGCGCGTAGAGCACCTGGGCCATCAGGTAGCGGCCTTTGGTTGCGGTGATCACCTCGTCGAAGTAGACCTTGGCTTTGTCGGGGTTGCCGCCGACGGCCTTGCCCTGCGAGGCGTAGACCACGCCGAGGGACATCGCGGCACCGTGGTTGAAGTAGTCGGCGTTGAGCTGGTGGGCGCGCTCGAGGAGGGCGATGGCGCGCGGGAGGTCGGCGACGCGGTCCATGTCGTCGCGGTGGAGGTTGATCGCGGAGCCCATCGAGAGGCCGGCCCAGAAGAGGCCGGGGGCGGAGGGCGGCTTGAGATTCGTCAACGCTTGCTCGAGGGTGGCGGTGTCGGCCTGGAGCGCTTTCGGGAAGTTCTCGTCGCTGAGCTTGACCAGGCGGAGGGCGAACTGGTGGGCGCGATCGTAGATGCCGGTGGCGCGGTCGATCAGGGCCTGGCGCTGCGGCGAGTCGCCTTCGGGGAGCATCTCGAGGTCGTCCTCGAGGAAGCCGAAGGCGTACTGGGTGTAGCCCTGGGAGACGATTTCCAGGAGATCCGGGTTTTCCGGCGAAGCCATCAGGAAGCCGTCGACGGTCTTGAGGCTCCCCGGCGCGGCCTCGCGGGCGAAGGTGGTGTCGCTCTCGGCGTCCATCGATCGCGAGGCGATCTTGAGGACGGGCGCGGTGGAGTCGGTGGTGAACTTGTTCAGGAAGTCGCTGCAGCCGCCGAGGAAGATGGCGACCGCCGCGACGAGCAGCGACCGGGGGCGAGTCATGGAGGGGGACGCTATCGATGTTCGGGAGTGGGGTCAAGCGTTCCCGCAGGCGGACGGTTGTCTCCCTCTCCCGCTCGCGACGCCAGCGGGAGATGGAGACGATCCCGGGCCCACCGCCTGTCCCTACAACCGGGAACCGCGCCCTGGCTCCGGCCACTGCCTTCGCTCCGGGCGCCGAGTGCCCTATCGTTGGCGCATGCCCAGGATGAACCGATTCGCGGCCGCCGTGGAAGCGGCCAGCCGGCTGTCCGCGCGGGAGCGCGCTCGTTTTGCGCGGGATCTCATCGATGGCCTCGGGCAGGCTCCGGTGAAGACCGCGACGGAGGGGGAGGTTCGCCGACGGATCGATGAGATCCGCAGCGGCGCGGCGGCGACCGTCTCGTGGGAGGACACGGAGCTTGTGCCGTCGGCGCATCCGGCGGCCGTTCCGACGAGCAGCAGGGCACACAGGGTTCGCATCAGGTTTCCCCTTGGGTTTCTCAGTGGAAGGTGAGCGTCATCGAGCCGAGGTCGCTCGAGGGGACCCTGGCGTCGTCGCGGAGGGTAAAGGCGAGGGCAAGGCCGACGCCCGCGCCTACGGCGACCACCGCTGCGACCGCGGTCCAGAGCCACCGCCGCTGGTAGATCGGGGCGCCCTCGACGGGGGCGGCCGACGGGGCGGCGGGCGCGCCGGCGCTCTGTGGCGGTGGCGGGGTGACGGTAGCCGGTGCCGGGGGCGCAGGGACCGTCGGTGGGGGTGGTGGCGAGTTGGCGGGGGCGAGGGGCCCGGTCGGGGGGACAGCGGCCTTCCCGCGCGCGACCTCCTCCTCCGCGTCAGCGATGAACTTCTCGACCTCCTTGCGGTTGGGCGCATCGGGCTGAACGCCGAGGAAGCGGCGATACGTCAACGTCGACGGGAGAAGGTGATGTGCGGTCAGCACAGCACAGCCGGCGCTTGACCGGCCCGATCCGCCGGGTATAGCTTCCCCCACATTCCGAGGAGGCCTCCGATGGGCGCCGTCGCTGCGAAGCAGGAGCAGGGTTCACAAAAAAACGTCATCATCAGCCGCAACCCGGCCACCGGCGCCATCCTTGGCGAGGTGCCCGAGCAGAGCGTCGACGAGGTGCGCGCCGCCGTCGCGCGCGCCCGCGACGCCCAGCGCCAGTGGTCCGCCCTCCCGGTGCGCGAGCGCGCCCACCGCATCGGTGCGCTGCGCGACGTGATCGTCCGCCGCGCCGACGAGATCTGCGAGGCGATCAGCCGCGAGGGGGGCAAGACGCGCGGCGAGGCCCTCACGATGGAGGTGATGCTGGTGGCCGATCTCGCCACCTACTTCGGCAAACGCGCCCACAAGATCCTCGCCCCCGAGCCGATCCCGCTCCACCTCCTCAAGAACCGCGGGAGCTACCTGCACTTCGTCCCGCGTGGAGTGGTCGGGATCATCGCGCCGTGGAACTTCCCCTTCTCGATCCCGATGGGCGAGGCGGTGATGGCGCTCCTCGCCGGCAACGGGGTGGTGGTCAAGCCGTCGGAGATGACCCCGCTGATCGCCCGGAAGGCCAAGGAGCTGTACGACGCCTCCGGCCTCCCGGCCGATCTCTTCCAGGTGGTCACCGGGCGCGGTCCCACCGGCGCCGCGCTGATCGACGCGGGGATCGACTACTGCATCTTCACCGGCTCCACAGCGACGGGAAAGCGGGTCGCGGCGGCGTGCGGCGAGCGGCTCATCCCGTGCACCGTCGAGCTGGGCGGCAAGGCGCCCGCGATCGTCTGCGCCGACGCCGATCTCGATCGCACCGCGCGCGCTCTCGCCTGGGGCGCCTTCGCCAACTCGGGCCAGGTGTGCGTCTCGGTCGAGCGCGTCTATGCCCACGAGTCGGTGTACGAGGAGCTCACCCGCAAGGTGGTCGAGGCCACCTCCAGGCTCCGGCAGGGCGATCCGGCGCGCGGCGAGACCGACGTCGGCGCGATGACCTGGGACCGCCAGATGGAGATCGTCGAGGAGCGGGTGCAGCAGGCGGTGGGCGCGGGGGCCAAGGTGCTGACCGGTGGAGCACGCCTCGGCGGCGACGGCCTCTTCTTCGCCCCGACGGTGCTCGGCGACTGCCGCCAGGACATGGACGTGATGCGGAAGGAGATCTTCGGGCCGGTGATGCCGATCATGAAGGTGCGCGACGAGGAGGAGGCGGTTCGCCTGGCGAACGACTCGCACCTCGGCCTGATGGCCTACGTCTTCACGAAGGACACCCAGAAGGGGCGCCGGATCGCCGAGCGCATCGAGGCCGGGTCGGTGATGGTCAACGACTGCCTGCTCACCTACGGCGCCCCCGAGACGCCGTGGGGCGGTGTCAAGCAGTCCGGCCTCGGGCGCACCCACGGCCCGCAGGGGCTGCGCGACCTGTGCGAGGTGCGCCACGTCAACTACGACCGCCTCGCCCTCCGGCGCGAACTGTGGTGGTACCCCTACTCCGACAAGCTCTACGGCCGGATGTTGAAGGCGATCCGCTGGATTTTCCGCTAGGGGTTCGACGCCCGCCCTGGGCGGTGTCTACATACACCATGACACGACGCAGATCTACCTGAGCGAGCGGGAGGGGTGCTTAACGGAGAAGGGGGTCCCTCCGCTCACGGAGTCGTAGTCGTAGTCGTAGTCGATTCAGGGGCACTCTCGCGCGGGGGATGACCTCTCCGGCACAAGCGCGTGAGCATCTCCACGATGCGGGTCAGCAACTCCATGGCCTGTCGCCGGGTGTCTTCCAAGGCGAGTTGCAGGACCGCAAAGG